>CAZUXK010000039.1:0-19670 GCA_964624025.1 uncultured Brevundimonas sp.
GATTGACCCCCAGCTTCTGGGCGTAGACCGGATCGAGCGCGTGTTCGGCGTCGACGAAGGCGGCGGTGCCGCCGGCCTTCTGCACCTCGGCCACGGTGTGCAGCGCCAGGGTGGTCTTGCCCGAGCTTTCCGGGCCGAAGATCTCGATCACCCGGCCCTTGGGCAGGCCGCCGATGCCAAGCGCCATGTCGAGGCCGAGCGAACCGGTCGAGACCGACTCGATCTCGTTCACGACCCCGCCCTTGCCGAGCTTCATCACCGAGCCCTTGCCGAAGGCGCGATCGATCTGGGAGATCGCCGCCTCGAGCGCCCGCTGCTTGTCGCCGTCTTCCTTGCCCACCAGTTTCAATGCCGCCTGCGCCATCGCCTTCGTCTCCCTTGCCATGATTCCCGTCTGGTTCCGGGAGAGACCCGCCATGGACCCGCCCCCTGTGGTGAGGCGCACTATGTGCACGATTTGTTCCGGTTCACAAGATGTTCTCTTTTCGCCTCGGGCGGGAGTGATGCCGGTGCGACCGGAACTGACGTGGTATCGGCTGGTCGTCCAGGCGTCCGCCGTTGACGCTGCGAAGGGCCGGGGGGATCACATAGCGATGGGCCTGTTCGATTTTCTTTCCCGCCATCGACGGAGTCCCGCTCTTGAAGCGGTCTCGGCCCTCCTGCCGGAGCCGCCGTCCCCCCGGCTGGCCGCCGCGATCGAGACTGTGGCCCGCGAGCTGACAAGCAAGCGGCTGGGCCGGAGACTGGTGCGGCTGAGACCTCACCTCATCCTGATCTTCGCCCGACAGGCCGAGGATGCGGGGCGCAAGCTCTCTGACAGCTACTGGACCTCGGAACGGGGTCACAACGTGGGCCAGGATGTCTTCGCGGCCTACGGGGCCGCGCTCCGCGCCGTCCTCGCGGTGCTGGACCGGCGACCCCGGTCCAGGAGTCCGCTGCTGGATGCCGTGGCGGCTGTCGAGGCGCTGATGCCGGCGCTGAGGATCGAACCCGCCGACCCCGACGGCTATGGACTCGCGACCCTGCACGAGATCCGGCGGGACCTGGCCAGCCTGCTGTAGCGGCGCCGGGAACGGGGCCCGACCCGGGTCGCCACCCTCGAGCTGGGGGCGGGCGGTCCGGATCGGTCAAACGCTTCGTCGCCGGAATGACCGGGCCGCCGCGACCACTGATCAGGTCGGGCCGCCGGCGGAAGGCGGGGGCAGGGGCTCGGCGAACCGGCCGCCGAGGCCGAACGCGCCGCCCGCGAGCACGAGAACGACCGCGACCAGCGTCAGCGGCCGCGCGAGGTGCGGCTCCGGCGCCAGCAGCCGCGCCCCGGCCCCGATCAGGAGCACGAACAGAGCCGTCACGCCGGGCAGGTCCATGCCGATGCCGAGGATCACCGGATGAGCCTGATAGAACAGCCAGGCGGACACCAGCGCCAGCCCGAGGGTCAGGGGCGCGAGCGCCCGCACCTCGCCGAAGCGGGGCGCCAGCAGGGCCGCAGCGACGAGGCCGAGGGCGAACACCAGCGCCGGCCACAGGATCAGGAAGGCCGCGGTCGGGGCGAGAAGCTGGGCCACGGCCCCGATCAGCACAAGCACAGCCATCCAGCCGATCGTGCCGGCGCGACGCGCTTCGGCCGCGAGGGGCGGGGTGAAGGCGAGGCCGAGCGCGGCGGCGACGCAGACCAGCAGGACGAGGTCCGGTCCGCTTGCCAGCACCCCGGGTACGGCGAGGGCGGCGACGCCGGCCGCCTGCCAGCGCGGACGCAGCCGGGCGCGGCCGACCAGCACCGCCAGCAGCACGCCGGCGAGGGCCAGGCCGATGCCGGCCTCGATCCACGGCAGGCGCCGCAGCAGGGTGTAGTAGAGGTCGGCTCCGCCCGCCCCGTAGCGTTCGCCCATCGGTCCTGCCAGGCCGCGGGCGGCCCAGGCGGCGATGACGGCGACGAGGGTGGCGAACAGGGCCTCGACCGCGCCGCGGCCGATGGCGGCGGGCCGGGCCTCGTCGCGCCAGCGCCAGGCGGCCACGCCGAGCGCGGCGAGGGTCAGGCTCAGCAGGGCCCAACCGAGGCCCGCGGGATGCACCAGCACGACGCGGCCAAGCAGGTCGGCGAACACCACATTCTGCCTCGCTTGCGGCAGGGTTTCGTCGCTCAGGGCCAGCCGAGCGAGGGTCAGGGCCTGGTCGCCGAGGTGCTGAAGCGCGCCCGGATCGAGCGCCTCGGGCGTCGAGGTCGGCGAGTGATACTGGTCCGGCCGGCCGATGAAGGCGATGTTCAGCCCGGCGATCCCGCGCGCCTTGGGGATGGTGTAGTCGGTGCCGTTGGGCATGTTCTCATAGACCAGCGTGGCCAGGGCGTTGCCGGTGACGCCGCCCTCGACCTGGCCGGCGGCGCGGGCGAACAGGGCGACGGTCTCCGCGTTGCCGGGGCCGGTCTCGAACATCATGGCGCGGCCGCCGCCGCCGCGCGCCTCCAGATTGATGACCAGGCCGATGCGATCCCGCAGCGGGTGTTCGCTGAAGAAGGCGCGGGCCCCGTCGAGGTTCAGCTCCTCGGCGTCGGTGAGCAGCACCACGAGGTCGCGTTCGAACGGCCCCTCGGCCTGCAGTACGCGCACCGCCTCGAGGATGGCGGCGACGCCAGCCGAATCGTCAGCCGCCCCCGGCGAGTCCCACGCGGTGTCATAGTGGGCCATCAGCAGCACGGCCGGGGCGGCGCGATCCTGACCGGGCAGCACGCCGACCAGATTGAAGACGCGGCTGTAGCCGGCGATGGCGCCGTCGCTCCAGCGTTCCAGCCGCTGGGAGGCCTCGGGCGACAGCACGCCGACCTGGACCTCCGGGGCGAGGCCCAGTTCGGTCATGCGGTCGACCAGATACGCCCGCACCTCGGCATGTTCCGGCGTGCCCACCGGATGCGGCGCGGCGGCGATGCGGCGGATGTCGACCATGGCCCGGCCGGCGGCGAAGACGTCCGGCGGGGCGTCGGCGGGGCGGGCGGAAGGAACCTGGAGGGCCAGCACGGCAAGCACGAGGCCGGCGACGAGCGCGCCGACGAGCAGGGCGAGGCGGGACATGGGCAGCTCCGGAACGGTCCGGGGTCAGCATAGCCGGGGGGGATCGCCCCCGTCGATGAGGGACGTATCAGGCCGCGCGGCGAACCGTCGACGGCCCCTTGACGTACAGGCCGCGCCGGCCGGCGACCGGCCGGAAGGCGAGGGTGTCGCCCTCGATCCGCTCCTCGGCGCCGAGGAACAGACAGCCGTCATCCACCAGCCGCGCCTCGAGGCCCTCGATGACCGAGGTGCGCCGGGCTGGCTCGACCTCGCTCAGGACTTGGCGGCAGAACACCACGTCGAAGGTCTGCCGCGTCTCCGGCGGATCGAGCAGGTTCTCGCGCACGAAGCTGATGCGGCCGCGCAGTTCCGGCCGGGCCCGCCAAGTGTCGCCGGACTTGTCGAAGTGCGCCAGCATGCGCGCGGCGCTCAGGCCGCGCTGGATCTCGAAGGCGGTGTAGACGCCGCTGCGCGCGCGCTCGAGACCGGCGTGCGACAGGTCAAGGCCGGTGATCTCGACCTCGATGCCGGCCTCGGCGCAGACGATCGCCATCGAGAAGGCTTCCTGGCCGGTGGCGCAGCCGGCCGACAGCAGCTTGAGGCGGGCCCCGTTGCGGGCGCGCCCCAGCGCCGGCAGCAGCTCCCGCTGCAGCACCTCGAAGGCGGTGCGATCGCGCAGGAACCAGGTCTCGAGGTTGAGCATGGCCTCGATCACGCTCCAGCCGAGCGAGGCGACCGGACGGCTCCACAGGGTGGTGAGCAGGTCGTCGACTGAGGCGAAGCCCTCGCGTCGCGCGATCGGCCCGAGCCGGTGATCGGCAAGGTGCATGCGCGTGCGGTTGAGCCGCATCCCGATGCGGGAGGCGACGAGGGCCTGCAGACGCTCGAAATGCTCGGGCTTCATGGCGGCGGGGCGGCTCCCACCTCGGCCAGCTTGGCGTGCAGGATGTCGCCGTCGAACGGTTTCATCACATAATCGTCGGCCCCCGCCTCCAACGCCTCGGCGATGCGGTCGGGGTCGGTCTCGATGGTGCAGAACAGCACCTTCGGCGCGCCGTCGCCCGACTGGGCGCGCAGGCGGCGGATGAAGGTGAGCCCGTCCATTACAGGCATGTTCCAGTCGAGCAGGATGACGTCCGGGCGCGTGGCCGCGCAGTAGGCCAGCGCCTCCGCGCCGTCGCCGGCCTCGTCGACCTCGAAGCCGAGGTCCTCGACGATCCGCCGGGCCACCTTGCGGATGATCCGGCTGTCGTCGACGATGAGACAGGTCCTGACGTCCAAGGGCCGATCCTTCCAGCCGGCCTGACGCCGCGCTTCGCCTTCCATGATCGCGTTGCGGCGGTTAACGACCCGTTTGGAAACCGGTTTAAGCCGGCATTAGGGCTGTGAGGACGACGCGCCCTTCGGTCGCATCCACGCTCAGCTGGCCGCCGGCCTCGGTCACCGTCAGCCACAGCCAGTAGGGCTGGATCCATTGGCCCTGCAGCCCCTCGACGAGGGTGTGGCCGGACAGGCCGGTCAGGACCTCGGGCTTGAGCCGGGCGCGGGTCCCCTCGGCCACGCCCTGCAGGATCAGGCCACGCTCGTCCTGGCGGGCCGAGATGGCGGCGACGCCGCCGGACGGCAGGGCGCCGACCGTCATGTAGGCAAGGTTGAGCAGGGCGCGGCCTTGCGGCTTGCCGAACTCGTCGACCCCGAGGGCCCAGGCGATCTGGGCGCGGCCGCCGGACAGGAGGCCGTCCACCAGACCCATCAGGGTGTCCGCACTGGACCGCTCGGCCGTTGTCGAGGCCCCGAAGGCGACCCGCGCGAAGTGCACCAGCGCCACCATCTTTCCGGCGCTCTGGGTGATCAGGGCCAGGGCGTCATCGCGCATGTCCTGGGCCGAAGGGTCGTTCAGCAGGTCGAGGCCCGACGAGATCGCGCCCGCCGGGCTGATGAAGTCGTGGCACAGCTTGCCGGCGACGAGGGCGGCGAGGTCGACGGCGCGGACGGCGGCGGTCGGATCGGACATGAAGGCACCCGGGAGATGGAAGCCGGCGCAAGCTGGCCTGATTTGCCCCTTCGTCCAACCGCCGGGGCGGCGTATCACCGGCGCATGATCCCAGCTCCGACCGGCGATCCCGCCGCCGACCTCGCCTCCGGCGCCCTCGAGGCGGAGATCGCCACCCTCGCCGAGGCGGCCGGCGCGTTGATCCTGCCGTACTGGCGCAGCGGCGTCGTGGCCGGGCGCAAGGCCGATGACAGCCCGGTGACGGAAGCGGACGAGCGGGCCGAGGCCCTGATCCTGACGCGCCTGGCCGCCCTCTGGCCCGCCGTCCCGGCCGTGGCCGAGGAGGCGGCGGCGGCAGGGGCTGAGCTGCGCACCGGGGCCTGGTGGTGGCTGGTCGATCCGCTGGACGGCACGCGCGGCTTCGTCGCCGGCAAGGACGCCTTCACCGTCAACATCGCCCTCATGCGCGCGGACTATCCGGCGGCCGGGGCGGTCATGGCCCCGGCGCTGGCGCGGAGCTGGGCTTCCGATCATCGCGGAACGGGGCGCGGGGCGCGGACGCGCGAGGGCGACGGGGGTTGGCGACCGCTGGCGGCCCGGCCGCGACCCGCGGCGCCGGAGATGGTGCTGAGCCATGCTGTCGGGGCGGCGGAGGCCGGGGCGCTCGCCGCCACACATGGAGCCGCACGCTGGCGGGGCGTCGACTCCTCGCTCAAGTTCTGCCTGATCGCGGGGGGCGAGGCCGACCTCTACCCCCGCACCGGCCCGACCTCGGAGTGGGATACGGCGGCCGGGCAGGCGGTGCTGGAGGCCGCCGGCGGGTCAGTCATCGACCACGAAAAAGCCCGGCTGCGCTATGGCAAGCCGGGCTTCCTCAATGGCGCATTCGTGGCGCGCGGCGCCTGATTACTTCTTGGCGCGACCGGCGCGGGCCGGCTTCCGGCCGCCCTGGCCCAGGCCCATCTGCTTGGCCAGCTCCGAGCGGGCGCGCGCATAGTCCGGGGCCACCATCGGGTAGTCCTTCGGCAGGCCCCACTTGGCGCGATAATCTTCCGGGCTCATGTCGTACTTGGTGCGCAGGTGGCGCTTCAGCGACTTAAACTTGCGACCATCTTCCAGGCAGATCAGGTAGTCCGGGGTGATCGACTTGCGGACCGGCACGGCCGGCTCCTGCGGCGTCGGCTCCGGCTCGACCGGGCCGCTGGAAATCTGCGACAGCGCCGTGTGGATGTTCTGGATCAGTTGCGGCAGCGTCGCCGCCTCGACCGAATTGTTGCCGACATAGGCCGACACGATGTCGGCGGTCATCTCCAGAAGCTCAGACTTCTGTTCCATACAAACGTTTTCCAGCTAAGTGTTTATGAAATCGTGCAGGCGAGGCCCGTGTACGGTTCCGCCGATACACGTATTCCCCGGCCCGATCAACATGGCTTCACAAGAGCTGGAGGGCCCCTGTCCAGATCAGCCGGGTCGTCTGAAGTCGTGGGACAAGGTCAGGATGGCGAGTCTTTCGGGCGTCGCATAAGGGTCGGCCGCCTCTTCATCGCCCTCGCGGATCGCCTGCAGCAGGCGCGGCGACAGCGCCGAGGAGAGCGCCCAGTTCCAGTAGCGCAGAACGGTCTGCGCCCGGTCCACGGCGAGCATTTCCCAGGTCTGCTGCACCCGCTCCCAGGTCGGGTGGACCGCGCCGCTGTCGTCGGTCTCGGGGCGGCGCAGGGCGCGCCACAGGGCGGCGAGGTCGTTCCGGTCGAGGCCGGTCGCCTTGCACAGGATGGCGATCGGCTCGCCGCCGAGGTCGCCGAGGATCTTGGCCCCTGTCAGCGGCTTCAGTCCCGACAGATAGGCGATTTCGGTTGCGGTCTCCCGGCTCAGCCCCTCGCGCGCGGCGTGGGCGATGGCGGCCTCCAGATCAGCGAACGGGCTCTTCTCGATCGCCGCCCGGTTGCGCTGGCGTCGTTCGATGAACTGCAGGGCCTTGCGCGCAACCGGATCGGACCAGTTCTCCGCCGCGGCCATGGCGAAGACGTCCTCGACCACCTCCTGCATCACCTCGCGGGAGACGGCGAAGCGCTGCAGGATCAGGCGCCGCTCCTCCGGGCCGCACCACCAGAACATGGCGTAGGCGCCTGACGGCCGCAGCTCGGGCCGGCGCAGCAGCAGTTCGCAAAGCGCCGGGTGGTCGCGGCTGAGCCCCACCATCATCTCCACGCCCGGCGGCGACAGGCTGGCGGTGGCATTGCGCAACAGGGCGGCCACCACCTCGGGTTCGCCCGGCGACATCAGGGTTTCGGTCAGCACTTCGGACAGGCCGCGGCGCTGGGCCATCAGCAGCCGGTGCTCAAGACCGGTGTCCTGGGCGGCGGCGCAAAGGTCCGCGTCGGTCAGGGCGGCGCAGCGCTCGATCAGCAGACCGGCGATGTCGGGGGTGTCGCGCAACAGCATCCGCGCGAGGGCGTTGGGCAGTTCGCTAAGAGGGGCCAAACGGGCCGCCACTCGCAGCCGCTCCTTCGGCTCGGCCAGGCGCAACATCTCGACCAGCAGGTCGCCGACCACCGATCGCTCGAAGGCGTTGATGCGGCTGGCCGGCAGGGACACGACATCGGCCAGGCGCTTCAGCAGCGCCTGGCGGGCGCGATGGCCCTCGGGCCCGGGGCCCGGGGCGGCGGGGGCCGCAGCGTCGGTCATGACGAGCCGAGGCTAGGGGGAGAGGGTTAATCGCCGATGACAGGCGTCGTCCGGTCCCTCACAGTCCCTCGAACAGCGCCGTCGACAGATAGCGCTCGGCGAAGCTGGGGATGATGGCCACGATCGTCTTGCCGGTGTTCTCGTCGCGGGCGGCCAATCGGAAGGCGGCGGTCAGGGCGGCGCCGGAGCTGATGCCGACGGGCAGGCCCTCGGTACGCGCCGCGCGGCGGGCCATGTCGAAGGCGTCCTCGTTCGACACCTGCTCGACCGCGTCGATCATCGCCCGATCAACGACCGAGGGGACGAAGCCCGCCCCGATGCCCTGGATCTTGTGGGGACCGGGCTCGCCGCCGGACAGGACGGGGCTGGCGGTGGGTTCAACCGCGACCATCCGCAGGCCGGGCTTGCGGGCCTTCAGCACCTGGCCGACGCCGGTGATGGTGCCGCCGGTGCCGACGCCGGCGACCACGATGTCCACGGCCCCGCCGGTGTCGGCCCAGATCTCCTCGGCCGTCGAGACGCGGTGGATGGCCGGATTGGCCGGGTTGTCGAACTGGGCCGGCGAGACCGCGCCCGGCGTGCGGTCGAGCAGCTCCTGGGCCATGGCGATGGCCCCCTTCATGCCCTTTTCGGCCGGCGTCAGCACGAGCTCCGCGCCGAGGAGCGCCAGCATCTTGCGGCGCTCGATCGACATGCTTTCCGGCATCACGAGGATCAGGCGGTAGCCCTTGGCGGCGGCCACGAAGGCCAGGGCGATGCCGGTGTTGCCGCTGGTCGGTTCGATCAGGACGCTGCCCGGGCCGATGCGGCCGGCCTGCTCCAGCGCCTCGATCATGGCGACGCCGATCCGGTCCTTGACCGAGGCGATCGGATTGAAGAACTCCAGCTTGGCCAGCACCGTCGCCTTCGGCGTCAACTCGGCTGACAGGCGCGGCAGGGCGACCAGGGGCGTGTCGCCGATGGTGTCGAGGATCGAGGCGTAGACCTTGCCGCGACCGGCCTTGCGATGGCGGGCGGCGTCATAGGCGGGCAGGTCGGACATCGGGCGCTCCAGTCTGGCGGAGCCCCTGATCTATGTCCCCGGACCGACGGCCACAACAGCCGCCGCCGCAGGGTCTCTCAAGGCTGGCTCAGTCGCGCTGAACCCACGTCGCGGGATATCATATGAAATTCTTATCAATGGCATTGTTGCCATGAGCTTTTGAATGGGGCCGGCGACGGCTAGACGGCGCGCCACATTCAAAGGAGTTCACATGACCCAGCGCGTCACGGTCGCCTTCGGCGACGGCATCGGCCCGGAAATCATGACCGCCACCCTCTCGGTGCTCGACGCCGCGGGAGCCGACCTCCGGTACGACGTCATCGACATCGGCGAGCGGGTCTACAACGCCGGCCACACGTCCGGCATCGCGCCGGAGTCGTGGGACAGCCTGCGCCGCAACGGCGTGTTCCTGAAGGCGCCGATCACCACGCCCCAGGGCGGCGGCTTCAAGTCGCTGAACGTGACGATCCGCAAGACCGTGGGCCTGTACGCCAACGTTCGGCCCTGCACGGCCTGGGCGCCGTTCGTTCGCACCCGCCATCCGGGGATGGACGTGGTCATCGTGCGCGAGAATGAAGAGGACCTCTACGCCGGGATCGAGCACCGCCAGACCACCGAGGTCTATCAGTGCCTGAAGATCGTCAGCCGCCCGGGCTGCGAACGCATCGTCCGCTACGCCTTCGAGTACGCGCGCGCCAATGGCCGCCGCAAGGTCAGCTGCTTCACGAAAGACAACATCATGAAGCTGACCGACGGCCTGTTCCACCAGGTCTTCAACGAGATCGGCGCCGAGTATCCGGATATCGAAAAGGATCACTGGATCATCGACATCGGCGCGGCGCGGCTGGCCGACACGCCGGAGATGTTCGACGTGATCGTCACGCCGAACCTGTACGGCGACATCATCTCGGACATCGCGGCCCAGATCGCCGGCTCGGTCGGCATGGGCGGCAGCGCCAACATTGGCGGCACAATCGCCATGTTCGAGGCGGTGCACGGCTCGGCCCCGGACCTCGCCGGCAAGGGCGTGGCCAACCCCTCGGGCCTCCTGCTGTCGGCGGTGATGATGCTCAACCATCTGGGGCGCGGCGAGGTGGCCGAGCGCATCCACAACGCCTGGCTGGCCACGCTGGAGGACGGGGTCCACACGCCCGACGTCTACGACCCGGCGATCTCGCGCGAGAACGTCGGCACCGACGGCTTCGCCCAGGCGGTGATCGCGCGGCTCGGGCGTCGTCCCGAGCGCCTGACCCCGGTCAGCTACGCCGGCGCGGCGCCGCTGCGGCTGGAGCCGGCCGAGGCCGAACGCCGTCCGGCCGCCAGCAAGACCACGGTCGGCGTCGATCTGTTCGTCGAGTTCCGCGACGGCTCCCCGGACACCCTCGCCGCCCGGCTGCAGTCGGTCGAGGACAACCGGCTGAAGCTGAAGATGGTCACCAACCGCGGGGTCAAGGTGTGGCCGGACGGGGCCCCCGAGACCCTGCTGACCGACCACTGGCGCTGCCGCTTCATGAACGGCGGCGGCCCGGTCACGGTGCAGGAGATCGCCGCCCTGCAGCTGCGCGCCGCCGAGGCCGGGATCGCGTTCATCAAGACCGAGCACCTGTGTGACTTCGATGGCCAGCCGGGCTACAGCCTGGGGCAGGGTCAGTAGGGCGCTTCAGTCCCCTGCGGGCAGCCAGCCGGCCGCCCGCAGGGGGGCGACATTGGCGCGGGATACCGGGGCACGCAGGCCGCCGCGCAGCCTGAGACGCCAGTTGCGGCCGTCCGGTTCGGCCGCCTCCACCGCCGCGCGCGCCACCCACCACGACCGGTGCACCCGCCGGCCCTCGATCCCGCCGAGGGCGGCGATGGCCCGGCTCATCGACATCAGCTCCAGCCGCGACCCGGTCGGGGTGTGGATGCGGACATAGTGGTCCTCCATCTGCAGGCACAGGACCTCGCCGCGGGCCAGGGGCCGGTCCAGCGCTTCGGCGGGCGGCGCGTCTGCGGACGCGATCCCGGCCAACGGCCCGGCCCCCGCCGTCGACCAGCTGCGACGCACCAGCAGGGCGGCGCCGACGGCGGCGACGCTGAGGGTCAGGCTCTGCCCATACCATTCCAGCAGCCCGACCTGCTCGCCGATCCAGGGCCACAGGGACTGGGCCCCGACGCGGCTGACGGCGGCGACGGGCACGGCGGTGGCGGCGATCACCGGCGGGGCCCACAGCCACAGGGGCAGCCGCGCGCGCGCCGCCGCCCGGGCCGCAGCCGGGACGATGACGGCGTAGAGCAGGCTGGCGACCCAGAAGGTCCCGACGAAATAGGCGATCCGCTCCGGCGCGGCGCCGTTGCGGTAGCTGCCGAAGGGGCCGAGCAGGCCGAGGAACACGCCCGCGGCCGTCGACAGGGCGACGGCGATCCCGAGGCGAACGAGGGCCGGGGAGGGGCGGGCAGGACGGCGCAGCATGGCTCTCGCCATAGCCGAGCCGGCCGCCGGATGCAGCCCCGTCGGCCCGCTGGCGAAGCCGTTCGCCCGTTGGCGAAGCGGCGCTGGCGGGGCCGGCCGGGCGGCGGCATCGGAAGGGGCATCGCAACCCCTCACGGATCGCTTCCCATGACGTCCCGCCTCGCCCTCCTCGCCACTGTCGCCGCCGCACTCACGGCCGCCCTTCCGACCCCCGGCCACACTCTCGCGCCGGCCGTCGCCCCGGCTTCAGCCGAGGCGGCCGCGACCGTCATCCGCCTGCGGCTGACCATGCCGGACGGGGACGGCCCCGCGATCGAAGGCGGAGTCTGGCTGCCGGTCGGCGCGGTCCCCGGGGCCCGGGTCCCGCTGGTGGTCATCTCGCACGGCAACGGCGGCAGCTGGACCGGCCATGCCGCGACCGCCGAAGCTCTGGCCCGCGCCGGCTTCATGGTCGCCGCCATTAGCCACACCGGCGACAACTACCGCGACCAGAGCCGGGCCACCGAGGTGGCCGAGCGGCCGCGCCAGCTGAAGCGCCTGATCGACTACATGGT
The DNA here is from genome assembly GCA_964624025.1 of uncultured Brevundimonas sp. Classification (GTDB taxonomy): domain Bacteria; phylum Pseudomonadota; class Alphaproteobacteria; order Caulobacterales; family Caulobacteraceae; genus Brevundimonas. Next base: position 11,768 of record CAZUXK010000039.1, read on the forward strand.
GGAGGCCGGCGCCGGCGGGCTGCAGGTCGATGCGGACCGCATCGGCGCCTTCGGCTTCTCGTCCGGCGGCTTCACCGTGCTGTCCGCCGCCGGCGGACGCCCCGCCCTGACCCGGGTGATCGACCACTGCCGCGCCAACCCGGGCTTCTACGACTGCAGACTGGTCGCCGCCCAGGGGGCCTCGGCGACCGCCTACGATCCCGAGTGGACCCACGACCGCCGCATCCGGGCCGTGGTCGCTGCGGCGCCGGCTCTGGGCTACACCTTCGGCCGTGAGGGGCTGGCGGAGGTCGATGTTCCGGTGCAGCTGTGGCGGCCGTCGCGCGACCGCGTCCTGCCGCATCCCTTCTACGCCCAGGCCGTGCACGACGCCCTGCCGACGCCGCCGGAGTACCATGTGGTCGCGGGGGCGGATCACTTCGACATGATGCCGCCCTGCTCGCCCGAGCTGGCGGCCGCCGCGCCGGTCGTCTGCGCCGCCACGCCGGGCTTTGACCGCGCCGCCTTCCAGCAGGGCTTCAACGCCGAGGTGGCGGCCTTTTTCACGCGCACTCTCGCGGCGCGCTGAAGGCCGGTGCGGAGACGGGGCTTCACGCCCCGTTAACCACGTCAGCCCACGATTCAGACGCTCCCCGTTCCTGAGGCCGTCGCCCGTTGCGCAATCTCATCGCCGCCGTCGACGCGATCGATCCCCTCAGTGTCACCGGCAAGGTGGCGGGGGTCAACGGCCTGCTGATCGAGAGCCGCGGCGGGCTGAGCAGGCTGGCGGTCGGGGCCCGGGCCGAGATCCAGCGCCTGCACCAGCCGCCCCTGCCGGCCGAGGTCGTCGGCTTCCGCGACGCCAAGGCCTTGCTGATGCCGTTCGGCCCGGTCGAGGGGGTGGCCCCGGGCGCCGACATCCGCATCATCGACTCCGCCGCCGCCGTCCGGCCGACGTCAGCCTGGCTGGGGCGGATCGTCGACGCCTTCGGCCAGCCGATCGACGGCAAGGGGCCGCTGCCGACCGGGCCCGTCCCCTATCCGCTGCGGGCGCCGCCGCCGCCGGCCCATGCCCGCGGCCGGGTGGGCGAGCGGCTCGACCTCGGCGTCCGGGCCATGGATGTGTTCACCACCACCTGCCGCGGCCAGCGCCTGGGCATCTTCGCCGGCTCGGGCGTCGGCAAGTCGGTGCTGCTGTCGATGCTGGCGCGCCAGGCCAGCTGTGACGCCGTCGTTGTCGGCCTGATCGGCGAACGGGGCCGGGAGGTGCGGGAGTTCATCGAGGAGACGCTGGGGGAGGCGGGGCTGGCCCGCGCCATCGTCGTGGTCGCCACCTCGGACGAGCCCGCCCTCAAGCGCCGCCAGGCCGCCTACATGACCCTGGCCCTGGCCGAGTTCCTGCGCGACCAGGACCTTGAGGTCCTGTGCCTGATGGATTCGGTGACCCGTTTCGCCATGGCCCAGCGCGAGATCGGCCTGGCCGCCGGCGAGCCGCCGACCACCAAGGGTTATACGCCGACCGTCTTCACCGAACTGCCCAAGCTGCTGGAGCGGGCAGCGTTGCTTTGCAGCACCGCGCCGCCAACCGCCGCGCCCCCCACCACCATTTTTACTCCCCCCCACTTTCAACCCAACCGCCCCTTGGGGGGGGGGGGGGCGGGGCCGCGCCCCCGCCGCCCGGACGGCACCACGGCGGGACCGATCACGGCCCTGTTCACCGTGCTGGTGGACGGCGGCGACCATGACGAGCCGATCGCCGACGCCGTGCGCGGGATCCTCGACGGCCACATCGTCATGGACCGCAAGATCGCCGAGCGCGGCCGCTTCCCGGCCATCGACGTGCTCAAGTCGGTGAGCCGGACCCTGCCGGGCTGCCAGAGCCCGGCGGAGTGGGACCTGACGCGCCGCGCCCGCCAGAGCCTGAGCGCCTATACGAACATGGAGGAGCTGATCCGCATCGGCGCCTATCGCGCCGGGGCCGATCCGATCGTCGACCGGGCCATCGCCCTGAACCCCGGTCTGGAGGCCTTCCTCAGCCAGTCGCCGGACGAGGCGACGCCGATGGCCGAGAGCTTTAGCCGTCTGGAAACGATTCTGAATCAAGGGTTGCTGACGGAGGACCTGCCATGACCGCCTGGGCGCAATCCCTGATCCGGATTTCCAACCATCAGGTCGAGACGCTGCAGAAGCGCCTCGCCGAGATCACCGGGCGTCGCGCCTCGACCGAGATGCGGCTGGCGGTGCTGGAGGCGGAGGCCGAGGTCGAGCGCGAGCGCGCCCGCCAGGACACCGACGCCAACATGATGCTGACCGCCTATCTCGACGGCTGGAAGCTGCGCAAGTCAGTGGCCGAGGGCGATCTGGCCGTCCTCGAGGCCGAGGAGAGCGGGGCCCGCGACGCGCTCAGCGAGGCCTTCGAGGAGCTCAAGAAGTTCGAGCATGTGGCCGAGGTGGCCCGTCTCGACCGGCTCGCCGCCCAGGGCAAGCGCGACGGCGCCGCGCTGGACGAGCTGGGTCTGCGCCGCCGGTCGGCTTAAGGCATCCTTCTCCCCTTGTGGGAGAAGGTGGCCGGCGAAGCCTGACGGATGTGGGGTCTTGCCGCCTCACCCGGTTGCGCTCTCAGGAGAGCCGAGCCTTGAACCCGCCCGCCCAAACCCCTCATCCGGGCCGCTCCGCGGCTCACCTTCTCCCACAAGGGGAGAAGGGCATGCCGCGCCGAGGCGTCCTGCTCTCGGGCCTCGCCCTCGCCGCCTGCAGCCGCGCGGATGTCCAGGCGGCGCCGGCTGCCGCCCCGCTGAAGGCGCTGGCCCCGGCGCCGGTCGGGGTCGCCGTGATGAGCGGCCAGCTCGATGACCTGGCCTGGACCACCCTGGCCCGCCGCGAGGTCTCCCAGCTCACGCCCGAGTGGGAGATGAAGATGGAGTACATCCTGGCGGAGGATGGCGGCTGGCGCTTCGACGCGCCGGACCGCATCGCCGCCTTCGCCCGCGCCAACGGCATGCGCCTGCACGGCCATGCGCTGATCTGGTACTCGCAGGGCCAGGACTGGTTCGAGGCGATCAAGCCGGCGCGCCGCCCCGCCGCCTTCGACGACTACATCGCCGTCGTGGCGGGACGGTACCGCGGGCAGCTGGCCGGCTGGGACGTCGTCAACGAGGCGGTGGCCGAGAACGGAGACGGCCTGCGGACCTGCCACTGGAGCGCACAGTTCGGCCAGGACGGCTACATCGCCCGTGCCTTCGAAAGGACCCGCGCCGCCGACCCCGACGCGGTGCTGTTCCTCAACGACTATAATCTGGAGAACCTGCCGCGGAAGGGCGCGACCTTCCTGCGGCTGGTCGAGCGGCTGCTCGCCGCCGGCGCGCCGGTCACCGGCATCGGCACCCAGGCCCACCTCGACATCGACATCCCGGCCGGCCAGATCACCGCCTTCATGCGCGACGCCGCCGCCTTCGGCCTGCCGATCCATGTGTCGGAGCTGGACGCGCCCATGGGCGCCGGCCTGCTGGACCGGGCCCGGCGCGACAGCCGCCGGGCGCTGCAGACCGCCCGGGTGATGGAGTATGCCGAGGCCTTCGCGGCCCTGCCCGAGCGGCAGCGCTACGCCTTCACCCTGTGGGGCCTGCGCGACGGCGACAGCTTCGTGAACCGCCAGGGCGGCGGCGACAGCCCCCTGGCCTTCGATGACGCCGGCCGGCCGACGGCCCTCCACCAGGCGCTGGTTCAGGGGTTCAGCGCGCCGGCCGCAGGGCGAAAAGGGCGATAGGCCGCTAAACCTGCAGCGCCGTCGCTCCTGCCAACAGGGCGGCTGCTTCCGGGGTAGGCCCGCCGCTCCGCTCATGCAGCACCAGGGGCGGGTGCAGCACCAGCGGGGCGCGGCCGCCGCGGATCGCGCGCACCAGCACCCGCTTGGCCGGGGCGTCGGCGAAGGGGTGCACCGGCAGGACGGCGAAGGACCCGCAGCGGCGCTTCAGGCCCTCGAGAATGTCGGCCATCCGGTCGGCGCGGTGGATCAGCAGCACCCGGCCGCCCTCGCGCGCCGTCAGGGACAGCCGGTCCAGCCAGGCCTGCAGGCCGTCGTCGGCCAGCCAGGCGTCGCGCTTGCCCGGCCCGGGGGCGCGCAGGGCGCCCGGGTCGTCGAAGAAGGGCGGGTTGCTGATGGCCCAGTCGAACCGGCCGCGCTCGTCCGGCGGCGGGCGGTCGGCCACGTCGCCGGTCTGGACGGCGCCACGGTCGCCGAACCCGTTGAGCGTCAGGTTCTCGCGGGCGAGGGCGGCCATGGCCGGATCACGCTCCAGCCCCTGAAGCTGCACGTCCGGGCAGCGCGCCCCGATCTGGCAGAGCACGGCGCCGGCCCCGCAGCCGGCCTCGAACACGCTCTGGCCGGGGGCGGCCCCGCAGGCGGCGGCGAGCAGGCCGGCGTCCATCCCGGCGCGATAGCCGCGCGCCGGCTGGCGCAGTTTCACCCGGCCCCCGAGGAACAGGTCCTCGCGCACAGGGGTTGACCCCGGCGCGGCGGCGGTAGATGCGACGGTCACGCGGCTTGACCCCTCATGGCCGGCTCACCATTGTCGGCGCAGCTGCTCCGGGGCAAGTCGTCGACGCGAATCCCGCGCGCTCCCCCGCGCCAAAAGAAGAAACGAGTAAGCCTTTGGACGCCGCCCTCGCCGCCGCCCGCGCCCGGACCGACCGCCCGAAGGGCGACGCCGGGGCCCTGGCGCGTCTGGCGGGACCCGACATGGCCGAGGTCGACCGTCTGATCCTCGATCGCATGCAGTCGACCGTGCCGGTCATCCCGCTGCTGGCCGAGCATATCGTCTCGGCGGGCGGCAAGCGCCTGCGTCCGCTGATCGCCGTGGCCGCGGCCCGCGCTGTCGGCGGCCGGGACCTCGCCAACGCCCACCGGTTCGCTGCCGCGGTCGAGTTCATCCATACCGCCACCCTGCTGCATGACGATGTGGTCGACAGCTCCGAGCTGCGCCGCGGCAAGGTCGCCGCCCACCTGATCTGGGGCGCGCCGTCCAGCGTGCTGGTGGGCGACTTCCTGTTCGCCCGGGCCTTCGAGTTGATGGTCGACACCGGCCAGATGCGCGCCCTCGGGGTGCTGGCCAACGCCTCCAGCGTGATCGCCCAGGGCGAGGTGCTGCAGCTGACCCGGGCCCACGACCTGAAGCTGGACCAGGACACCTATCTGCGCATCATTTCGGCCAAGACCGCCGAGCTGTTCGCGGCGGCGGCCGAGACCGGCGCGCTGGCGGTCGAGGCCCCCGATGCTGCGGTGACGGCCCTGCGCAGCTACGGCCTGAACCTGGGGCTCGCCTTCCAGCTGGCCGATGACGCCCTCGACTACGGCGGAGCCTCCGAGGTGCTGGGCAAGAACGCCGGCGACGACTTCCGCGAGGGCAAGGTGACCCTGCCGCTGCTGGTCGCCATGGCCCGCACCGCCGGGCGCGAGGACGCCTTCTGGCGCGCCGCCATCGATGGCGGCCAGCGCGGCGACGAGGAGTTCCGCCGCGCCCGCGAGCTGATCCTCGGCACCGGCGCCCTGGTGGCGACGCTCGACATGGCCCACGACTACGCCGGCGCGGCCAAGGCCGCCCTGCGGACGGTGGCGCCGGGGCCGTGGCGCACCGCGCTGGAGAGCCTCGCCGACTTCGCGGTCAGCCGGGCGGCGTGACCTAGCAGGGTATGGCCAAGGCGTGTCCTGACGCCGCGAAGTCGAGAATCGGGCGGTCCCGGGTCATCAGGCGATAGTTGTGGGCCCTGGCTGTGGCCGCGATGATCCGATCTGACGGGTCTCGTAGGGGAGGGCCGGGCAGCTGCGATGCGGCGATCAGGATGTCCGGCGACATGTCCGCGAGCGTCACGCCCTCTTCCAGCAACGTCCGGAACCAGGCCTGCGGCGGCAGGACGAGGGCGATACGGCCGCGCGAAACCAGCAGCCCGATCTCCCAAGCCGTAATCGGGGAGACGAGCACCTCCACGCCCTGTTCCCTCGCCTGACGAACCTCGGCTTCGGCGCGGCTCGACAGTCCCCCTTCGACCATCCAGATGGCCGCACAGGTGTCTAGCAGGATTGGCCTCATTTACTGGGATTCCGCGTCCCAAACCTCTCCCGTCGGTTCCGTGAGGTCGACCCCCGGTGCGATGGTCACAGTGCCTCCAAGGCGCGCACGGATGCGTTCGAGAAAGCCGGGATCCCCCTTGGCGCCCGCCGACGGGTTCCCCTCGGGGATCGCGGCGCCTCGATCACGCCGAAAAACGAGACGGCGACCCGCCATGTCCACCCGTTCGGTGACATAACCAGCGGCAAGCCAGGCTTTCGTCATGACGTTGTTGGAGGGATTGTTGCTCCACCAGGCGCGGATGCCGCTCGCCTTCTCCGGCAGACGGAACCCGAGCACGCGTTCGATCTCGTCGAACGTCATGGGGACCTCATGCGCTCGCTGCCCCTCCAGAAAATGCGTCAAGGGCTCGTACTTGCTCATCGGGAGTCCTCCTCCCGAGAGGAAAACACACAGTGTGTGTATCTTCAAGCTGAGTGTGTTTATCGAAGGCTCGCCGCGAAGCGCTGGATGCGGCGGCAGGCGTCTTCCAGCACCGCGTCCGACGTGGCGTAGCTGATGCGGAAATAGGGGCTCAGGCCGAAGGCCGCCCCGTGCACCACGGCCACGCCCTCGGCCTCCAGCAGGGCGGTGGCGAAGGCCTCGTCGCTGTCGATCAACTTGCCGTCCGTCGTCGCCTTGCCGATCAGGCCCTCGACCGACGGGTAGACATAGAAGGCGCCCTCCGGGTTGGGGCAGCGGATGCCCGTGGCCTGGTTCAGCATCGACACCACCAGGTCGCGGCGGCGCTCGAAGGCGTCGCGGCGCTCGCCGATGAAGTCCTGCGGCCCGTTCAGCGCCTCGACGGCGGCCCACTGGCTGATCGAGGAGGGGTTGGAGGTGGTCTGACCGGCGACCTTGCGCATCAGGTCGATCAGCGGCTTCGGTCCGCCGGCATAGCCGATGCGCCAGCCGGTCATGGCGTAGGCCTTGGACACGCCGTTGACGGTCAGGGTGCGCTCGTACAGCGCCGGCGCCACCTGGGCGATGGTGGTGTATTCGAAGTCGCCGTAGATCAGGTGCTCGTACATGTCGTCGGTCATCACCCAGACGTGGGGATGACGCGCCAGCACCAGGGCCAGCGCCCGCAACTCCTCACGGGTATAGGCCGCGCCGGTGGGGTTGGACGGGCTGTTGAGGATCAGCCACTTCGTCTTCGGCGTGATCGCCGCCTCCAGCGCCTCGGGCTTCAGCTTGAAGCCGTCCGCCTCGTGGCCGATCACCACCACCGGCTCGCCGCCGGCCAGAAGCACCATGTCCGGATAGCTGACCCAGTAGGGGGCCGGGACGATGACCTCGTCGCCGGGCGACAGGGTGGCCACCAGGGCGTTGTAGATCACCGCCTTGCCGCCCGGGGCGACATGGATCTGGTCGGCGCCGTAGGTCAGGCCGTTCTCGCGCGCGAACTTGGCGGCCACGGCGGCCTTGAGCTCGGGCAGTCCGTCGACGTCGGTGTACTTGGTCTCGCCGCGCTGGATGGCGGCGATGGCGGCGGCCTTGATGTTGTCCGGCGTATCGAAGTCCGGCTCACCGGCGCCCAGGCCGATCACGTCCCGGCCGGCGCGCTTGAGCTCGCGCGCCTTGGCGGTGACGGCGAGGGTGGCCGACGGCTTGACGCGGGCGAGGGCGGACGACTGCAGCTGGGACATGGACGGGTCTCGTTCGGGGAGGCCAGTTCTTTACGCAGATGCGAAGGCCGGATCAAACCAGTCTCGCTTTTGGTTGTCCGCTTCCCGGTGCTAAGGCGCAGACATGCGCCGGCTCCTCGATTTCATCCTCAACATGGAAGCCCGCCGCTGGCGCACGGCGCTGGCCGCGGG
>CAZUXK010000040.1:0-1079 GCA_964624025.1 uncultured Brevundimonas sp.
ATGACCGACCCGACCATCCGCCGCCCCGACGCTCCGGTCCGGACCCGCGCCCGGCGCATGGCCCCGAGTCTGGCCCTGAGGGCGCTGGCCGCGCCGGCGGCCGTGCTGGGGCTGCTGGCGCTGCCGCCGCTGGCGGGCGACGCCGCCCAGGCCCAGACCGCGGCGCGGGTCGAGGCCCAGACGCGTCCGAACTTCGGCCTGCTGCTGCAGCCGCCGACCCAGGCGAGGCCGCGCGCGCATCGCCGCTTCGGCCAGGGCGGCTATCCCCATGGCCGGCCCCACCTGCCGCCGCGGCCGCCGGTGCTGGAGGAGGTGGTGCTGGTCGACTGCGGCGGAAATCCCGGCAGCGGGGCGGTCGAGGCCGCCGTGCGCCGCGTTCGCCCGGGCGGCACCCTGATCCTGCGCGCCCGCGGCGGGCCCTGCGTCGGCTGGCTCGACGTCGATCGGCCCATGACCATCTTCGGGGAGGGGGCCGGGTTCGATCCGCGCGACTGGGGCCGCCACACGGCCGCGACCCTGCAGGCGCCCGACGGGCTGCCGTGTCTGACCATCGCCCCGGGCGTGCGGGTGGAGGTGCGCGACGTGGTGTTCGCCTCGCCCAACGCCGGGGAGGCGCCCTGCATCGCCAACTATGGCGGCGAGGCGGTGCTCGGCCGGGTCGGTTTCCGCCACGCGGGCGACGCGCCGGCGATCCTTTCGGATGGCGGGCTGGTCGATCTGCGCAATGCGGTGCTGGAAGCCCAGACCATAGGCCCGGCGATCGTGGCCGACGGCGCGACCCTGACCGCCCATGAGGTCACGGTGCAGGGGGCGACCACCGGGATCGACGTCACGCCGGGTGCCGGCGCGCCGTCCCTGCTGCAGACGGTGGTCCTGCGCGGCACCGCGAGCCCGGGCAACTATGGTCCGCGGGCCGTCGGCGTGATGGTCCGCGCCGACCGCACCGGCGGCCGTCTGGACATCATCGACACCCTGATCGCGGATTTCGCCGAGGGGATCGTGCTTGAGGGAGCCTCGGTGACCGTTTCCGACAGCCGCATCACCCGCGTCGACAAGGGCGCGGTGCTGCATGGCGGCGA
>CAZUXK010000040.1:1179-3701 GCA_964624025.1 uncultured Brevundimonas sp.
TCCGGCAACGTCGTCTACTCGCGGGAGCTTTGCTACTTCGGCTACCGCTATCGGGTCCGGGACCGCTACGAACCCGTGCTCGTCGATCTGTCCGGGCCGGGGAGCCGTTGCGTCTTCGAGCCCTACTCCCGGGCCTTGTGGGGCGAGGAGGACGGTTACTTCGGCCACAGCTACGCCGACGACGCCGGCAGCTATCCGGAAGGGTACCGCCGTTACCTCGACGGTTACGGCTGGTACACCGGCGATGGTCGCTATGTGCCGGCGGACAAGCCGTTCGGCGACCGCCGCTGGTGCCGCAGCTGGTTCAGCTGCTGACCCTTCGAGGCGAGACGGCGACGGGATTGTCACACGGATGTCGTAGGCGGGCGGGGCCCTGTCCTCGCCCGGTTCGCCCGTGACCCGTTTCCCTGCCCCTGATCGCCGCGCCGGCTTCAGCCTGCTGGAGACCCTGGTCGCCTTCGCCGTCTTCGCCCTGGCGGCCCTGGCGCTGATCAACCTCGCCGGAGAGAACACCCGCGCCGCGGCCCATGTGGAGACGCGGGTGCTGTCGGGCATCGTCGCCGACAACATCGTGGTCCAGGCCCTGACCCTGCCCAATCCCCCGGCCTTCGGCGAGACGGAAGGCGAAACGGTGATGGGCGACAGGACCTGGCGCTGGGTGCAGACGGTCGCGACCACCCCCGACGCCGGCATGGTGCGGATCGAGGTGCGGGTGTTCGACGGGGCGCAGGAGACGGCGCGCCTGACCGCTTTCCGGGACAGCGGCGCATGAGCCGCCCGCGGTCCGGCTTCACCCTGGTCGAGACGCTGATCGCCCTGGCCATCTTCGGCCTGCTGGCGGTGGCGGGGGTGGCTCTGCTCAACCTGTCGCTGACCAATCGCGAGGTGGTGCGTGCCGCCACCGAGGCCGGGGCGGACTTCCAGCGGCTGCGCCAGCTGCTTCGCGCCGATCTGGGGCAGGCGGTGGACCGGACGGTGGCCGGGACCGGCACCGGGGCGGGCCCCGCCTTCGCCGGCGGGGAGGGTCAGGTCCTGTTACGCCTGACCCGGGCGGGCTGGTCAAATCCGGAGGGGCGGCCGCGCGCCTCGCTGCAGCGGGTAGTCTATGTCGCGGTCGACGGGCGCATCGAGCGGAAAGTCTATCCGGACCTGACCGGCGCGGGAACGCCCCTGACCCAGACCTTGCTGGAGGATACGCGCGAGGTGCGCATCGCGTTTGTGGCCAGCGGCCGCACCTTCGCCGCCTGGCCGGGCGAGGCGGCCCAGCCTTTGCCGGACGCGGTGACGCTGGAGCTGACCGCCCCGCGCTTCGGCCGCACCACCCAGTGGTTCCTCGTCGGCGGAGGCCCGGGATGAGCCGCCGCGCGCGCGAGGGGGCGGCCCTGCTGGCCGTGCTGATCCTGGTGGCGATCCTGTCGATCGTCGCCGTGGTGGTGCTGGACGATGTGCGCTTCTCGATCCGGCGGGCCCAGAACGTCGAGGTCCAGACCCAGGCCCAGTGGTACGCCCTGGGGGCTGAGCGGCTGGCGCGGCGGCGGATCCGCCAGCTGGTGCAGGCCACACCCGAACGGACCCCGGCCCCGGCCGAGTGGAACGGCCGGCGCTTCGACTTCCCGATCGAGGGCGGGGCACTGGCCCTGACCGTGCGCGACGGCCAGGCCTGTTTCAACCTGAACAGCCTGGTCGAGGGGGCGCCCGGCGCGCTGGTCCCTAGCCCGACGGGTCAGGCGCAGTTCGTCGCCTTCCAGCAGGGGCTGGGCGTGTCGGCGGGGGAGGCGCAGCGGCTGGCCAGCCGGCTGGCGCAGGCCATCGCCGATGGCGGCCTGCTGGCAGAGCCCAGCGAGCTGCGCGGGCTGGGGGTCGGGGCGGGGGCCTACGCCCGGCTGCGGCCGCGCGTCTGCGCCCTGCCGACCACGGGGCCGAGCCAGTTCAACGTCAACAGCCTGACCCCGGCCGATGCGCCGCTGCTGGCCATGCTGGTGCCGGAGCGGCTGTCGGTGGAGGCGGCGCGACGGGTGCTGGCCAGCCGGCCGGCGGGCGGCTGGGCCGACGTCGACGCCGTCTGGGCGACGCCGGCGCTGGCCGAGCTGGCCCCGACGGCGGCGGAACGCGAGCAGGTCACGGTCGCCACCCGCTACTTCGCCTTCGAGGCCGAGGTGGCCTGGGCCGGGGGCGAGGCGGTGCGCTCGGGCCTGATCGAGGTGGGTCGCGACGGGCGGGTGCGGTCGGTCCTGACCCGCTGGACCCTGCCGGAGTGAGGCGCGGCGCTTGACGCCGGGGCGGGGCCGGGCCTTCCTCGCCCCGTCGAAGCGGAGTTCCTGCATGTCCCTGTTCCGTCGCTGCCTGCTGGCCCTCGCCGCGGCCGCCGTTCTGGCCGGTGCTCTGGTGGGAGGGACGCCCGCCGGGGCCCAGACGCCGCCGCCTGCGGCCCCGGCGCCCGCCGCGCCCTTCGCCATCCCGCCGGATATGGAGGTGCTGTTCTGGCCGGCCGAGCGGCGCGAGCGCGACCTGCGCCGCATGCC
>CAZUXK010000040.1:3801-19398 GCA_964624025.1 uncultured Brevundimonas sp.
CTGGGACGAGGACTACACCGACCCGACCTCGGACGTGGCGCGCTTCTACCTGACGCCGCCGCCGGCGGGGGAGGATGCGACGGTAGCCTATATGCGCCGGCTGGAGCGGGCCTTCCCGCCCGGCGAGCGCTGGAACTACAACACCGGCGAGACCAATCTGATCGGGGTGCTGGTGGCGCGGGCGACCGGCCAGCCGCTGGCGGCCTATCTGAAAGAAAAGATCTGGGATCCGGCGGGCATGGAGAGCGCCGCCTTCTGGATGCTGGACGCGCAGGGCCGGGAGAGCGGCGGCTGCTGCGTCTCGGCCACCCTGAGGGACTGGGGCCGGGTCGGGCTGATGGCGCTGGAGCGCGGCGCCGTGCCAGGCGGGCAGATCGCCAGCCCGCGGTGGTTCGAGCGCGCCACGGCCCAGAGCATCGACTTCCCGGAGAACGACCGGGGCTATGGCTTCCAGTGGTGGACCCGCGCCGACGGCACGCGGTTTGAGGCCAACGGCATCTTCGGCCAGCAGATCCACGTGGACCCGGAGCGCCGGCTGGTGGTGGTGATCCTGTCGTCCTGGCCGACCGCCACCGGCCGCGCCCGCAGCGCCGCGCGGGACGCGCTCCTGGATCAGGTGCGGGCGGCGGTGGAGTAGGGGGCGAGCGTCGGGGGCGGCGGCGCAACGCCCGGGTCCTCACGCCTCGGTTTCCCGTCCGGGCCGGTCGGGCTTGCGGATCTCGACGACCGCCGTGACGCGGAAGACCGACCCGGTGATCGCGATGGCGAGGATCGTCAGGCTCCATCCCGGTGTGTCAGCGGGCACTCAGGCGGGACGGCCAAGATAATGGACGAACGAGGCGGTGCCCAATCCGCGCCGCGGCTCAAGGCCGTTCAATCAAGGCTGCCGAAAAAGGAGGCAGGGTGACCAGATTGTCGGCTGTGAAGAAACTTGAGCGCTGCAGGGTCTGCGTCGCGACGGTCCCCCGGTCGAACTGCGCCGTCAGCAGCAGCACACGCCCGTTTGTCTGTACCCTGACCGAGGTGGCGCGTCCGTTCACAAGGATATCTCGTACCCGGCCGTCCGTGCTCGCGATGCGAGCGCCCACCAGTACCCGGCCGCCAGATGCTGCCCCCAGGTCGAGGGATTGTGCCAAACCGCCACCGCGCGTTGCTGCACCCAGGAGCGCCATCGCTTCGCCATTTGCGGTGAGCGTGAAAGGTGCTCCCACGATCACCACGGGTCGCCCGTCAGCGTAATCCAGCGCACGGCCGCTGGCGTCCGTGAGCGCGCTCCACTGTCGGTTACCGACGGCAACGTGCATGGAGGACAGCTCGACCCTGGGGTTGGAGAGGAAGTTGACGGCGCGGGCCAGATTCGCCACCGCCGTGAGCCAGCTGCCGCCAGAGACGGCAACGGCCTCTTCCTCAAAGACGTTCCATTCGGTCACCCAGATGGACTTGCTCGCCGGGATCCGGGCCGTAACCCGGGAGAGGTAGTCGTTGTCGTGAGCGATCATGGCGGCGATCATGGCTTCGCCGGAGGCCGGCGAGGAAAGAGGTCGCAAGGCCGTTGTGTCGAAATAGGGGTGGATCGCGACGGCATCGACCGCCGGCCATACGGCGGCCGAATCAAGCCCTGCGATCCAGTCTTCGAAAGTGATGCCGGTGTTGCGAAGCGGCGAAGGCGCGATCACGGCCAGTCTGGCTGTCGGTGCCTCAAGCCGAAACCGGCCCGCCCACTCGCGTGCGAGATCGCCATAGGCTCGCGCCGAGGGGAAGCGCGCTGCCGGATTGGGGAGCCGGAAGTACTCCTCATTGCCCAGGGCGATGCGAGTGATGGGCTGGCCCAGCGCCCGGAAAGCAGCAATGTCGGTCAGGTTCTCGTCCAGGGAAGCTGTTAGGACGTTCGCCGTAAAAAGTGCGGGAGTGCCGACATTGTCCAGCAGCCGATCAATCACCGGTGGCGTGAGGCCCGAAATCGCGAGAATATCATCTCCGAAGGGCGCGGGACCGGGCAGACCAGGATAGGGTCCGAGACGAATGCCGCCGCGCTGCCAGTCCCAGTATTCGCCCGGAGTACCACCGGGTACACGAAGGCTGCCTGCATTGAGTGCGCGGAGCCCGGCGATCAAGGCGGGATTCTCGACGTCGCTCGCGACCCTTAACACATTGAAATTATAGCTGTTAAACTCCGGCGTGATCATGCGGCTGCTGCCGACCACCGGGACAATGATCTCGCCAACAGGCGGCGTCGGTGTTCCCGATCCCGGCGTCGGGGCGGAAGTGCCGCCGCCACCGCCGCAAGAAAGCAACAACAGCGAGACCGCCACACTCAAAGGAATCACGATTCTCGCCACGCGAAAAAACCCGGTCCATTTATTCAACATGGCGAAGATAGCCACAGCATTGGATCAACACAAACTTGGGCAATCTTGGAAGCCCTCGAAACTGAAGCATCCAAAGTGGTCTGCATCATTCAACATGCAGGTCTGCAACCAGGCCGCGCAAAGGCTTCAAGTGAACTCGCGGCAAGACACGAAGGCTCCCATTCCCTCGGCCGTCAATTAGACTCCGGTTCACTCGATCATTTTATCACTATGACGTGATTTGGAGTCCCTTGCTTGTTGAGTGCCGGCACCCGCCGCCACGAGGGTCGCATCCGCGGATGGCCATGGCCCTGTCAGCTTCGCCTCCGGGCAGCTGGCGAGGCTGATCATTCGGAATGCACAGGGACAGGACGCAGGGATTGTGGCTCACGACGGCGGCGGCGGTGTTGAGGAGCAGGACGCTCACCTTCATCCCCGCATCCCTCCCCAGAAATCTGGCTAGAACCTACTACATCTGGGGCTGCGTCGAAATGTGATCGCAAGATGGGCGATTTGGGGCTTGGCGTGGGCGGTCGGGTGCCGCAGGGTGTGGAGGCTGTCTGCTCCGCTGGAATCGCTCGCCATGAACGCCATCACGCCGATCACGCCCGCCCTGCCCGGCCTGCTGACCGCTTCGGCCGCCTACAAGCCGTTCCGGTACCCGTGGGCCTTCGACATGTGGAAGAAGCAGCAGCAGGTCCACTGGATGCCGGAAGAGGTGCCGCTGGGCGAGGACTGCAAGGACTGGGCGGCCAAGCTGGACGACGGCGAGCGCAACCTGCTGACCCAGATCTTCCGCTTCTTCACCCAGGCGGACATCGAGGTCCAGGACAACTACATGGAGCGGTACGGTCGGGTGTTCAAACCGACCGAGGTCAAGATGATGCTGGCGGCCTTCGCCAACATGGAGACCATCCACATCGCCGCCTACGCCCTGCTGCTCGAGACCATCGGCATGCCCGAGGCGGAGTTCGGCGCCTTCATGGAATACGAGGCCATGAAGGACAAGCACGACTACATGGGCCAGTTCGGGGTCGAGACCGAGGCCGACATCTGCCGGACGCTGGCGATGTTCGGCGGCTTCACCGAAGGGCTGCAGCTGTTCGCCAGCTTCGCCATGCTGATGAACTTCCCGCGCTTCAACAAGATGAAGGGCATGGGCCAGATCGTCAGCTGGTCGGTGCGCGACGAGAGCCTGCACTGCGAAGGCATCATCAAGCTGTACCACGCCTTCAACAAGGAGACGGGGGCGGTGACGAAGGCCGTGGCCGACGACATCGTCGACTGCTGCAAGCACGTCATCACCATGGAGGACAAGTTCATCGACCTGGCCTTCGAGCAGGGCCCGGTGCAGGGCATGACCCCCGATGACATCAAGGCCTACATCCGCTTCATCGCCGACTGGCGCCTGCGCCAGCTGAAGCTGCCGGAAGTCTATGGCGTGACCGAGAACCCGCTGCCGTGGCTGCAGGCCCTGCTGTCGGGCGTGGAGCACGCCAACTTCTTCGAGGCCCGGGCCACCGAATACTCCAAGGCCGCGACCAAGGGGGCCTGGCACGGCGCCGAGGGCGTGTGGGACAGCTTCGACGCCCTGATGAAGAAGCGCACGGAGACGGCGGAGGCCTGATCCTTCCGTCACCGCCGGGCCTGTCCCGGCGGCGCGTGAGCGCGCACACACCCCAAGCACACCGTCACCGCCGGGCTCGTCCCGGCGGCCCATAGGCGCGAACCTTCTGAGGGTGAGTCTATGGGTGGCCGGGACGCGCCCGGCCATGACGATGGGGGGGGAGGGGGCGCTACGCCACCTTCACCCGCGCCGCCTCCAGATCGGCGGGGTTGTCGACGGACAGCGGCGCCTCGGCCACGACGGCGGCGCGGATGATCAGGCCCAGTTCGAGGGCGCGCAGCTGTTCCAGCTTCTCGCGGCGCTCCAGCGGCGAGGGCGGGGCGGCGCAGAAGCGGTCGAGCGCGTCACGGCGGTAGCCATAGACGCCGATGTGCCGCCACACAGGGCCTTCGCCGTAGAGGGTCGAGCGGGTGAAATAGAGGGCGCGGCCGCGGTCGGCCCCCTCGGGCAGGGCGAGGACCGCCTTGACCACATCGGGATTGGTCCGGTCCGAGGGATCGGCCTCGGCGGCCACCAGGGTGGCGATGTCGCCGCCCTCGGCCAGCAGCTCGACACACAGGGTGGAGGTGGCCGGCTCGGCGAAGGGCATGTCGCCCTGCAGATTGACCACGGCGTCGTGGCGGCGGTCGGGGTCGAGGGTCTCCAGCGCCGCGCGCACCCGGTCCGAGCCCGAGGGCAGGGCCGGATCGGTCCAGACCGCCTCGCCGCCGGCGGCGCGGACGAGGTCGACGATTTCCGCATCCCCTGCCGCCACCGCCACCCGCAGGCCCGAGGCGCAGGCCTGGTCCCAGGCGCGCAGGATCATCGGCCGGCCGCCGATGTCGGCCAGCGGCTTGCCCGGCAGGCGGGTGGCGGCCATGCGCGCGGGGATGACGACGATGGGGTTCATCCGGGGCTCCTGGATCGACCGGCGCGGCGTGCGGCGCCGGAGCGCCTCCCGACCGGTTGCGAAGGTCGCGCTACCGTGCAACAGACGCCCACGCAACAGGCCTGCGCCCTGCGCCGGCCCGACTCAGACTGGACGGGAAGCGACGACGCGCATGAGCGGCGATCTGAAGTGGAACAAGATTTTCGGCGCGGGTCTGGCGACGGCCATGGTCATCGTCGGCATGCCCTACGCGATCGGCTACATCTACAAGACCAAGCCGCCGGAAAAGATGGGCTACTTCATCGATGCGCCGGAGGAGCCGTCGGGCGCCGCCGAGGTCGAGCTGCCGCCGGACTGGGGCACGGTCCTGCCGGTCGCCGACCTGGCCGCGGGTGAAGCGGCCTTCGCCCGCTGCCAAGCCTGCCACACGGTGAACCAGGGCGGCGCCAACGGCATCGGCCCGAACCTCTGGGCCGTGATGGGCGGTCCGGTCATGCACATTCCGGCGTTCGCCTATTCGGACGCCTTCTCGGCGCACAAGGCCCAAGCCCCGGTCTGGACCTATGACGAGATGGACCAGTTCATCAAGGCGCCGCAGCGGCACATCCCGGGCACCAAGATGTCGTTCGCCGGCATCCGCGACACCGAGACCCGCATCAACCTGATCGCCTATCTGCGCGCCCAGGGCTCGGGCGGCTACACCATCCCGGCGCCGGATCCGGCGCGCCAGCCGGGCGCTGCGGCTCCGGCCGAAGGCGCGGCTCCGGTCGAGGGCGGCGAGGCGGCGGCCGACGGCCAGGCCCCGGTCGAGGGCGCGGCCGCGGCTCCGACCGCGGAAGCGACGACCCCGGCCCAGCCGACGGCCTGACGCCGGGTCTGATCTGGACGTCTTGAAGGGGCGGTCTCTGCGGAGGCCGCCCTTTCTGTTTGTGTCCAGGGGATTCAGGCGCTCAGAGGCGGCGGATCAGGGCCTCGGCCCCGCCGGTGGCGCGGGCGAGCGGCTCGACCCGCACGGCGAGGGCCTCGAGGCTGGCGTGGGCCACATGGTCCGGGTCGACCAGCACCCCGGCGCGGCCGTTCCAGAACACCAGATCGCCGCGGCGCGCCTCTGCGGCCGGGATGGCGACGCCGAGGGTGCTGGCCTGCTGCGTCGCCCGGCGCGGGCAGGCGAGGCCGCAGGCGTAGAGGGCCTGCTGCACCAGGCCGGCGTCGTCGAGGCCGAGGCTCTCCCGGCCGCCGGCCTGCCAGGGCGCCCCGACGAAGCGTTCGGCGACGTCGGCCGGGTCGTGCTCGAAGGCGTGCAGGTCGGCGAGATGGCTGCGGGCGATGAAGCCGGCGCGCTCGACCTCGAGGAAGTCGCCGGTCTCGCCGCGCACGGTGACGAGGGCGTTCAGGCTGAGCAGCATGACCGGCTGGCTGTGCGGATCGGCCTCGGCATAGACATAGGTGCGCAGGGCCGAGACCCGGTGGGTGGCCAGCAGCACCGGCGCGGAGAGGGCGGGGGCCTCGACCCAGCCGATCACCCCGTCGCGGCGACCGCGGCCGAAGCACCAGCCGTCGGCCTCGTGCAGGACGTCAAAGATCTCGCCGAAGATCAGCTGGTCGCGCTGGGGCCCGTCGTCCTCGGGGCGCTCGCGCACGGCGGCGACGGCGACGCAGCCCTGCATCGGCACGACCGGCTGATAGGCCCGCGCCGGCAGAATCCCCTCCAGTTCCAGGGCGGCGAGGCCGTCCAGAACGAGGGTGGTCTCCGGGTCGAGGGCGGGAAGTGAAGTCAACGGCCGGGCTCGCGTCCTTGAGCGTCCTGACTAGCGCGGGAGAGCGAAGGTCGCGTTAACGGCGGGGCGCTCAGCGGGGATAACGCGTCTCCAGCAGGCGGAAGGCGGCGCGCAGCCCTTGCGCCTCGCCGCCCTCGGGCCAGCCGGGGCGGCCGCGCGGGTTCCAGGCGAAGACGTCCAGATGCGCCCAGGCGCCGCTCTTCGGGGCGAACTTCTGCAGGAACAGGGCGGCGGTGAGCGATCCGGCCTGGGCCCAGCCCGCCGGGTCGTTGCGCAGGTCGGCGATCTCGGCCTCGACCGCCGGGCGGTAGCCGGGCCACAGGGGCATGCGCCACAGGGGGTCGTCGACCTCGACGGCGGCGGCCAGCAGGCCGGCGGCCAGGGCCTCGTCATCGGTGTAGAGCGGCGGCAGTTCGGGGCCGAGGGCGATGCGTGCGGCCCCGGTCAGGGTGGCGAAGTCCAGCGTCAGGTCGGGGCTGTGCTCCCCGGCCCGGGTCAGGGCGTCGGCGAGGATCAGCCGGCCTTCGGCGTCGGTGTTGCCGACCTCGATGGTCAGGCCCTGACGGGTGGCGAGGATGTCGCCGGGGCGGAAGGCGTCGCCGGAAATGGCGTTCTCCACCGCCGGGACGAGCACCACCAGCCGCACCGGCAGGTCGGCCTGCATCACCAGCCGGCCGAGGGCCAGGACGTGGGCGGCGCCGCCCATGTCCTTCTTCATGTTGCGCATGCCGACCGCGGCCTTGATGTCGAGGCCGCCGGTGTCGAACACCACGCCCTTGCCGACGAGGGCGACGAGCGGCAGGGCGGTCTGGTCCAGCTTCCAGCCCAGCTCGATCAGGCGCGGGGCGCGGGCCGGATCGGCGGCGCGGCCGACGGCGTGCACCGAGGGATAGTTGGCCTCCAGCAGGGCGTCGCCGGTGGTGACGGTCAGGCTGGCCCCGTGGGCCTCGGCGATCTCGCGGGCGATGGTCTCGAGCTGCAGCGGCCCCATGTCGGCGGCCGGGGTGTCGACCATCTCGCGGGCCAGGGCGGCGGCGGCGACGAGGCGGCCGACGCGCGCGCCGTCCACGCCGACGGGGAGGGCCAGCTGCGGGGCCGGGGCGTCGGGGCGGGCGCGGTAGCGGTCGAAGCGATAGGTCCCGAGGCCGAAGGCCACGGCGGCGCGCTCGGCGAGGTCGGCAGGAATGTCCTCAAGCCGCCAGACGCCGGTGGGCAGGCCGGCCCCGAGGGCGCGGCACCGGGCCGGATCGAACCGGTCGCCGGCCCCGAACAGGGCCTCGGCCGGGGCGCCGTCGGGGCCGGGGACCAGCAGCAGCTGGCCGGGCTTGCCGCGGAACCCCTGCGCGTCGGCCCAGGCGGCCGCCGCGCCGTCCAGCTTCGCCTCCGGATCGATCAGGCGGATGGGCCGGGCGGGGGCGTCGTGGGGGGCGAAGAGGTCGGCGCGGGGCATGGGGGCCTTTCGTGAAGCGGGCCGGACGTTAACCGTCGGTTGACGGCGGCGCGCGACCCTGCCGGCTCACGATCCGCACCCGGACCTGACCCATGTCGCGCAGCCTCGCCGTTCTCGCAACCGTCCTGGCGCTCGCCGCGCCCGCAGCGGCGCAGACCCCGCCGGCGGCCCCTGTGGCCCCCTCAACCGCTGCGCCCGCCCCGGCCTCGCCCGAACGCCGGGCCGAGGTGGAGCGCGCCGACGCCCTGACCCGCTCGGTGTTCTGGCGCGCCGAGCTGGCCGCCCATCCCTCTGACGCCGAGGCGGCCCTGCGGCTGGCCAACGCCCTGATCGACCTGGGCCAGGGCGAGCAGGCGGCGACCATCGCCCAGGCGGCGCTGGCGGCGCGCCCGACGGACCGCGACCTGCTGATGACCGTGGGCCGGGCCCATGTCGCGCGGGGCGAGGCCTTCTTCGGCATCGCCGCGCTGGAGCAGGCGCGCGACCTGCAGCCGGGCGACTGGCGCGTCTGGTCGCTGCTGGGCGTGGCCTATCAGCAGGTGCGTCGCGCGGCGGACGCCGAGGCGGCCTGGGCCGAGGGCCTGCGGCTGGCCCCGGAGCAGCCGGCGCTGCTGGCCAACATCGCCATGGCCCGCCTGACCGCCGGCGACGCGGCGGCGGCCGAGACCCTGCTGCGCCGCGCGGCGGCCCAGCCGGGCGCCGGTCTCAAGGTGCATCAGAACCTCGCCCTGGTGCTGGGGCTGCAGGGCAAGGCGGCCGAGGCCGAGGCGCTGCTGCGCCGCAACCTGCCGCCGGACCAGGCCGACGCCAACCTCGCCTGGCTGCAGGCGCGCGCCGCCGCTCCAGCTCACGCAGGCGGCCGCACCTGGGACTCCCTGCGCAACTGATCCGGCCGCGTCGGGCGCCGTCACGCGTCTGTCGTCGTTCCGTCACCGGGCCGTGAGGCCCCGCCGCGGGCTTCCGGGCTAAGGAGTCCGCGCGCCCGAGGGGGGCGTCGACGGCGGAAGACCGTCCGGGGCCGGAGCGACCGGCCTGCGGCGCGGGGCCCTCCGCCGGCAGAAGGACCGGCCCTTGACCCAGTTTCCGTCCGCCGCCCGCCGCCCGCTCGCCGTCGCCGTGACGGCGCTGGCGGCCCTGACCCTGACCGGGGTCCCGCCGGTCGCAGGGACGGCCCTGGCGATCGCCGCGCCGCAGGCCGGCCAGACCCTGAACGTCCAGGGCGCCGATATCCGCGCCTTCATCCAGGACATCGCCCGCTCGACCGGGCGCACCTTCATCGTCGATCCGGCCGTCTCGGGCACGGTGACGGTGTCCAGCGACAGGCCGCTGAGCCGGGCCCAGCTGTTCGAGGTGTTCCTGTCGACCCTCCGGGCCAACGGGCTGGTGGTGACGCCGACCGCCTCGGGCGCCTATCGCATCAGCCCGGCGGCGGGCGCGGCGCAGGGGCCGGCCACAGTCGGCGCCGAGCGCTTCGCCACCGAGGTGTTCGCCCTGCGCCACCTCGACGCCGCCTCGGCCGCCGAGACCATCCGGCCGCTGGTCGGGCCGCAGGGCCAGGTGCTGGCCAATCCGGCCGGCAACAGCGTGGTGGTGGCGGACTTCGCCGACAATCTGGCGCGCATCCGGGCCCTGATCGGCCGCATCGACGTCGACCGCGCGGCCTTCGAGGTGGTGGCCCTGGACAACGCCTCGGCGCGCGAGATCGCCGGGGTGCTGGACGAGGTGCTGGCCGGGCCGGGCGGCGCGCCCGGGCTGGTCACGGTGACGCCGGTGATCAGCTCCAACACCCTGGTGCTGCGCGGCGATCCGGAGGCTGTGAGCCGCGTCGTGGCCCTGGTCGAGGTGCTCGACGGTCGCGCCGCCAGCGCCCAGGACATCCAGGTGGTGTTCCTCGAGAACGCCGATGCCGAGCAATTGCTGCCGGTGCTGCAGGAGATCGTCGGCCAGCCGGTGACGGCGGGGGCCGGGCGCTCGTCCGTGGCCGCGCCGCCGGCCGGCGCCGCCGGCGAGACGGCCGCCGTCCCCGCCGCCGCCGCGATCGCGGCTCCGACGAGCGAGCGGCGCGCCACGGTGGCGCGGGTGCCGGGGGCCAACGCCCTGGTCATCTCCGCCTCGCCGGAGATGCAGCGGACCCTGGCCGAGGTGATCGGCCGGCTGGACAGCCCGCGCCAGCAGGTGCTGGTGGAGGCCATCGTGGTCGAACTGACCGACCAGGCCCTGCGCGAGCTGGGGGTGCAGTGGGGCGCGGCCGGGGAGGACGGCAATCCGCTCTTCGTGACCAGCTACGCCAATTCCCCGACGCCCCTGACGGCCATCGGCGGGGCGGTGGCCGCCGACGGGCTCGACGCCGACGATCCGGTGCGCCAGGGGGTGCAGCAGGCGGCGCTGAACAGCCTGCTGACGCTCAATGGCCTGGTCGGCGGCGGCGGCGGCCAGGTCGGGGACGTGTTTCTGGGCGCCATCGTCAATGCGGTGCGGTCCGACACCGGCTCCAACATCCTGTCGACGCCCTCGCTGGTGACGCTGGACAATGAAGAGGCCGAGATCCTGGTCGGGCAGGAGATCCCGATCACCACCGGGCGCACCCTGCTGGACGGCCAGTCCAACCCCTTCACCACCACCGAGCGGCAGGACATCGGGGTCAAGCTGACGGTGCGGCCGCAGATCAACGCCGGCGGCTCGATCACCCTCAACGTCCGGCAGGAGGTGTCGTCGATCAACCGGTCGCTGACCGCCTCGGCCACCGATCTGGTGCTGAACAAGCGTGAGCTGGAGAACACCCTGGTGATCGGCGACGGCGAGATCGCCGTGGCCGGGGGATTGCTGTCGCAGAGCGAGACCCTGAGCGCCGACCGGGTGCCGGTGCTGGGCGACATTCCCGGCCTCGGGGTCTTGTTCCGCTCCACCTCGCGCGCGAACGAGCGGACCAATCTGGTGATCTTCATCCGGCCGACGATCCTGCGCGGCCCGGCTGATGCGGCGCGGGTGGCGGCGAACCGCTACGGCCACGTCCGGGCTGGCCAGCTGGCCATCGATCCCGACGCCGAGCCCTCGATCGACGCCCTGCTGCGCGACTACATCCGCACCCAGCCGCCGGCCGCGCCCGAGCCGCCGACGGGGATCGAGGGGCAGCCGATCCCGTGAGCGCCACCGTGCCCGCGCTGCCCTATGGCTTCGCCAAACGTCACGGCGTGATCCTGCTCGCCGTCGAGGGGGAGCGGGCGCTGGTGGCCGTGCGCCGCGGGGCCGACCCGCTGGCGCTGGTGGAGGCGCGCCGGGTGCTGGGCCGACCGCTGCAGGTGGAGGTGATCGAGGCCGGCGGCTTCGACCGGCGCCTGTCGGAGGTCTACGCCGGCGACGGCTTCGCTGCGGGCGACGACCTCGACATGCCGAGCGGGCTGGACGGACTGGTGGACGAGATCCCGGCGGCGGCCGATCTGCTGGACAGCAGCGACGACGCCCCCATCATCCGCCTGATCAACGGGGTCATCGCCGAGGCGGTGCGGGTCGGGGCCTCGGATATCCACATCGAGCCCTACGAGACCGCGCTGGTGGTGCGGCTGCGGGTCGACGGGGTGCTGCGCGAGGTGCTGAGCCTGAGCCCGCGGGTGACGCCGCTGCTGGTCAGCCGGGTCAAGGTGATGGCGCGGCTGGACATCGCCGAGCGGCGCGTGCCGCAGGACGGGCGGATCCCCCTGACGCTGGGCGACCGGACGCTGGACGTGCGGGTCTCGACCCTGCCGTCGCGGGCCGGCGAGCGGGTGGTGCTGCGTATCCTCGACAAGGCCCAGGCCGGGCTGGGCCTGGCGCAGCTGGGCATGGCGCCGGCGACCCTGGCGGCCTTCGAGGGGGCCTTGCGCGAGCCCAACGGCATCCTGCTGGTGACCGGTCCGACCGGCTCGGGCAAGACCACGACCCTCTACGCCGGGCTGCAGCAGCTGAACGACGGCCGGCGCAATATCCTGACCGTCGAGGATCCGGTCGAGTACGCCGTCGACGGGGTCGGCCAGACCCAGGTCAACACCAAGGTCGGCATGACCTTCGCGGCGGGTCTGCGCGCCATCCTGCGCCAGGACCCGGACGTGGTCATGGTGGGGGAGATCCGCGACGCCGAGACCGCGGCCATCGCCGTGCAGGCGGCCCTGACCGGGCATCTGGTGCTGTCGACGGTGCACACCAACGACGCCGCCGGGGCGGTGACGCGCCTGCGCGACATGGGGGTGGAGCCCTTCCTGCTGGCCTCGACCGTGCGGCTGATCGCCGCCCAGCGGCTGGTGCGCCGGCTGTGCCCGTCGTGCCGTCGCGCCGAGCCGGCCGACGCCGCCACGGCGCGGCTGCTGGGGGTCAAGCCGGGCCAGACCGTATGGCGGCCGCAGGGCTGCGCCGACTGCAACCAGACCGGCTATGTCGGCCGGGTCGGGGTCTATGAAATCCTGCGCGTCGATGATGCGGCGCGGCGGCTGATCGCCGAGGACGCCGGCGAGGACGCCCTGGTCGCCGCCGCCCTCAAGCCGGCGGACACCCTGGCCGCCCAGGCCCGGGCGCTGGTGCTGGAGGGGGTGACCAGCGTCGAGGAGGCGGTGCGTGTGTCGCGGCAGGAAACCGCTGACGACGGCCGCGAGGCGGCGGCGTGAGCACCGGCTTCGCCTGGACGGCGGTGGACACCGCCGGGCGCACCCGCTCGGGGGTGGTGACCGCCGCTGACGAGACGGCGGCGCGCGCCGCGCTGGCCCGCCGCCAGCTGATCCCGGTGGAGCTGGCCCCGGCGGGGCGCGCGCCGGCGACGGCTGGCCCCCCCTCGGGCAAGGGCCGGATGAGTGGCGGGACCCTTGCCCTGGTGACCCGCCAGCTGGCCACCCTGGTGACGGTGTCGCCGTTGGAGGAGGCGCTGCGCACCCTGACCCTGCAGACCGAGAAGCCGGCCCTGCGGGCGGTGCTGGGCAATGTCCACGCCGGGGTGCTGGAGGGCTATCGGCTGTCGGACGCCATGGGCCGCGAGCCGCGCGCCTTCCCGCCCCTGTACCGGGCCATGGTGGCGGCGGGAGAGGGCTCCGGGGCGCTGGCGCCCATCCTCGAACGCCTCGCCGACCTGCTGGAGCGGCAGGCGGAGATCCGCGGCAAGGTGGTCACGGCGCTGGTGTATCCGGCGGTGCTGGCGATCGTGGCGCTGGGGGTGATCGCGGTGCTGATGGCCTTCGTCGTGCCCCGGGTGGTGGAGCAGTTCGAGAGCCTGGGCCAGCAGCTGCCGCTGCTGACGCGGATCGTCATCGCCCTGTCGGAGGGGCTGCGCGCCTGGGGCTGGCTGATCCTGCTGCTGGGTGTTCTGGGCGGGCTGGCGGGGGCGGCGGCGCTGCGCCGGCCGTCGGTGCGGCTGCGCTTCGACGGGGCGGTGCTGAAGACCCCGGTGGTGGGCCGGCTGACCCGCGACCTGCACGCCGCCCGCATGGCCCGCACCCTGTCGATCATGCTGGCCTCGGGCCTGCCGGTGCTGGAGGGGCTGGCCATCACCGCCCGGACCGTGCCGAACACCGTGCTCAAGGCCTCGACCGTGGCCATGGCCGAGGCGGTGCGCGAGGGCGGCGGCCTGTCCGCCGCCATGCGCCGCGCCGACGTCTTTCCGCCGATCCTCGTCTACATGACCGCCTCGGGCGAGAGCAGCGGCCGACTGGAGACCCTGCTGGACCGCGCCGCCGACTATCTGGAGCGCGAGGTGCGCACCTTCACCGCGGTGATGCTGAGCTTTCTGGAGCCGGCCATCATCGTCATCATGGGCGGCCTCGTCGCCCTCATCGTCCTGTCGATCCTGCTGCCGATCCTGCAGATCAACACCCTGACCCTCGGCTGAGATTTCACATGCCCCGTTCGCGTCCCCGCATCCGCCGCTCCGACCGCCGCACCGGTTTCACCCTGGTGGAGCTGATGGTGGTCATCGTCATCATCGGCCTGCTGGCCACGGTGGTGGCGATCAACGTCCTGCCCAGCCAGGACCGGGCCATGACCGGCAAGGCCCGCGCCGACGTGGCCACGCTGGAGCAGGCGGTGGAGACCTATCGCCTCGACAACCTGGTGTTCCCGACCACGGAACAGGGGCTGCAGGCGCTGGTGACGCCGCCGGCCGGGCTGGCGCAGCCGGAACGCTACCGCCAGGGCGGCTATGTGCGGCGGCTGCCGGAGGATCCGTGGGGCAACCCCTACCAGTACCGCCATCCCTCGGTGCACGGCGGCCAGTTCGACGTCTGGTCCTGGGGCGCCGACGGCCGCGAGGGCGGCGAGGGCAATGACGCCGACATCGGCAACTGGAACGCCGGCTGAGGCATGTCGCGCACGCGCCTGATCCTGCTGCCGCCGGTCGCCGGCGACCCCGCTCCCTGGCTGAGCCTCGACGCCGACGGCCAGGTGCTGGCGCGCGGCCAGATCGGGCCGGGCGACCCCGTGCCCGTGGGCGAGATGCGGAACGTCGTGATCGTCCCCGGCAGCGAGGTGACGGTGCGGCGGGTGCAGGTGGCGGCGCGCACTGAAGCCCAGGCCCGGGCGGCGGCGCTGCTGTCCCTGCGCGAGGGGCTGGCGGAGGAGGCGGACCGGCTGGCGCTGGCCCTGTCGCCGGGGGCGCCGGACGCGCCGCGGCTGGCGGCCGTGGCGGCGCGATCCGCGGTGGAGGGCTGGCGCGACTGGGTGCGAACGCTCGGGCTGGAGGCGGATGTGCTGCTGCCCGACAGTCTGGTGATCCCGGAGCCGGAGACGGAGGGGACGGTGACGGCCGTGCGCTTCGGGCCGCGGATGGCCCTGCGCGGGCAGGACCTGTGCGCCAGCGTCGAGCCGGAACTGGCTCCCCTGCTGGTCGGCGACCGGCAGGTGGTCCCGGTCGAACGGCCCGAGGCGGTGGAGCGGCTGCTGATCGCGACGGCGCTGGCCCCGCCGCTGAACCTGATCGCCGGGCCGGGCCGCGAGACCGCCGGGGGACTGGCGCGCTGGCGGCTGCCGCTGGCGCTGGCGGCGGCGGTGGTGGTGTCGCCGCTGCTGGTGATCGGGGCGGAGGGCTGGCGCGACGCCCGCGCAGCGTGGGCGCTGGAGGCGGAAACGCGGGCCATGGCCGGGGGCCTGTTCCCGGATCTGCCGCCCGGGGCCGATCCGGCCGCCGAGGCGCGGCGACGGGCCGGAGAGCTGCCGCCGCCGGGGGGCGTGGGCGCGGCCGCCGCGGCCCTGTTCGGGGCCATGGAGGGGGTCTCGACCGCTGATCTGGATGCGCTGGTCAGCGACGCCGGCGGGACGCTGCGGGCGACCCTGACCTATGCGGAGCCGAGCGACCTCGAACGGATCAAGGCCGGCATGACCGCCCGGGGCTTCGGCCTGACCGAGGAGACGGTGGAGCCGCGCGAGGGCGGCTTTGTCGCCGACCTCATGATCGGGGGCGTGGCATGAGCGGGCTGATGACGGGCGTGCGCGGCTGGCTGGACGGGCGCAGCGTGCGCGAGCGGCGCATGCTGGCGGGGATGGGCGTGGCCATCGCCCTGTTCCTCGGCTGGTTC
>CAZUXK010000041.1:0-18843 GCA_964624025.1 uncultured Brevundimonas sp.
CGGCAACGGTTCACGCCTTGTTCTGGAAGGTTTCCGCCCGATGCTCACGCGCAAGCAGCACGAGCTCCTGATGTTCATCCATGAACGCATCAAGGAGACGGGCGTGTCGCCCTCCTTCGACGAGATGAAGGAGGCGCTGGATCTGGCGTCCAAGTCGGGCATCCACCGGCTGATCACGGCACTGGAGGAGCGCGGCTTCATCCGCCGCCTGGCGCACCGGGCCCGGGCGCTGGAGGTGCTGAAGCTGCCGGACCAGGCCACCGCCGGCGCGCCGCGCGGGGTGGCGGGCTTCCGGCCCGACGTGATCGAGGGCGGTGGCCGCAGCCGCCCGGCCACGGTCGCCGAACCCGCCAACGACGTGCGCGACCTGCCCCTGCTCGGCAAGATCGCCGCCGGCACCCCGATCGCCGCCATCCAGCACGAGCGCGATCGCCTGCCGGTGCCCGAGGCGATGCTGGGCGCCGGGGAGCACTATGTGCTCGAGATCGAGGGCGATTCGATGATCGAGGCCGGCATCCTCGACGGCGACATGGTGGTCATCAAGCGCGTCGACAACGCCGTCTCGGGCGAGATCGTGGTGGCCCTGGTCGAGGGCGAGGAAGCGACCCTCAAGCGCCTGCGCAGGAAGGGCCAGTCGATCGCCCTGGAGCCCGCCAACCGCGCCTACGAGACCCGCATCTTCGGCCCCGACCAGGTCGAGGTCCAGGGCAAGCTGGTCGGGCTGATCCGCCGGTATCACTGAGCCGTTTTGGCTCGGCGGCCGAATCCGTGTCCCCGGGCCCTTCCGGGGCGCGGGGCCCACCGTGCCAAACCCGTCATCCTCGGGCTTGACCCGAGGATCGGGCGGTCCGCGGGCCGTCCGGCCGACGGCTGCACAGCCCGGGTACCCGCGCCATAGCCCTTCGGCCCGGTGCGACGGTTCGCTCGACCCTCGGGTCAAGCCCGAGGGTGACGGGTTGGCGGGTTGACGACGCATGCGGACCTACCCGCCGCCCCCGCTCCACGGCCGGTCGCCGCGCAGGTCGGCGACCCGCAGAGCGCGCCAGCCATGCGGGGTGCGCCACAGCTCCACCGCCCCGCCGCGGGACCAGTCGTGGCCGTCCAGCACGAGCCGGCCGTCGCAGTCCGCGGGCAAGCTGCTCACCACGGCCCGGACCGCCACCACCTCCGCCGCGACGCACAGTTCGGCCAGCCGCGCCGCGCTTGGCGCCCGTCGCGCCCACGACAGGGCCAGCGGCCCGCCTCCGACCGGCAGGCAGCTGGTGCGGTCGCAGACCCAGAGCGCCGGATGGCGCGGCGCAACCCCCACGCCCCGCCGCCGGCTCCAGACATCCACGGCGAAGCTGCCGGCGGCGCCGCGCGCCAGCACCGCCCGTCCGTCCGCCACGATCGCGGCCGCCCCGACGCCCTCGCTGATCCACAGGTCCGGCGTTGGAGCCCGCGCCCACAGCAGCACGGCGCAGGCCAGCGGCAGCCCGGCCCAGCGCAGCGGCCCGCGCCACAGGCAGATGAACACCACCCCGAGAAAGGCGACCGGCAGGGCCGCCGTCGGGGCGCTGGGGATGGTCACGACGGCTCCCGGCAAGGCCGCAATCCAACGCCCCACCGTCAGCATGGCGTCGATGCCGACCCCGGCCGCCCACAGGAAGGGCGCGCCCAGCCCGAGGGGCTCCAGCACCGCTCCCAGCGCCAGCATCGGCATGATCAGAAAGTCCGACAGGGGCGCGACGATCAGATTGGCCAGCAGACCGAACATGGCGGTGCGGTTGAAGTGCTGCATGGCGAAGGGCCCCGTGGCGGCGCCGGCCACGAGGCTGGCCAGCAGGGCGATGACCAGCCAGCCGCCGGCGCGCTGGACGATGGCGATGGGCAGGGGCACCGAGATCTCGGCCGTCCGCCGGGGCCAGGCCTCGGCCAGGGCGACCAGCGCGGCGGTGGCGGCGAAGGACATCTGGAAACCCGGGGTGACGATGGCCTCCGGCTGAAGCGCCAGAACCGCCACGGCGGCGACGGCCAGGGCGTGCATGCTGATGGCC
The DNA here is from genome assembly GCA_964624025.1 of uncultured Brevundimonas sp. Classification (GTDB taxonomy): domain Bacteria; phylum Pseudomonadota; class Alphaproteobacteria; order Caulobacterales; family Caulobacteraceae; genus Brevundimonas. The sequence continues at coordinate 2,037 of CAZUXK010000041.1, forward strand.
TTGCGGTCCAGCAGGATGGCCAGAAAGGCGATGCTGGCGGTGATCGCCGCCCGCTCCGCCGGGGGCGGCGCGCCGGACACCACCAGATAGTTCCCGACCGCCGCCAGGCCGAACGCCGCCGCCGCCTTCTTGCCGTGGATGCGGAGCGCCAGCGGCGGGCAGGCGGCGATCAGCAGACGCGCAAGGAAGAAGGAAAAGCCGCCGACCACGGCCATGTGCAGGCCGGAGATGGACAGGATGTGGGCGAGGCCCGAGACGCGCATGGTCTCGACCTCCACCGGATCAAGCCAGGTCTCGTGGCCGGTCACCATGGCCGCCGCGACGCCGCCGGCGGGCAGGCCGACGCGCGCGACGATGCGCTCGGCCAGGGCGTAGCGTTGGGCGTTGATCCAGAGCGACAGCCGGAGCCGCGCCGGCGGCGGCGGCAGCGCGACGGACCGCGGCGGCGCCAGCCCGTAGGCCACCCCGCCGAGGCTCTGGAACCAGGCCACCCGGCCGAAGTCATAGGCGCCCGGACTGGCCGGTCCGGGCGGAGGATTGAGCAGGGCCGGGACGCTGATGGCGGCCCCCGGCGCCGGCGGCGGGCCGTCCCGCAGGGTCAACCGCACCCGCACCGGCGTCGCCGCCGGAGACAGGCCGGAGATGCGGACCGGGGCCAGCAACACGCGGGCTGCGCCGCTGGCGCCCGGGCCCTCGACATCGACCACCCAGCCCTCGATCCGGACCGGGCCCTCCATCGCGGGCGCCACCGCGGCCGCCACGCGGGCGCTTCGCCCATCGGCCATGGCCAGACCGGCGGCGAATGCGGCGAGCAGCAGCAGGGCCAGGGTGACCGCGCGCGGGGCCCCGCGTCGGCGCGCGACCAGCCAGCCCACCACGGCCACGATCGCCGCCAGCGTCAGCGGCAAGCCCGGCGGCTCGACCGACAGGGCGAACCACGTCGCGGCCCCGCCTCCGAGCGCTACCGGCGTCCACAGCCGCCAGCGGTCGGCCTGCCGCGCCAGCTGCTCCCCCAGCCACAGCCCCGCGCGACGGGCGAGGCTGGGCGCCGGCCCGTCGGGGGGTATAAGGGCCGCCCGGGCCGCTGAGGGCCCGTCGCTTCCGGATGCCATGACCTCCCCCGTCGTCACCCGCTTCGCCCCATCTCCCACCGGCTATCTGCACATAGGCGGCGCAAGAACGGCGTTATTCAACTATCTTTACGCGAAGGGACGCGGCGGGCGCTTCCTGCTGCGCATCGAGGACACGGATCGCGAGCGCTCGACCGAAGCGGCGGTGAAGGCGATCTTCGACGGGCTCGACTGGCTGGGCCTGACGGCCGACGAACCGCCGGTGTTCCAGTTCAGCCGGGCCGAGCGGCACCGCGAGGTGGTGGCCGAGCTGCTGGCGCGGGGCGCCGCCTACCGGGACTATCTTTCGGCGGAAGAGACCGGGGCCCTGCGCGACGCGGCGCGGGCCGAGGGCCGGACCTTCGAGTCGCCCTGGCGCGACCGCGACCCGACCGAAGGCGACCGCGCGCAACCGCACACCGTGCGCTTTCGACGTCCGCTCGACACGCCGGTGATCGTCGCGGACGCCGTGCAGGGCGAGGTGCGCTGGGAAAGCTCGGCGCTGGACGATCTGGTGCTGCTGCGCTCCGACGGGGCCCCGACCTACAACCTCGCCGTGGTGGTCGACGACCACGACATGGGCGTCACCCACGTGATCCGAGGCGACGACCACCTGAACAACGCGGGCCGTCAATCATTGATCTACGACGCCCTCGGCTGGGCGCGGCCGGTCTTCGCCCACATCCCGCTGATCCACGGGCCGGACGGGGCCAAGCTGTCCAAGCGACACGGGGCCCAGGCGGTGCATGAGTACGCCGAGATGGGCTACCTGCCCGAGGCCATGCGCAACTACCTGGCCCGGCTGGGCTGGGCCCATGGCGATGCCGAGCTGTTCAGCGACGCGGAGGCCCGGGCCTGGTTCGACCTGACCGGAATCGGCAAGGCCCCGGCGCGGCTGGACTTCGACAAGCTGGCGCACGTCAACGCCCACTGGCTGCGGCAGGCCGACGATGACCGGCTGGTCGCCCTGACGCTTGAGGCGCTGGCGCGCGCCGGCCAGCCTGCCGACGCCGCGGTGGCGGCGAAGCTGGCGGCGGCGATCCCGGCTATCAAGGACCGCGCCCGTACCGTGCTGGACCTGGTCGAGCAGAGCGCCTTCGCCCGCGCCACACGGCCAGTGGCGCTGGACGACAAGGCGCGCGGCCAGCTGACCGGCGAGGGCCGCGACCGGCTGTCGCGTCTGGTCCCCCTGCTGGGCGACCTGCCGGACTGGGAGCCTGCGGCCCTCGACGGGGCGCTCAAGGCCTTCGCCGAGGCCGAGGGTGTCGGCTTCGGCAAGGTCGGCCCGGTGCTGCGCGCCGCCCTGACCGGCGGCCTGCCCTCCCCCGATCTGGGCAAGACCCTGTCCGCATTGGGGCGGGAAGAGTCGCTCGGGCGCTTGGATGATGCGTTGCAACAGACTAAGTGATCGCCATCAACACAGACGAGCGACGTCCGGTCGCCGCCATTTCAGACCCGGAACCTCTCAGGGGGCCAGATGACTGACCAGACCAAACCCGCCGGCTCGGCGACCCTCTCCTACGCCGGCAAGACGGTGGACCTGCCGGTGTTGTCCGGCACGACCGGTCCGGACGTCATCGACATCCGCAAGCTCTACGGCGCCACCGACGCCTTCACCTACGACCCGGGCTTCACCTCGACGGCGGCCTGCGAGTCGGGCCTGACCTTCATCGACGGCGACAAGGGCACGCTGCTGCACCGCGGCTACCCGATCGACCAGCTGGCCAAGCACTCCAACTTCGTCGAGGTCTGCCACCTGCTGCTGCGCGGCGAGCTGCCGACGGCCGACGAGTACGCCACGTTCGAGCGCAGCATCACCATGCACACGATGCTCCACTCGCAGTTCGACCGCTTCTTCGAAGGCTTCCGCCGCGACGCCCACCCGATGGCCATCATGGTCGGCACCGTCGGCGCGCTGTCGGCCTTCTACCACGACAGCCTCGACATCCATGATCCGGTCCAGCGCAACATCTCGGCCATCCGCCTGATCGCCAAGATGCCGACCATCGCCGCCCGCGCCTTCAAGTATTCGGTCGGCCAGCCGTTCATCCACCCGAAGAACGACCTGAACTACGCCGAGAACTTCCTGCGCATGTGCTTCGCCGTGCCGGCCGAGGACTATGAGGTGAACCCGGTTCTGGCCCGCGCCATGGACCGCATCTTCATCCTGCACGCCGACCACGAGCAGAACGCCTCGACCTCGACGGTGCGTCTGGCCGGGTCTTCGGGCGCCAATCCGTTCGCCTGTATCGCCGCCGGCATCGCCTGCCTGTGGGGCCCCTCGCACGGGGGCGCCAATGAAGAGGCGCTGAACATGCTGAAGGAGATCGGCACGCCGGAAAAGATCCCGGAGTTCATCGCCGGGGTGAAGGACCGCCGCTACAAGCTCATGGGCTTCGGCCACCGGGTCTACAAGAACTACGATCCGCGCGCGAAGGTGATGCAGGAGAGCGCCAACGAGGTGCTGGCCGCCGTCGGCGACCCGAACGACCCGCTGTTCCAGGTCGCCAAGGAGCTGGAGCAGGTCGCGCTCAACGACGAGTACTTCATCGAGCGCAAGCTCTATCCGAACGTCGACTTCTATTCGGGGATCACCCTGTCGGCGATGGGCTTCCCGACCACCATGTTCACCGTGCTGTTCGCCCTCGCGCGCACCGTGGGCTGGATCGCCCAGTGGCAGGAGATGATGGCCGACCCGTCGCAGAAGATCGGCCGCCCGCGCCAGCTCTACACGGGCCCGACCCAGCGGGATTACGTGCCGGTCGAGCGCCGCGGCTGAACCGCCCGCCCAACGCCCAACAAAAAACGCCGGGGTCCAAGACCCCGGCGTTTTCATGTCCGGCGTGCGCCGAAACGCTTCAGGCGTCTCAGGCGCCTTCGACGACCAGCTTGCCGGCCGATTCCTTGCCGGTGCGGCGGTCGCGCTCCAGCTCGTACGACACGCGCTGGTTTTCATTCAGGCTGCGCAGGCCAATGGCCTCGAGGGCGGTGATGTGGACGAACACGTCCTTGCCGCCGTCTTCCGGCTGGATGAAGCCGTAGCCCTTGGTCGGGTTGAACCACTTAACGATTCCAGTCGCCATTTCAGATCTCCACATGGCGTTCGCCGCCGGGACGACCCCGGACGACGTGTCGGTTCTGAATGGATCGGCCGGAAAACTCGTGCGTGCGCAGAGAGAACGGGGCGGTACGCACAGAGATCGACGTGGCCCGTATAGGCGGGTCGGCCCCGGAAAGCAAACCCTGCCTTCAGGCCCGGCGGGCGGCCAGCACATCCAGCACCGCGTCGGCGGCCAGCTCGGATGGATCGGCCCCGCCGCGGCCCATGAGCGACAGGGCCTCGGTCTGGTCCTGAGCCTGCTGCCGCGCCGCCCCCGGATCATCCAGCAGGCGGGCGACAGCCGCCGCGAGGGCTTCGGGCGTCGCTGCGTCCTGGATGAACTCGGGGGCGATGCGGCGGTCGGCGGCGATGTTGAACAGGGTCACATGCCGCGCCGTGACGAACCGCTTCATGATCCGGTAGCTCAGCGCGCCGATGCGATAGGCGATGACCATGGGCGCGCCGGCCAGGGCGAGCTCCGTCGACACCGTCCCCGAAGTCGCCAGCGCCACATCGGCCAGCCGCATGGCGGCGTACTTGCGGTCCTCCTCGACCAGATGCACCCGGAACGGCCACGCGGCGACCCGGGTGCGGACGCTCTCGGCTACCGGCCCCGCCGCGGCGACCACGATCTCGAGATCCGGACGCCCGGCCCGCAACCGCGCAACGGCCTGCTCATAGACCGGGGTCATTCTCGTGATCTCGGCGGGGCGACTGCCCGGCAGCACGAGCAGCACCCGGGCGTCCGCCGCCAGGCCCAGGTCGCGCCGAAGCGCCACCGGATCCGCACTGTCCATATCCAAATGCAGGGCCTGGGAGCCGACGACCGTGGTCTTCAGCCCTTCGCGCTCGAACCACGGCGCATCGAAGGCGTACAGCGCCAGCAGATGATCCACCGCCTTCGCAAGCGTCTTCGCCCGCACCGGCCGCGAGGCCCAGACCTGCGGGCCGACATACTTGACCAGCGCCGCGTCCGGCACGGCCGCCCGAATGGCCTTGGCCACCCGGATGGTGAAGCCCCAGCTGTCGATCAGCACCACCACGTCGGGCTTTTCGCGGGCGGCCAGAGCCGCCGTCTCGGCCACCCGCCGCTTGACCCGGCCGTAGGCCTTGAGCCCCTCGATCCACCCCAGGATCGACAGCTCGGTGATGTCGAACGGGCTCTTGACCCCTTCGGCAGCCATGCGCGCGCCGCCCACGCCGACGAACCGGACGCCATCCCCGAGACGGCGCTACAGCGCCGCCGCCAGCCCGGCCCCGAGCGCGTCGCCCGAAGCCTCCGCCGCGACCAGCATCACCGTCAGGGGCGCGCTCATCGCGCTTCGCCCCAGACGAACAGGCCCAGCCGGTCTGCCGCGGCGACCATCCCCGCGCGGTCGATCAGGATCAGGTGGCCCGCGACGCCGCCCACGCCCGCCAGCCCGGCGGCGGCGGCCAGCTCCACCGTACGCACCCCCATCACCGGCATGTCGACGCGCAGGTCCTGGATCGGCTTGGGCGCCTTGCCGAGCGCACCCTTTCGCGCACTGGCGGTTCCCCGCAAGTCGGCGGGAAGGCCCGCCGTCCGCTGCAGCATGGCGTCGGTGCCCTCCTGGGCCTCGACCGCCAGCACGAGGCCGTCGACCACGACAGCTCCCTGCCCGATATCGAGTTCTCCCGCCTTTTCCGCGACATGGAGCGCCTTCCTGAGATCGGCAAGCTGCTCCGGCGTCGGCGTTACCCGACCGAGGGCCCCGGCAGGCAGGGTCTCGCCGCCGAGCAGGTCATCCGCCCCGGCGATGGCGTAGCCCTCGGACTCGAAGATCGACAGGATCTTGCGCAGCAGGGCGTCGTCGCCCTTCGTCGCGGCGGCGATAATGCCCGGCAGCAGGGCGGCGCCCTTCAGGTCGGGCTTCAGGCTGCGGAAATCCGGACGGGCGACGATGCCGGCGAAACAGACCACGCCGCAGCCCTCACGTTTCAGCGCCGCGAGGATCGCCCCGATCTCGGCCATCCCGAGATCGACGCCCGGCCAGCGCGCGAGGTGAGGATCGGCGAAGCCCTTCAGCCGGATCACGAACAGCCCGCGCCCTTCCTCCTCGCACCTCGCGGCGATACGCAGCGGCAGATCTCCGCCGCCGGCGATCAGACCCAGACGGGGCGCAGGCGCGCTCATTCGCCCGGCAGGCACAGCGGCCGGCGCGCATCCTCGCGGATGAAGGTGATGATCTCTCCGATCTCCGGCAGATCGCCATAGGCCTCGGCCGTGCGGTCGATGCGATCGGCGAAGACGCCCTCGCCCTCGAACAGGTCGCGGTAAGCGGCCAGCAGCCGTCGGATGGCGTCCTTGCCATAGCCCTTGCGCTTCAGACCGACGAGGTTGAGCCCGTGCAGGCGCGCGTGATTGCCCCAGGCCGAGCCGTAGGGGATCACGTCGCGGGTGACGGCGGCCAGACCGCCGACGATCGCCCCCTGCCCCACGCGGCCGTTCTGGTGCACGGCGCACAGGCCGCCGAGGAAGACCCGGTCGCCGACCCGGGCATGGCCGCCGAGCGTGGCGTTGTTGGCCATGACGACATGGTCGCCGACGATCGCGTCATGGCCGACGTGGGCCCCGGTCATGAACAGGCTGTTCGAGCCCACGCGGGTCACGCCGCTGCCCTGGGGCGTGCCGCGGTTGAAGGTGGCGTGCTCGCGGATGACGTTGTTGGCGCCGACCTCAAGCCGGACCGGCTCGCCGTTGTAGCCGTTGTGCTGCGGGTCGCCGCCAATCACCGCGAACGGGTGGATCACGGTCCCGGCGCCCACCGAGGTGTCCTGCTGAACGACCACATGGCTGACCAGATGCACGCCGGCGGCCAGCTGTACGCCGGGGCCGACGATGCACCAGGGACCGATCTCGACGTCGGGGGCCAGCTCGGCGCGGGCGTCGACCTGGGCGCTGGGGTGGATGGCCATGGTCAGCTCACCGGGGCCTCGACGGTCACGGCCATGGCCATGAACTCGGCCTCCGCCGCCAGCTTGCCGTCGATGAAGGTCTCCCCGCGGAACTTGTAGGCGTCGCCGCGGGCCTTGATCACCTGCACCGCCATGCGCAGCTGGTCGCCCGGCCGCGCCGGCTTGCGGAAGCGCACCCCGTCGATCGACATGAACATGATGACCTTGTCGGCCACGGCGACGTCCAGCGACTTGGACATGAGCAGTGCGCCCGTCTGGGCCATCGCCTCGACGATCAGCACCCCGGGCATGACCGGATCGATCGGGAAGTGGCCCGGGAAGAAGGGCTCGTTGTGGGTGACGTTCTTTATCCCGGTGATCGAGGTGGCGGGGACGAAGTCCTCGGCCCGGTCGACCAGCAGGAACGGATACCGGTGCGGCAGCCGCCGCATCACCTCGGCGTAGTCGATCCTGCCCGTGTCCTCAGCCATGCCCTTCGGTCCCGCTGCGAGTCTTTCCTTGCGCCTGTTTGGCCAGCCACACGGCTTCACGCAAGGATTGTCGCAGGGGCTTGGCCGGATAGCCGGACCAGGTCTCGCCGGCCGGCACGTCCGCGAGGATGCCGGCCCCGGCCGCGATCCGGGCGCCCGCGCCGATGGTGATGTGGTCGCCCACCCCGGCCCGGCCGCCGAACATGACGCCGTCGCCGACGGTCACGGAGCCGGAGATCCCGGTGTGCGCGGCCATCAGGCAGAAGCGGCCGATGCGGCAGTTATGGCCGATCTGGACCATGTTATCGATCTTGGTGCCCTCGCCGATGACGGTGTCGCCATAGGCCCCGCGGTCGATGCAGGTATTGGCCCCGACCGTCACCGAGTCCTGGAGGATGACGCGGCCCAGCTGCGGCACGTCCATGGGCCCGGCGGGCGACGGAGCCGCCCCGAAGCCGGCCTCGCCGATACGTGCGCCGGACAGGAGGGTCACCCGGTCGCCAATGAGGGCGCAGAACAGGCTGACGTGGGCGCCGATGCGGGCGTCGCGTCCGATCTGGACGCCCGGGCCGATCACAGTCCCCGGGCCGATCACGCTGCCGCGCCCGATCCGGGCGCCCCGGCCGAGGAACACGCCGGACGCGATCCGCACGCTGTCGTCCTCGCAGACCTCCTCGGGCGCGGCGGCCTCAAGCGCCGGCAGCGGCTGGAACAGGGTCCCTGCCGCCCGCGCCCACAAGGCCTGAGGGTAGCGACTGAAAATGAGCGCCGCCCCTGTCGGAGCGCGCTCCACCATGTCCGGGGCCACAACGACCGCGCCGGCGCCTGTGGCCTCCAGCCGGGACGCCAGCCGCCGGTCGGACAGGAAGGCCAGATCGCCGGAGCTGGCCGCATCGAGCGGCGCAACCCCGGTAAGCAGGGCGTCGCCGCCCCGCACCACCTCGCCCCAGTCGGCCGCCGCTTCGGCGACCGTCAGGGAACCAGCCTGCGCGAAAAATCGCCGGTCGGGCACGTGCGCCCTACTGACCCTGAAGTTCGGCCGGGACCGCCAGACGGTTGAAGCTCAGCGTCGGCAGGGCCGCGTTCAGGCGCTGGATCACGAGCTCGGAGATATCCATCGCCGGGTTCATGACATAGACGCTCTCGCGATCCAGCAGCAGGCCGCAGCCGCGCTCCTGGTAGACGGCGACGATGATCGGATCGACGGCCTGGGCGATGGCCTGCAGCTGCACGGCGCGGGTGTAGCGCAGCTCGGCGTCGCGCTGCTGCTCCAGTTGCTGGGCTTCCTGCAGGCGTTGCTGCAGGGCCTGACGGCGCTGCTGCATCTCGGCCGCCGGAATGGTCGTCTGGCCCTGGGCGAGGGTCTGGGCCTCGGTCTCGATCGAGGCGGCGTAGGGCTGGAGCTCGCCGCGCACCTCCTCGAACAGCCGCTGCATGCCGCTGTTCAGCGCCTGGCCGGCGGTCGACTGAGCGATCACCCGCTCGTTGTGATAGACGCACACGCCCGGGATCACCGGACCGGGGTTGGCGGGCCCTGCGGTCTGGGCCGAGGCGGTCCCGGCGGCGAGGGTGGCGAGCGCCGCGAGGGCGAGGGCGAGGTTCGTCTTCATGGTACATGTCCGGCGTGGCCGGTTCCCTTAGAACTGGGTCGAGGTCGAGAAGCGGAAGGTTTCCGCCTCGTCGTAGTCTTCGCTCGACAGGATCTTGCTGAGGTCGAAGCGGATCGGGCCCATCGGCGAGCGCCAGTGAATGCTGACACCGGCCGAGGCCCGCAGCGAGGTATCGTCGACGATGTTGGCGTCGCGGACCCCGTTGCTGTTCACCGTATAGCGGTCGTCGAGCCCGCCGAGCGTGCCGACATCCGCGAACAGCGAGGTGCGGATGCCGTACTGCTCCGGCAGGGCGTTCGGTACGGTCAGTTCGGCCGTGCCGACGACATAGTAGTTGCCGCCGAGCGCGTCGTTGGTGGCCAGGTCCCGGGGACCGATGCCGGCGGTCTCGAAGCCGCGGAAGCTGTTGCCGCCCTTGAAGAAGCGGTCATTGATCCGCACCGCGTCGCCGTTCCAGCCGGCCACGTAGCCGGCCGAGCCCTGCAGGGTGACAACCCACGAGGGGGTGATGCCCCAGTACCAGGCGCCCTCGACCTCGCTCTTGACGTAGTTCACGTCGCCGCCGATGCCGGCGAAATCCTGCCGCAGGCTGGCGGTCCAGCCGCGCGTCGGACGGATCGGGTCATTTCGCTGGTCGACAAAGACCGTGTACCCGGCGGAGGAGTTGAGCGACGCCCCGACCTGCTCGCAAAGGGCCCGCGAGCCTTGGCCCCCGCAGTAACCGCGCGGGACGATGATCTCATCGTCGCGCAGGAAGTAGCGGGCGCTGAACAGGGTGTAGCGGTTCAGCGGATAGGAGAGGCGCAGGCCGCCGCCGGTCGAGCGATAGTCGAACGACGACTCCTGCTGGAAGTCGTAGCGCGAGTGGAACAGGTCCCAGCCGGCGCGCAGGTTGCGGCCGAGGAAGCGCGGTTCGGTGAAGCGGAAGTCGATCTGCTGGCGCAGCGAGCCCCACTCGACCCGCGCCACAACGTTCTGGCCGCGGCCCCGGAAGTTCCGCTCCGAGATGCCCAGGTTGACGACGAAGGAGTCCACCGAGCTGAAGCCGGCCCCGACCGAGAGCTCGCCGGTGGGCTGCTCGGTGACGTTGACGTTGAGCACGCTGCGGTCCGGCGCCGAGCCCCGCGCTTCCTCGATCTCGACCTCCTCGAAGAAGCCGAGGGCGCGCAGATTATTGCGCGACAGGTCCATCAGGCGGCGGTTGAAGGCGTCGCCCTCGACCAGCAGAAGCTCCCGGCGGACGACCGGGTCGACGGTGCGGGTGTTGCCGACCACATCGATGCGCTCGACATAAACCCGCTCGCCCTCGGTGACGTTGAACACCACGTCGACCGTGTCCGTCTCCGGATTGGCGCGATAGGTCGGGTTGATCTCGACGAAGGCGTAGCCGGCCGAGCCCGCCGCGAAGGTGAGCGAGTCGACCGCATCCTCGATCCGGTCGCTTTCGTAGCGGTCGCCGGTACGGATCGGCACCAGCGCGCGCAGGAAGTCCTCGTTCAGGCGATCGCTGGTGGTCTCGACGGTGATTTCACCGAAGTTGTAGCGATCCCCCTCCTCGACGGTCAGGGTAATGCCGAAGGAGTCGTTGTCCGGCGACAGCTCGGCCACCGCCGACAGGATGCGGAAGTCGTAGTAGCCGCGGTTGGTGTAGAACTTCCGCAGCTGCTCGCGGTCGTAGTCGAGCCGGTTCGGGTCGTAGTTGTCGTTCGACGAGAAGAACTGCCACCAGCGCGAGGTCTTGGTGACCATCACCTCACGGAGGTCGCCGTCGGAGAAGGCCTCGTTGCCGATGAAGGTGATCTGGCGGACGCCAGTCTGCGGGCCCTCGTCGATCTCGAACACCACATCGACGCGATTCTGCTCAAGCTGGACCAGCTTTGGGGTGACCGAGGCCGAGATACGACCCTGCAGCCGGTACAGCTCGACGATGCTCTGCACGTCTTCCTGCACCCGGGCGCGGGTGAAGATGCCGCGCGGCTGCAGCGTGACTTCCTCGCGCAGCTTGTCCTCCCGAACCGCGCTGTTCCCCTCGAACACGACCTGGTTGATGATCGGGTTCTCGACGATGTCGATGATCAGGTCGCCGTTCGGCTGAACGCCCATCTGCACGTCGGCGAACAGGTCCGTGCGGTAGAGGGTCCGCACCGCCACATCGAGCGTCAGTGGGTCGACCACATCGCCCGGCTGGATCGGCAGGTAGGACAGCACTGTCGACGGATCGATGCGCTGGTTGCCACGCACGAAGATGCGGTTGACGCGGGCCTGCTGCGCGGCCTGGGCCGGCGCGGCGCCGGCAGCGGCCGCGCCGTCCTGCGGCGCCGGGGCCGGTGCGACCTGGGCCAGGGCGGGCCCCGCAGCAGCCACGAGGGCGGCGACGCTGGCGCAGGCGCCCAGGCGGAGTGCAGCGCGGGAAGGAGTTCGGGTCATGCGGTCTACCATCGGGGGCTGGCGTCGGCTCAACTCGCGAGCCCGCCGAGGAAACGGAACAGATCGAGCTTTTGCAGATCGTTCCAGGTGGCGAACAACATCAAAGCTGCGACCAAGGCAAGACCGACGCGGTAGCCAGCCTCCTGCACAGCGGCGGCGACGGGCTTTCCGGCCACAGCTTCATAGCCATAGAACACCAGATGCCCGCCATCGAGCACGGGGATCGGCATCAGGTTGATGAAGCCGATGCCGATGGACAGGACGGCAGCGAACTGGACCAGCGTGAGGAGCACGTTCAGCGCGGTGAACACCGGATCGGGGTTGGCGCTGACCGCCCGGTCCGTCAGGGCCCCGGAGGCCTTGGCGATGCCCAGCGGGCCGCTCAGCTGGTCGCCGCTCTCGCGACCGGTCAGCAGCCGTCCGAGATAGTGCAGGGTCGTGCCGATGACGTCGCCGACCTCCTGCACGCCGCGACCGACCGCAGACAGCGGATCGTAGCGCACAAAGCGCGTCTCGCCGGGCAGCGAGCCCAGCTGCAGCCCGATCCGCCCGACGGTGACGCGACCGGCGATCGGATCCTGCTCGACCGTGCGGGTCGGCGTGGCGATCAGCTCGACGGGCTGCCCGTCGCGCTCGATCTCGAAGGTCAGGGGCTCGCCGGCGTTGAGGCTGACGATGCGCACCATCTCGTTGGCGTCCTCGATCTGGCGCCCGTCGATGGCGACGATCAGGTCGCCCGGCGCAAAGCCCGCCTCGGCCGCCGCGCCGTCAGGGGCGACCCCGGCGACCCGCGGGGGGCTGACCTGGACGCCCAGGGCGCTGAACAGGACCGCGAAGATGAGCACCGCCAGCACGAAGTTGGCGAAGGGTCCGGCGGCCACGATCAGCGCGCGCTGCCAGACCGGCTTGAAGTGGAAATAGTCGCTGACGGCCCCCTCGCCCTCGTCGCGGGCGATGCGCTCGCGCAGCTCGTCCAGCCCCTTGCGATCCGGCACGCTGGAGGCGTCGAGGTCACCGGCGAACTTGACGTAGCCGCCGAGAGGCAGCCAGGCGAGCCGCCACTCGATGCCATGGCGGTCCTTCCGGCTGAAGATGGCCCGGCCGAAGCCGATGGAGAACCGGTCGACCTTCACACCGAAGGCGCGGGCGGTCCAGAAGTGTCCGAGCTCGTGGATGGTCACGATGACCGTCAGCACCAGCAGAAACGGTACGACGTAGATCAGGACCTGTCCCAGGACATCCAACATGCGCGCCGATCAACTCCCGTCCGTCAGGCCGCGGCCGCCATCGAGGCGATGACGGTCCCGGCAGTGTCCCGGGCGACAGCGTCAACCCGGAGCGCCGCCCCGCAGGCGTCCTCAGCGCTGAACTCCACCCCTGCGCCGCACACCCGTTGCAGGGTTTGATCGACGACTGCGGCAATATTGAGAAAGGCCAGACGCCGGTCAAGGAAGGCGCGCGCCGCGGCCTCGTTGGCTGCGTTGAACACGGCCGGGGCGACCCCGCCGGCCTCCAGGGACTGGCGCGCGAGGGCCAGCGCCGGAAAGCGCTCAAGGTCCGGCGCCTCGAAGGTCAGGCGGCCGAGGCGGGCGAGATCGAGCTTCGGCGCGTCCCACGCCGCCCGCCCCGGCCAGGCCAGGGCGCAGGCGATCGGCGTCTTCATGTCCGGCGGCCCCATCTGCGCCAGGGTCGATCCGTCGATCATCTCCACGAGGCTGTGGATGATCGACTCCGGGTGCACCACCACATCGATCCGGTCCGCGGGCAGGTCGAACAGATAGGCCGCCTCGATCATCTCGAGGCCCTTGTTGGCCATGGTGGCGCTGTCGACCGAGATCTTGGCCCCCATGCTCCAGTTCGGATGGGCCACCGCCTGCTCCGGGGTCACCGCCGCCATTTCCGCCGCGCTCCAGTTGCGGAACGGGCCGCCCGAGGCGGTCAGGACGACCTTCGCCACGGTCTCGGGCCGGTCGTGCGGAAACACCTGGAAGATGGCCGAGTGCTCGGAGTCTACGGGGATCAGCCGCCCCCCGGCGGCGTCGACACGGGCCCGAAGGGCGGGACCGCAGCAGACGAGGCTTTCCTTGTTGGCCAGCGCCAGCGTGGTTCCGGTCCCGGCCGCCGCCCAGGCCGAACGCAGGCCGGCGGCGCCAACGATGGAGGCCATGACCAGGTCGGCCGGGCGCACCGCGGCCTCGACAAGGGCGTCGGCCCCCGCCGCAACCTCGACCGGCTCTCCGGCAAGCGCATCGCGCAGATCCTGCAGGCGCGAGGGATCCGCCGTGACCACCAGCCGGGGGCGCCAGCGCCGCGCCTGCTCGGCCAGCCGGGCGATGTTGCCCGCCCCGGTCAGGGCCTCGACCTCGAAGGGCTCGCCGCCCGCCGCCTCGATGGCCGCCATCACCTCAAGGGTGGAGACGCCCACAGAACCGGTCGCCCCGAGGACGGACACACGACGTGCGAATCTCATCCGATCTGGCCCCACTCGATCAGGAAGCGGCCGGCGGCGATGACGACGATAGCGAACATGAGTCCGTCGACACGGTCCAGCAGGCCGCCGTGCCCCGGGATGATGTCTCCGGCGTCCTTGACCCCGAAGCGCCGCTTGAGGGCCGATTCCCACAGGTCTCCGGCCATGGCGGCCGCGCCCCCGGCGAGCCCCAGCAACGCCCCGGCCATGACACTGTCGACGCCCCAGGGCAGGACGGTCATAAGGGCTCCGGCGACCGTGCCGGCCACGAGACCGCCAATGAAACCCGACCAGGTCTTGTTGGGGGAGAAGCGCGGCCAAAGCCTGGGTCCCCGGACGAGCGAGCCGGTGATGAAGGCCGCGATGTCGGCCGACCAGGTCACGGCGAACGCGAGGGTCACCCAGAAGAACCCCTCGGCGCTGGTCCCGTCGCGCAACCAGACAAACAGTACGGCTGGCCAGCCGATATAGAGGACTCCATAGGCAGCGTCAGTCGGCGAGCGGCCGTGGCGCCACGCGAAAAGGCCTACGAGGCCGGCCGCCGCCACCATCACGAAGAGGCCCGAAGAAAGGCCACCGAGGTAGGTTGCGGCGACGGCACCCAGCAGGGAGAAGGCGACCGCTGCCAGCACCGCCCGCCACCCAGCCGGCGCGCTCATGCGCGCCCACTCGGACGCCAGCAGGACGCAGACCAGGGCGATCACCGCCACGGTCCACAGTCCGCCCAGCCAGACGGCGAAGAGAGCCACCGGGGCCATCACCAGGGCGGAGGCGGCGCGTGGCCCGATGTCGCCGATCCGCCCGGGCATCAGCCAGCCGCCAGCACGGGCTGGGCCGGCCGGCCGCCAAACCGTCGCTGGCGGCGCCGGTACTCGGCCACCGCGGCGGCGAGTGGCTCGCCCCCGTAGTCGGGCCACAGCACATCCTGGAACACGAGCTCGGCGTAGGCGGCTTCCCACAGCAGGAAGTTGGACAGGCGCTGCTCGCCGGAGGTGCGCACGATCAGGTCCAGCGGCGGCGCCCCGGCGCCGGACAGACCGGCCGCCAGATCATTCTCGGTCACCTCGAAGCGGCCCTCGCGGCCAGCGCGATCCACCAGCGCCTGGGCGGCGTCGACCAGATCGGCCTGACCGCCGTAGTTGAAGGCCACCTGCAGACGGAAGCGGGCGTTGTGGGCCGTGCGCTGCTCGGCGCGGGCGACGATCTCGGCGATGTCGGCCGGCAGACCGGTGCGGCGCCCGAGAATGCGGACCTGGACGCCCTCGCGCGCGAGGCGCTCAAGGTCGCTGGTCACATAGGCGCGGACGAGTCCCATCAGATCCGAGACTTCCTCGGCAGGTCGCCGCCAGTTCTCGGTCGAGAATCCGAACACGGTCAGACAGCGGATGCCGAGGTCCGGGGCCGCCTGCACCGTGCGCTTCAGCGCCTGGACGCCCTCACGGTGCCCCAGGGCCCGGGGCGCGCCCCGACGCTCGGCCCAGCGGCCGTTGCCGTCCATGATGATGGCGACGTGCGCAGGCCCGTCCGGGCCGGCGACGTCGGGGGCGTCGGTCATCGCGTGCATTCCAGGGCGCTCAGGTCCGTCAGACCTGCATGATCTCCGCTTCCTTGACCTTCAGCGCCTCGTCAATGCGCTTCACGGCGGCGTCGGTATCCTTCTGGACCTCGGCCTCCATCTTCTTCTGCTCGTCCTGGCTGATGTCGCCGGCCTTCTCGGCCTTCTTCAGCTCGTCGTTGGCGTCGCGGCGGACGTTGCGGACAGCCACCTTCTGCTGCTCGGCGTACTTGGCCGCCAGCTTGACCAGGTCCTTCCGGCGCTCCTCGGTAAGCGGCGGGATCGGGATGCGCAGGGTCTGGCCGTCCACGACCGGGTTCAGACCGAGGCCGGCCGACCGGATGGCCTTCTCGACCGAAACCACCATGCCCTTGTCCCAGACGCTGACCGAAATCATGCGCGGCTCGGGCACGCTGATCGCCGCCACGGCGTTCAGCGGCGAGGTCGAGCCGTAGGCCTCGACCATGACCGGCTCCAGCAGGCCCGCGTTGGCGCGGCCGGTGCGAAGCCCGGCGAACTCCTCCTTGAGGGCCGTGACCGCCTTGTCCATGCGGTCGCGATAGGTCTTCAGGTCGGGCTTGGCCATCAGCTTGTCTCTTGTGTCGTCGTCTCTTGGGTCGGCGGGATCAGGTCAGGCGACCGGGGCGTTGCGGATCACGGTGAAGGCGCCCTCGCCCCGCAGGGTCCGGCGGAACGAGCCCTTCTCGCGAATCGAGAACACCACAATCGGAATGCCGGAGTCACGCATCAGGGCCACAGCCGATGCGTCCATAACCTTGAGGTCGCGCGCCAGCACATCGTGATATGTCAGCTCGTCATAGCGCGTGGCCGTCGGGTCCTTCTTGGGATCGGCGGTGTAGACGCCGTCGACGCTGGTGCCCTTCAGCAGCCCGTCACAGCCCATCTCGGCCGCGCGCAGGGCCGCCCCGGAGTCGGTGGTGAAGAAGGGCGCGCCCACGCCCGCAGCGAAGATCACGACCCGGCCCTTCTCGAGGTGCCGCAGGGCGCGGCGGCGGACATAGGGCTCGGCCACGGCGTTCATGACCAGGGCGCTCTGCACCCGGGTCTGGACGCCGATCTTCTCGAGCGCCGCCTGCATGGCCAGGGCGTTCATGACCGTGGCCAGCAT
>CAZUXK010000042.1:0-18764 GCA_964624025.1 uncultured Brevundimonas sp.
GGAAGTAGCGGTCGTGGGTCACCAGGATGACGCAGCCCGGGAAGGCCTCGAGGTTGTGCTGCAGGCAGGCCACCGACTCGGCGTCGAGGTGCTTGGTCGGCTCGACCAGTAGCACCATGTCGGGCTTCGACAGCAGCAGGCGGGCCAGCGCCACGCGGCGCTTCTCGCCGCCCGACAGGCTGGTCACCGACCAGTCGTCCGGCGGGCAGCGCAGGGCGCCCATGGCCATCTCGATGCGGCTGTCGATGTCCCAGACGTCGCCGGCGTCGATCTTTTCCTGGAGGGCGGTCATCTCCTCCATAAGCTCGTCCGAGTAGTTCTCGGCCATCTCGGCCGCGATCTCGTTGAAGCGCTTGACCCACTGCTTTTCCTCGCACCAGGCCTCGACGTTCTCGCGGACGGTCAGGTTCGGATCGAGCTGGGGCTCCTGCTCAAGGTAGCCGCGCTTGACGCCGTCGGCGGCGCGGGCCTCGCCGGCGAACTCGTTGTCGAGGCCGGCCATGATCTTCAGCAGGGTCGACTTGCCAGAGCCGTTGACCCCGACGACGCCGATCTTGGCGTCCGGGTAGAAGCTCAGCCAGATGTTCTCGAAGACCTTCTTGCCGCCGGGATAGGCCTTGGTCAGGCCCTGCATCTGGAAAATGTATTGCTGCGCCATGAGGTGCGTCCGCGCCTTGCTCGATCGTGGGGAGGTTGGCGCGGGATGTAGCGACCGGGGACCGGAAGCGCAAACGCGAGGGCGCTACTCCGCCGGAACAAGGGCGCTGTCCGGAGCTGGCGCCAGGGCTCCTTCAGCGCGGCCGTCGTAGATCGCCTGGTCCAGAACCCCTTCCTCCTTCGCCACCAGCACGGGGACCAGCATCTGGCCGGTGACATTGGTGGCGGTGCGCATCATGTCGACGACCCGGTCGACAGCGACAATGTAGCCGATGCCTTCGAGCGGCAGGCCGACGGTGCTGAGCGTCAGGGTCAGCATGACGATGGAGGTGCCCGGCACGCCCGCGGTGCCCAGCGAGCCCAGCACGGCCGTCAGGCCGATCAGGACATACTGGGTCAGGCTCAGCTCCAGCCCGAGATACTGGGCGATGAACAGGGCTGCGATGGCCGGATAGATGGCCCCGCAGCCGTCCATCTTGACGTTGGCGCCCAGCGGCACGGCGAAGGCGGCGTAGGGCTGCGGCACCCCCAGTCGCTCGACGGTCTGCCGCAGGGTCACGGGCAGGGTGCCGAGCGACGACGAGGTGGCGAAGGCGGTCTGTTGCGCAGGGAAGGCGCCCCGAAAGAAGCGCGCGGCCTTCAGCCCATGCAGCTTCAGCAGCCCGGAATAGACCACGAGGATGTGAAACAGGCAGGCGGCGTAGATGGCGAGGATGAACTTGCCCAGCGGCAGCAGGCTGTCGAGGCCATAGGTCCCGACCACCTCGCCGATCAGGGCGAAGACGCCGATCGGGGTGAGTCGGATGACCCAGCGGGTGATGCGGAAGACCACCTCGGCCCCCTCATCGACCAGCCGACGCACGCCGGCCGTGCGCTCGCCCAGCGCCGCCAGGGCGGCCCCGACGAGGGCGGCGAACAGCAGGATCTGCAGGATCCGCCCTTCGGCAAGGGCGGCGAAGGGGTTGGTCGGGACGATTCCCACCAGCACCTCGACCGGGGTCGGGATCTCGCGCGGGCGAACCTCGCCCATCGGCAGGCTGCCGAGCCCGCTGCCGGGCGCCAGCAGATGGCCGAAGCCGAGCCCGACGAGCACCGCCAGAAGCGACGTGAGGGCGAACCAGAACAGGGTCCTGGCGCCGAGCCGCGCCGCGCCTGCGCCGGTTCCGAGCCGCGCCACGGAACTGGCGATGGTGAACAGCACCAGCGGGGCCACCACCATCCGGATCAGGTTCAGGTAGATGTCGCCCACCGGCCCCAGCCAGGGGCCCGCCGCCTCGCCCAGCAGCAAGCCTGCCCCGACACCCGGGACGAGGGCCATGGTGGTGAGCTGCCACAGCGGCAGGGAAAGGAAACGTCGGACCATCAGGGTGTCCTGCAAGAGGTCCGGCCAAGATGTTGATCCGGCGACCCTCTTCAAGCGTCCTTCAGGCGACGAGTTCTGCGGCGTCGTTTAGCGCGGCTGAAGTCGGCGCGCCGTGTCGAGCGCGGCCTCGAACCCGTCCCAGTGGTCCAGCGCCACGTCGCCGCCGAGCTCGGCCGGCGGCAGGTCGTTGTAGCCGAAGGTGCAGACGATGCAGGGCAGGGCGGCGGCGCGGGCGGCGCCGGTGTCGGTGGAGGCGTCGCCGACCATGACCGCGCGGCGGCGGTCGCCGCCGACAATCTGCAGCGCGTCCAGCAGATGGGCCGCGTCCGGCTTGCGCGCCGACACCCGGTCCGGCCCGGCGACCAGCGCGAAACGGCCGGTCAGGTCGAGGGCGTCGAGCAGGGCCAGCGACAGGTCCGTGCGCTTGTTGGTGGCGACCACATGCACCGCCCCGCGGTCGGACAGCCGGTCCAGGGTCTCGACCACCTGCGGGAAGGGCCGGGTGTGCTCGGCGATGTGGTCGATGTAATCGGCGATGAAGTGGTCGAACAGCTCCGGCTCGCCGGCCTCGTCCCAGACCGCTCCGGCCTCGCGGAAGCCATGGCGCAGCAGGGCCCGGGCGCCGTGGCCGACCAGATGCCGGGCGCTGGACACGGGAACCGGCGGCAGACCCCGCGGCGCCAGCATCCGGTTGAGGGTGCCGATCAGGTCGGGCGCCGAGTCGACGAGGGTGCCGTCGAGGTCGAACAGAAGCGTCCAGCCGTCCAGATCGCGCATGCGCCCTCCCGTCGGGCCCGCCGATGGGCTAGACCGCGCCGGACCTCCTAGCCGCCGGACCGATTCATGACCACCCGTCCCCGCGCCGCGATCATCCTGGCCGCCGGCCAAGGCACCCGCATGAAGTCGCCCCTGCCCAAGGTGCTGCACCCCGTCGGCGGGCGCGCCATGCTGGACCACGCCATCGACGCCGCCGAGGGCCTCGGCTGCGAGCGCATCGTAGTGGTGGTCGGGGCCCACTCGCCCGAGGTCGGCGCCCACGTCACCCGCCGGCTCGGCCCCGGGGCGGTGGCGATGCAGGACCCGCCGCTCGGCACCGGCCATGCCGTCCTCGCCGCCCGGGAGGCCCTGAACGGGTTCGACGGCGATGTGGTGGTCACCTACGGCGACGTGCCCCTGCTGAAGGCCGCCGACATCGCTCCGGTGTTCGCCGGGGCGGGGGTGACGGTGATCGGGTTCGAGGCGCGCGACCCGGGGGCCTATGGCCGGCTGATCCTTGAGGGCGAGACTCTGACCGCCATCGTCGAGGCGAAGGACGCGAGCCCGGACCAGCTGGCGGTCACCGCCTGCAATTCCGGCGTGCTGGCCGCCCCGGCCGACCTTCTGTTCGCTCTGCTGGACCAGGTCGGCAACGCCAATGCCAAGGGGGAGTATTATTTGACGGATGTGGTCGCCTTGGCCCGCGGCGCCGGCCACCCGACGCGCGCGGTCTTCGCCGGGGAGGACGCGGTCATGGGCGTCAACGCCCAGGCCGAGCTGGCCGCCGCCGAGGCCCTGTTCCAGAAGGTCCGTCGCGAGGACCTGCTGGCGGCCGGGGTGCGCATGCCGGCCCCGGAGACCGTGCACCTGAGCTGGGATACGGAGATCGGCCCGGGCGCGGTGGTCGAGCCCTATGTGGTGTTCGGCCCCGGGGCGCGGATCGCCGGCGGCGCCCGCATCCGCAGCTTCAGCCATGTCGAGGGAGCGGTGGTGGCCGCCAGGGCCGAGGTCGGGCCCTACGCCCGGCTGCGGCCCGGCGCGGACCTCGGAGCGGAGGTGAAGGTCGGCAACTTCGTCGAGGTCAAGAACGTCGCCATGGCAAAGGGCGCCAAGGCCAACCATCTCGCCTATCTGGGGGACGGGACGGTGGGCGAGGGGGCCAACGTCGGGGCCGGGACGATCTTCTGCAACTACGATGGCTTCAGCAAGCACCGCACCGAGGTCGGGGCGGGGGCCTTCATCGGCTCCAACAGCGCCCTGGTGGCCCCGGTGCGGATCGGCGAAGGGGCCATGACCGGCTCGGGCTCGGTGATCACCGAGGACGTGCCCGACGGAGCCCTGGCGCTGGGCCGGGCCCGGCAGGAGGTGCGCCCCGGCTGGGCCGAGCGCTTCATGAGCGCCATGCGCGCGCGAAAGGCGGCCAAGGGATGAGCGATCAGCAGAAGCAACGCGCCGGCGAGGCCGCTGCGGAACGGGTCGAGGCCGGCATGGTCGTCGGGCTGGGCACCGGCTCCACCGCCGCCTGGTTCGTCAAGGCGCTGGCGGCCCGCAAGTTGCCGGACCTGCGCTGCGTGCCCACGTCCGAGAAGACCGCCGATCTGGCGCGCGAGCTGGGGCTGACCCTGTCGACGCTGGACGACACCCCGCGCATCGACCTGACCGTCGACGGCGCCGACGAGGTCGGGCCGGGACTGGCCCTGATCAAGGGCGGCGGCGCGGCCCTGCTGCGCGAGAAGCTGGTGTGGGAGGCTTCGGCCCGGTGCATCGTCATCGCCGACGCCGCCAAGGTGGTGAAAACCCTCGGCGCCTTCCCGCTGCCGATCGAGGTGGTCGCCTTCGGCCACAAGACCACCGGCAACCGCATCGCCGACGTGCTGGCCGACCACGACATCGCCCTGCCGGCGCGGCTGCGCCAGGCCGATCGCGGCATCGTCCGCACCGATGGCGGCAATGTCATCTACGACGCGACCTGCGGCGCGATCACGGACCCGGTGCGCCTGGCCGACGACCTGAAGCTGATTACCGGCGTGGTCGAGCACGGCCTGTTTCTCGACCTCGCCGACGAGGCGATCATCGGGACGGACGAGGGGGTGGATGTTCTGACTCCCTAGGCACGCCCGAGCGCTCGCGCCTTGGATTCGCGGCCGGTGACGCTACATGGCGGGAAAGCCCCGCGCGTCGCGGCGGCGCGGCCGCGAGACCTGCATGTCCCCCTACGACTACGACCTCTTCGTCATCGGCGCCGGTTCGGGCGGGGTGCGGGCGGCGCGGCTGACGGCGCTGGACGGCAAGCGCGTGGCCATCGCCGAGGAGCACCGGGTCGGCGGCACCTGCGTGATCCGCGGCTGCGTGCCGAAGAAGTTCATGGTCATGGCCTCGGACTTTTCCCACCAGTTCGAGACCGCGCGCGGCTACGGCTGGACCATCGACGCGAGCTTCGACTGGAAGACCTTCCTGGAACACAAGGACGTCGAGATCGCCCGGCTGTCGGGGATCTACGCCGCCAACCTGGGCAAGGCCGGGGTCGAGCTGGTGCACGGCCGCGCCGTGCTGAAGGACGCCCACACGGTGGAGATCGTGGGCAAGGGCCGGACGATCACCGCCGAGCGCATCCTGATCGCCACCGGCGGCCGGCCCTGGGTCCCCGAGGGGCTGCCGGGCATCGAGCATGCCATCACCTCGGAAGAGGCCTTCCACCTGCCGGAGCTGCCGAAGCGCATCCTGATCGCCGGGGGCGGCTACATCGCCGTGGAGTTCGCCGGGATCTTCGCCGGACTGGGGGTGGAGACGACGCTGGTCTATCGCGGCCCGAATCTGCTGCGCGGCTTCGACGACGACGTCCGCGCCCACCTGGCGGGGGAGATCGACAAGCGCGGGATAAAGGTTGTGCTGGCGGCCCAGCACGAACGCATCGCGCGAACGGACGCCGGTCTGGTCAATGTGCTGGACAACGGCCTGACGATCGAGACGGACGTGGTGATGTTCGCCACGGGGCGGGTCCCCTACGTCAAGGGTCTCGGGCTGGAGACCGCCGGGGTCGAGCTGACCGGGGCCGGGGCCATCCGCGTCGATGAGTTCTCGCGCACCACGGCGCCGAACATCTGGGCCATCGGCGATGTCACCGACCGCATCAACCTGACCCCCGTGGCCATCCGCGAGGCGGTGGCCTTCCACCAGACCGTCTATCGCGAAACCCCCTCCCGGTTCGACTACGAGGCCGTCGCCACCGCCGTGTTCAGCCAGCCGCCGGTCGGGACGGTGGGCCTGACCGAGGCCGAGGCGCGCCGCGCCTGCACCGCCGGCGTCGATGTCTATGTCAGCCGCTTCCGGCCGATGAAGTACGCCTTCACCGGCTCGGACGAGCGCATGCTGGTCAAGCTGGTGGTCGACGCCGGCAGCCAGCGGGTGGTGGGCGTCCACATCGTCGGCCCGGATGCTCCGGAGATCATCCAGCTGGCGGCCATCGCTGTGAAGGCCGGCCTGACCAAGGCCCAGTGGGACGCCACCTGCGCGGTCCACCCCACGGTCGCCGAGGAACTGGTGACCCTGCGCGAGAAGCAGACCCCGTCGCAGATGGCGGGCTAGGTCGGCCCGCGCGGTCTGGCGGGCGGTGCGCGCCTGACCTAGGCTCGCCGCATGCAGATCCACCGTCGCGCCCTGATCGTCGCCGCCATGGCGCCCGTCGCCGCCGGCCTTGCGCCGCCCTCTCACGGCCGGGAGCCGTCCTGGCGCGCCGCCGCGCCCCTGCCGTGGCCGGCGCAGGAGGTCTATGCCGCCGTCTGGGGCGGCCGGATCGCCGTGGCGGGAGGGCTGGTCGGCCGGACCGACGCGCCCCTGCACATCGAGGACCGCCTCGGCCTGTACGACCCCGTCGCCGACATCTGGCGCGAGGGGCCGCGCCTGCCCGAGCCCCGGCATCACCCGATGATGGCGGCCCTCGGCGGCGACCTCTGGGCCATCGGCGGCTATGGCCGCGGCTCCGGAGACTGGACCAACCGGACCGAGGTCTGGCGGCTGGGGCCGGGGGACGCAGGCTGGCGGCCGGGACCGGCCCTGCCGACGCCCCAGGCCGAGTCGGTCGGGCTGGCGCACGATGGCCGGGTGCATCTGATCACCGGCCGCAGCCCGCACGCGGGCGCCAATGGCCAGTGGCGCGACCAGCTGGACGTCGCGACGCACCTCGTTCTGGACGGTGAGCGCTGGGAGACGGCGCGGCCCTGCCCGATGGCCCGCAACAGCGCCGCCGGCGCGGTGCTGGGCGGGGTCCTGTGGGTGGCCGGCGGCCGGGTGGTCGGGGGCGACGGCACGGGCCGGCTGGACCGCTACGATCCTGTTGCGGATCGTTGGGACACCCTCGCGCCGATTCCGCTGTCACCGACGACGGGCCGACAGGTCGGCGGCGGCCTCGCCATGGCGGCGCTGGGCGGCCGGCTGGTCGCGTTCGGGGGCGAGTGGTTCGACCGCGCCGCGCCGGGCGGCGGCGGGGTGTTCGCCGAGACGTGGCTCTACGACCCGGCGGAAGATGTCTGGCGCGCCGGGCCGCCCATGCCCACGCCCCGGCACGGGCTGGCCGCCGCGACGAGCGGCGGCGCGGTCTACGCCATCGCCGGCGGTGAGGTGGTGTCCGGCGGCCGGGCCGGCGGGCTCAACGAGGTTTTGCGCCTCTGAGCCCGCCGGGCGGTCTTCGTCATCAGAACAGGATCTTGCGGAAGGTCAGGCTGAAGGTCCGCCCTTCCGGATCGAGGAAGTCCGGCTGGTAGTTCAGCGGCGTATCGCCGGCGGGGGTGGCCACCTTCTGCTCGCTGTCGAACAGGTTCTGGATGCGCAGCTGGATCCGGCCGCCGCGCAGCCAGCCGAAACGCTCGACCAGACGGGTGCGCTGGTCGAGGTTGATGAAGGCGTTGAGATTCACCGTCGCCCGGTCCTCGAAGATCAGGTCCGGCCCGGTCCCGCCATCGACCTCGGTGCCGTCGCGCCAGGTGGCGTTGACGAACATGCCCATGCCGTTGCGGAAGACGCCGCCCTGGACCTCGATCTGATGCTCCGGGGTGCCGCCCGAGGCGCTGGTGGCGTCGCCGTCGAGCAGGTCCAGAACCGGCAGGCCCGGGGCGATCAGGATCTGGTCCTGCAGCCGCCAGGTGTGGAACACCGAAATGTTGAAGCGGCCCTGGCCGGGCATCATGCCTCCGCCGCCGCCCGGTCCGCCGCCGCCGAAGCGGGGGCCGCCCCCGCCAAATCCACCGCCGCCAAATCCGCCGCCGCCCGTCACGCCGGGCGGCGGGCCGCCGAAGCCGCCAGGGCGTCCCCCGCCGAAACCGCCCGGACGGCCTCCGGCCGAGGCATTGGGCGTGCCGAAGGCGTGCGAGAAGGTCAGGCCGGTACGCAGATCCTCGCGCGACACCTCGGCGAAGTTGAGCGGGCGGGCGTCGACCGAGATCAGCGTTCCGGTCACATCCCGCTGGAAGCGGGCGGGCAGGGCGGCTTCCAGCGCCGCGGTGATGGCGGGGAAGCTGTTGACGTCATTCTCGATCTCGGTGCGCGTCCAGGTGGAGGTGACGCGCAGGTCCCGGGACTCCATCGGCCGCCAGTTGACCCCCACGCGTCTGACCGTGCGGGACTCGGCCTCAAGCGCGGCATTGCCGCCCGTGACGCGGGTGACGAGAACCGTCTGGCCGGTGGCGAAGTCGAACACCGGCACATTGGGGGTGCTGATCACCGGATCATTGAGCTGGCCGAGGCTGGGCGCCTCGTTTTCTTCCGAGATGCCCGCGAGGAACGACAGCCGGTTGACCGGCTCCCAGTTGAGGTTGACGCCCAGCCGGTCGAGGCCGCCGAAATCGGAAACATCCTCATAGCCGGCGTTGAGGTTGAGCGAGACCGTTCCCAGGAACGAGGGCTGGTCCTCGTCGCTGCGCAGGATCGGCACATCGAAGCTGGTCTGGGCGTTCAGGCGATCACGGGACAGCTCACGCTGGCTGAACACGCCCGACCGGGTGCTCTCCGACTCCTGCTTCTGGCGCTCGGCGCCGAAGGTGAAGGTCGAGCGCAGGTCGCCGGCCGGCAGTTCAAACAGATCGCCGTTCAGAACCAGCTCCCCGCTCAGGTTGCTGTTGATCGACCGGGCGGTATCGACAGGCAGGGCAGCGAAGTCCGCAATGACGAGCGCGCCAAACGGCGTCAGCCCGGCTCCGCCGGCGTTCAGCCGGGTCTGATAGCCGGCGGCGCTGTACCCGCGGCCCGTGAAGGTCTCGGTGTCGCTGCGGGTGTATTCCCCCGTCGCCGTCCAGCGCCAGTCCTCGCCGAGGAAGCCGTCCAGCACCACGCCGGCCTCGCCGGAAAGGCCCTCCGTGCGGCTCATCAGCGCGGAGGGCGCGTCAAGATAGCGGAACACCTGGACAGGGGCGGAGAAGGGCGAGCCGCCGACCCCGGTCGGGACGGTGAGGGCCACGCCGGGCAGGCCGTTGAAGCGTTCGCTGGTGTTGTCGCGCAGCTGGCCGCTGATGGTCAGCTGGACGTCGCGGCCGAGCCCGCGCTTGAGCGTGCCGTTGATCTGCGCCGCCTCGGTGCGGGGGGCGAGGGTGCGGTAGGCGGTCAGGTCGCCCGAGCGGGGCGCGCCGTAGGCCCCGGCGAAGGCCGCCAACGACGTGCCGCCGGTGGGCACGGGAGCGAGCGTCGCCGTTTCGCCGACAAGGGCCGACAGGGCCGGATCGATCTGGGCCCCGAAGGTCGCTGCCGCCACATTGCCGATCCGGTCGAAGGGCGTGCTGCCCGGGTCGCGCACGATGTTGCGTTCCGTCTCGTACAGCGGGCTGTCGCGCTCGTACTCGATATCGAACGACCAGCGATTGTCGCCGCTGATGCGCAGGATGTCGCTCTCGATCTCGTAGCCCGAGCGGCCGCCTTCGGTCGCCCCGCGGATTTCGGCTTCGGCGGTGATCGAGCGGAAAGGGTTCTTGAGGATGAAGTTCACCACCCGCTGGTCGGCGCGGTAGCCGAACTGCAGGGCCACCTCCTCGGGCATGACCTGCACCCGCTGGATGGCCTCGGACGGGATGCCCTGGATCTCGCGGAAACCTGAGATGCGGCGGCCGTTGACGAGGAAGACCGGGGCTCCGCCGCCGCGCGAGCTTCGCGTCACCGGCTCAAGGAACTCCAGCAACTGCGAGATGTCCGAAGCGCCGTAGGCCTGGATCTCTGTCTCGTCGAGCTCGATCTCGGGCGGGATGTCGGTGTCTACCGCGCCGCGCGGGCGCACCCCGGTGACCAGCACCTGCTCCACCGTCGTTACCCCGCCGCCGGGGGTGGCCGTGGGCTCCCGGGTGGGATCCGTCGCCGGATCCTGGGCGAGCATCAGGGCGGCAGCACCATAGAGGGCCGTGGTGGTGAACAGCATGCGGGGTTCCGAAGCGCGGGAGAGACAGGACGGCCATTGACCCCGCGTCGCCGCAGGGTCGTGTTGGGCAACCTTCATACGCGCGTGTGGCGGGAATCCGTCGCCGGAATCCTGGCTCAGCCGGTGTGGCGGATTGCCTCTTCCAGCCCCTGCTCGCGCACCTTGCGATACAGGGTCGAGCGACCAATGCCGAGCCGGCGGGCGATCTCGGTCATGTGGCCGGCGTAGACCTCGATCGCGTGGTGGATCAGGTCGCGTTCGATCTCTTCCAGCGTGCGCAGATGGCCCCGCTCGTCCACGACCCGCACGGGGGAGGCGAGGGGACCGAAGTCGTCGGGGGCGGTCGCGGGGGCTGCGGTCGGCGCGCCCGGCTCGACGCTGATCAGCGCCTCCGGCGGCGGCGCGGACAGGCCCGAGATCGACGGGAAGTCATGCGGCTGAAGCCAGGGCGCATCGGCCAGGATGATGGCGCGGTAGATCGTGTTCTCGAGCTGACGGACGTTGCCGGGCCAGTCAAAGGCCTGCAGCAGCGCCAGCGCCTCGGGCGCACAGCCCTGGACCCGACGCCCTTCCTCGAGATTGAAGCGGGCGATGAAGTGCTCGATCAGCGCCGGGATGTCCTCGCGCCGGTCGCGCAGGGCGGGGGCCTCGATCGGGAACACGTTCAGCCGGTAGAACAGGTCCTCGCGGAAGCCGCCGGCGCTGACCTGGGTCGACAGGTCGCGATTGGTGGCCGAGACGATCCGCACATCGACCTTGACCGGCCGCTTGCCGCCGACGGGATCGACCTCGCCCTCCTGTAGGGCGCGCAGCAGCTTGACCTGCATGTCGAGCGGCAGCTCGCCGATCTCGTCGAGGAACAAGGTCCCGCCGGACGCTTCCTGGAACTTGCCCAGGTGCTTGTCGACGGCGCCGGTGAAGGCGCCCTTCTCATGGCCGAACAGGATCGACTCGATCAGGTTGGCCGGCAGGGCCCCGCAGTTGACGGCGACGAAGGGCTTGCCGGCGCGGTCCGAGGCGCCGTGCAGGGCGCGGGCGATCACTTCCTTGCCGACCCCGCTCTCGCCGGTGATCAGCACCGGAATGTGGGCGCGGGCGGCGCGGGCCCCGAGCGCCTTGACCATCCGCATGGCGGGCGACTGACCGACAAGGTCGTCAAAGGAGGTGCGACCGGCGGCGCGCTTGGTCAGGCGGCCGACTTCGGCCTGGAAGGCGCCCATCTGCAGGGCGTTGCGGACCCCGACCTGGATGCGTTCCGGGCTGGCCGGCTTGATGAAGAAGTCCTGGGCCCCGGCCTGCATGGCCTTGACCACGGTCTCCACCCCGCCGTTGGCGGTCAGCACGATCACCGGCGTCGTGACGCCGGCCGCGCGCAGCTCCTTCAGGGTGTCCATGCCGGAAAGACCGGGCATGACCAGATCCAGCAGGATGACGTCCGCCCCGCCGCCGCGGGTCATGCGGTCGATGGCCTCGCCGCCGCTGGCGGCCTGGACGACCTGATGCCCCTCGCGCTCCAGCACCGCCTGGGTCAGGCGCCGCTGGGTCGGGTCGTCATCCACCACGAGGATCGTCTTGGCCATGTCTTCTGTTCCCGGGGGCCGTCCGGCGACGACCCATTTCGGGACGATCTAGACCCGACGCGGTGAAGATCGGGTCAGCGATCCTGGTTTGCGAAGTCTGAACGCGGCGGGAGGCCTGACCCGGGATGGGGCTCAGTTGTTCGCCACGGTCGGGCAGGGGGCCGGCGTGAAGGGCAGGCTGCCGTCCGCGCTTCGCAGGGCCGGCCAGCGCGGCGCCGTGTCCAGGGTCAGCTCGCCCCGCCGCAGGGTGTCCCGCAGGTCAATGTCGGGGGCGGCGTTGCAGGGCTTGAGGAGCATCCCCGCCTGACGCCAGTCCGCCCCGTCGCTCCGGGTCATGAGATAGATGATGTCCGCCGTGGCGATCAGCGCCTCGTCGCGCCCGTCGCCGTCCAGATCACGGCCGAGGACCACGCAGGCCCCGGCGTCCTGACAGCCGTACCGCGGATCGTCCGCAAGCACGGGCTGCGCCAGGCCGTCGAGGATCGCGGCGCCCGCGGTCGCCGGCTCGAACTGCGGCATCGCCCGGGCAGGAGTCGGCGGGACCGGCGCGGCCAGGGCAAGTGCGGCGTCCGCCGGGCCGGCGATCCGCGGGTCAGGTGATTGCGCCAGCCGCTGCAGCGCCGTCATGCCCGCCCGGCCGCTGTCGAAACGCAGGAAGGCGTAGTCGAACCGGTCCGGGGCGGTCCGGCCGCTCTCGAGCCGGCTGACCTGGTCGGCGACCGCCAGCCGCGCCGGGTCGGCCAAGGGGGTGAACAGGGCGAGGATGGCGATCAGGGCCAGCACCGCTCCGGCCAGGTTTGCGCGCTCCAGCGGCTGCATCCAGCGTGTCCCGGGGCGCAGGGTCGACACGGCGGCGTAGCCATAGCCCACGGCATGGGTCGTCCCGACCACGACGCAGGCCAGGGCGATGATGCGATCCGGCGTCAGGCCATACTGGCTCGTTCGCAGCCAGAGGCCCCAGGCGGCGATGGCGAGCAGGGGCGTCAGCAGCATCGCCGCGATCCGGGCCGCCAACTGAAGCACGCGCGGCGGAGCCGTCTGTCCGTCCTGGTAGGCGGCGTTGATCAGCACGATCAGTACCGCTGCCGCCGCGAGCACTAGGGAAGTCGCCCGACCGGTCGACCAAAGCCCCTCCAGCCCGGTGAAGGGCAGGGCGGCGAGGAAGGCGGCGACGAGGACGGTCAGCACCAGCAGGAGCCATGACAGCAGGGTCAAGGCCACGGTGCGCACGCCGCGGATCAGGCCGTCGCGGACATCGGTCAGCTCAACGGCTGCGGCGAATGCCAGTCCCGTGGCGGGGAGGGCGAACCAGCCCTGGCGCAGCAGCTCCCCGAGGAAGGTCAGGCCGATGACCCGGAACAGCTCGGCCCCTAGGAAGAGCAGCAGCCAGAAGGCTCCGGCGAAGCCGAGCGACAGCACCAGCTGCACGCCGGACATCCAGGCGGCGTCGAAATAGGCCGGATAGGGCGCGATCAGACGCCGGGTGCGATCTGCCGGGACGATCAGGTGGTGGGCGATGAACAGGGCCGCTGCCCCGAACACGAACACCGGGAAGGTCGCCTCGCGCGTCACGCCGGCCTGCCGCGCCACGTCGTGCCAGGCCAGCAGCGCCAGCAGGGCCGCCGCGATCCCGCTCCAGCCGAGATAGACGGGCAGTCGCAGCTTGCCGACGCCGGACAGCAGCACCGCCGGCAGGAACAGGGCGACCAGCACCGCCGGCGCGAACAGGTCGGGATTGAGCCGCGACCAGCTGGCCTCGCCCTCGGTGGCGCGCATCAGGCCATAGAGCGCCAGGCCCTGCACGAGGCCGATGGCGAGGCGGGCGAGGGTGATGGCGCGCCGGTGGCCGGCGCTGTCAGAGGTGTCCGGGGAAGACGGTCCGGTGTCCGCGGCTTCGGTCATCATGGCTGCGCGTCCCTTCACCCCGTCCGGGACATAAGACCGCAACGAACGGTGCCTGCAAGGAGTCCGTCGCCGTCGACCGTTGCGTCCGGTGCGCCGCATCCCCAAAACGGGAAGCATGAACGCGCCCTTCTCCGCTCCGCCGCCCGTCGACCCTGACGCCGCCCCCCTGTGGGACCTGACTGACCTCTATGCCGGGCCGACCGACCCGCGCATCGCCGGCGACCTCGACCGGGCGCGGGAGCTGGTGGATCGTCTGGGCGGGTTGCAGGGGCGGCTGGCGGCGGCGGACCTCGCGCCGACCGACCTCTCCGCGCGTCTCGATGAGGCGGTGGAGCTCTACCAGCAGGCCTCGGACCTGCTGGGCGGGCTGGGAGCCTTCGCCTTCCTGCGGGCCTCGACGGCGCGGGACGACGCGGCGGCCCAGGCCTTCGAGGCGGACATCCGCGAGCAGATCGCCGGGATCGCCACCGCCACGGTCTGGCTGACGCTGGAGATCAACCGCATTGAGGACGCGGCGCTGGAGGCCGCGCTGGCGGACGGCCCGGCCGGCCGCTGGCGGCCCTGGCTGCGCCGGGTGCGGCTGATGAAGCCGCACGAGCTGGCCCCGGAGCTGGAGACCTTCCTCGCCGAGCGTGCGCCGATCACCGCCCAGTGGCCGCGCCTGTTCGACGAGCAGCTGGCGGCGCTGAAGGCCAAGGCCGGCAAGGAGACGCTGACCCTGGCCGAGGCCCTGAACCGGCTGTCGGACCCGCGCGCCGAGGCCCGCAAGGCCGCCGCCGAGGGGCTGACCGAGGCGCTGGCGGCGCGCGCGCCCACCCTGGCGCTGGTGCTCAATGTGGTGGCCCAGGACAAGGCGCTGGAGGACCGCAAGCGCGACTTCGCCCGCCCGGCTGACAGCCGCCATCTGGCCAATGAGGTGGACGGGGCGGCGGTCGACGCCATGGCCGAGGCGGTGGCGGTGGCCTACCCCCGGCTGTCGCATCGCTACTATGCGCTCAAGGCCCGGGCCATGGGGCTGAAGACCCTCAACCACTGGGACCGGAACGCCCCGCTCGACAGCGGCCCGCAGCGCCACTTCGGCTGGGACGAGGGGCGCGATCTGGTGCTGCAGAGCTTCGCTGATCTGGGCGGAGAGTTCGCCGACCATGCCGGGCGGTTCTTCCAGCGGCCGTGGATCGACGCCCGGGCGCGCCCGGGCAAGCAGTCCGGCGCCTACGCCCATCCGGTCACCGCGGACCACCACCCCTATATCTTCCTGAACTGGATGGGGGATCGGCGCGATGTCCTGACCCTCGCCCACGAGCTGGGTCATGGCGTGCATCAGGTGCTGGCGGCGGGACAGGGGAGCCTGCTCGCGGATACGCCCCTGACGCTGGCCGAGACCGCCTCGATCTTCGCCGAGGGGCTGACCTTTGACCGGCTGCTATCAGAGGCGAAGGGACCGGAGCGTCGGGCCCTGCTGGCCGGCCGCATCGAGGACGGCCTCAACACGGTGGTGCGCCAGATCGCCTTCCACCGCTTCGAGACCCGCTTCCACGACGAGCGCCTGAAGGGCGAGGTGCCGCGCGAGCGCATCAACGCCATCTGGCTGGAGGAAATGGGGGCCAGTCTCGGGCCGGCGGTGACCCTGAACCCGGGCTATGAGCACTGGTGGGCCTATGTCAGCCACTTCGTGCACGCGCCCTTCTATGTCTACGCCTACGCCTTCGGCGACCTGCTGGTCTCGGCCCTGATGGAGGCGCGGCGCAGCGACCCGGCCGGATTCACGGCGCTCTACCGCGACCTGCTCGCGGGCGGCGGCAGCCGGACCTATGTCGAGGCCCTGGCCCCGTTCGGGCTGAACCCGCGCGATCCGGCCTTCTGGGCCGCCGGCTGCAAGCGGCTGGAGCGGCTGGTCGACGCCTTCGAGGCCACGGTCTGAGGCATTGACGGGGCGGGGTGGCCGGGCCAGCGTCCCGCCCATGCTCCAGAGCTTCCGGATCCCCGCCGCCCTGCTTCTGCTCGCGGCCGCCGCGCCGACGCTGGCCCAGACGCCGCCGGCGCCAAGGCCGGCCGATCTCGCCATGGCCGCCGGCTACAAGGCGCTGATGGTCTGCGGGGCGGTGTTCAACGCCCGCGAGGCGGGCGCGGAGCGGACGGTCGAGAGCGTCGAGGCCCACGAGCTGGTCGGCATCTATCCGGAGCTCGACCCGCTGGTGCGCGGGATGACGGCCGAGGTCGGCGAGGCGGAGGTGCGCGTCGCCTGGGATCCGGCCATGCCGCCGCGGCTGGCGGTGCACACGCCCGGGCGCGGCTGCGTCATTGCACCGGTCGGGGCCGAGGCGCTGCCGCCCCGTTCCCCGATCGACCGGGCCGCGCCCCGCGACTGGCCGACTGCCGCGCCGCGCGAGGATGCGGCGGCGCTGGAGACGACCCTCGCCGGCGCGCTGGGTGAGACCTATGGCCCCGGGGTGACCACGGCGCTGGTGGTGGTGCAGGACGGCCGGCTGGTGGCCGAGCGCTATCGCGACGGCTTTGGCCCGGACACGCCCCAGCGCACCTGGTCGGTGGCCAAGAGCCTCGCCGGCACCCTCGTCGGCTGGGTGGCGCAGCAGGGCGGCGTGGACGTCACGGCCCCGGCCGCGATCCCGGAATGGTCGACGCCCGGCGATCCCCGGGCGGCGATCACGGTGGACCAGCTGCTGCGCATGAGCTCGGGGCTGACCAGCGACACGGCCGGCAACCGGACCGACGCCCTCTACTTCGGCGGGGTGGCGATCGCCGAGCAGACGCCCGGCTGGCCGCTGCTGGCGGCGCCGGGCGCGCGCTATCGCTACGCCAACAATGACACCCTGCTGGCCATCCATGCGGTCGCGCCCGCGCTGGCGGCGACGCCGCCCGAGGCGTTCCTCGACCTCCTCGGCATGACCGACACCTTCGTCGAGACCGACTGGCGCGGCGGTTACATGCTGTCCAGCCAGGTCTGGTCTACCGCCCGCGACCTGGCGCGTCTGGGCCAGCTCTATGTGCAGAACGGCGTCTGGGAGGGCGAGCGGCTGCTGCCGGAGGACTGGCGGGCCTATGTGGGCGCCCCGTCCGGGCCGCAGCCGAACGGGGCCCTCGGCTATGGGGCTACCTTCTGGCTGATGAACCGCTCCGAGGGCGTGCCCGCCGACACCCTCGCGGCCCAGGGCAACCGCGGCCAGTACATCGTCATCGTGCCGAGCCGGCGACTCGTGTTGGTGCGCCGCGGCGAGGACCCCGCCGGTCGCGGGTTCGACCTCGTCGCCTTCACCCGCGACGCCCTGGCCGCGCTGGACTGAGGGGCGCGCGGTCATCAGGCGCTTGAGCCGCGCCGAACAGGCCCTATAAGGCGGCGGGACAGGACAACTTCGGACTCGACATATGGCCGACCCGCATCACGCCCCCGCCGACCACGACGCCTACGAGCATGGCTCGATGGAGATCGAGGAGCAGAAGGCGACCTGGGAGCTCTTCGGCGCCCTGACCAAGTGGGGCTCGCTGGCGGTGGCCGCGCTGGTCCTGCTGCTGACCGTCTGGTTCATGCCCAATGGCGGGTTCGTGCCGGCGTTCATCTCGGCGGCGGTGGTCTCGGCCGTCGGCTGGTGGTTCCTGCGCGACAAGCCCCAGGCGCACTGAACCTGCTCCCGTCGGCGTCCCGGGGGTAGATCTGACCCGAAACCGGCCGCCTTCAGAACGGTTACAGCAGCTTTCGCGGCGATCCGGGCGAGATTTCAGGCGTTTTTTGCGTCCGGGGTGACGTGACGGCACTTTACGGGCGTTTCCATAACCGCCTAAGCTCCCGACGTTATCCATTCGGGAGTCGCCCTTGCCCGCCACGATCGCCGTCACCCGCGAACGCCGCGAAGGCGAGGCCCGCTGCGCCGTCACGCCTGAAACGGTGAAGAAGCTGACCGCGCTCGGCGTCGCCGTGCGCGTCGAGGCCGGAACCGGCGCAGGCTCCTCGATTCCCGATGGCGACTACGCCGCCGCCGGCGCGACCGTGCTGGCCGACACCAAGGCGGTGCTGTCGGGGGCCGACATCCTGATCAAGGTGCGCGGACCGACGGCGCAGGAGACCAGCGCCCTGAAGTCGGGCGCGGTGGTGGTGGCCCTGCTCGACGCCTGGCGCGACAGGGAGACGGTCAAGGCGCTGGCCGGGGCCGGGGCGACCGCCTTCGCCATGGAGTTCGTGCCCCGGATCACCCGGGCCCAGGTGATGGACGCCCTGTCGTCCCAGGCCAACCTGGCCGGCTATCGCGCCGTGATCGAGGCGGCCGCCGCCTACGGCAAGGGCTTCCCGATGATGATGACCGCCGCCGGCACCGTCGCGGCGGCCAAGGTGTTCGTCATGGGGGCCGGGGTCGCCGGCCTTCAGGCCATCGCCACCGCGCGCCGCCTCGGCGCCGTGGTCACAGCCACCGATGTGCGGCCCGCCTCCAAGGAGCAGGTCGAGAGCCTCGGGGCCAAGTTCATCGCTGTCGAGGACGAGGAGTTCAAGGCTGCCGAGACCGCCGGCGGCTACGCCAAGGCCATGTCGGCCGAGTACCAGGCCAAGCAGGCCGAGCTGACCGCCGCCCACATCGTCAAGCAGGATGTGGTCATCACCACCGCCCTGATCCCCGGACGCCCGGCGCCCCGGCTGGTCACCGCCGCCCACGTCGCCTCGATGAAGCCCGGCTCGGTGCTGGTCGACCTGGCCATCGAGAACGGCGGCAATGTCGAGGGGGCGAAGCTGAACGAGGTGGTCACCACCGCCAACGGCGTGACCATCGTCGGCCATGGCAACCTGCCCGGTCGCATCGCCGCCGACGCCTCGGCCCTCTACGCCCGCAACCTGTTCGCCTTCCTCGGCCTCGTGCTCAAGGACGGGGCGGTGGCGCTCGACCTGGAGGACGAGATTCTCAAGGCGGCGGCGGTGACCCACGGCGGCGAGATCGTGCACGAAGGGGTGCGGGGATGATTTCGGCCAAGCTGCGCGACGCGCTGCAGGCGTTCTCCCTGCTCGTCATGATCGGCGGCCCGGCCGTCAGCGTCATCGGTCTGGTGGCCCTCAGCGTTCAGCAAAGAGCCGTTCCCTCCCAGGCTTTCGCGAATGTTCTCGAGTTCT
>CAZUXK010000043.1:0-1788 GCA_964624025.1 uncultured Brevundimonas sp.
GTCGTCGCTGCGCGGCGCGGCGGGGGCGGCGTCTCCGGCGGGCGTCGCCTCACCGCCGGCGCGGGCGTAGCCGAACGGGGTGAACATGCGCATCGCCTCCTGGAACATGGCGGCGTTGCGCTTGGCCGCCTCCTCCAGCAGGGCCCCGCCGGGGGCGGCGGCGAAGGCGCGGGTCATCTGCGACTGGAACTGTTCCTGCTGGCGGGCGAAGGCGTCCAGCGACATCTCCAGATAGCTGGGCAGCACGCCCTGCATCTTGCCGCCGTAGAAGCCGATCAGCTGGCGCAGAAACTGCACCGGCAGCAGGGCTTCGCCGCGCGTCTCCTCCTCGAAGATGATCTGGGTCAGCACCTGGCGGGTCAGCTCCTCGTTCGACTTGGCGTCGAACACCTGGAACTCGACGCCCTCGCGCACCATCCGGGCCAGATCGTCGAGGGTGACATAGGCCGAGGTGGCCGTGTTGTAGAGCCGCCGGTTGGCGTACTTCTTGATGATCACCGTATCGCCGCCGCGGCTGCGGGGGGTATCGGAAGAACTGTCGGCCACGCGGAGACCTCGCTGCACAGGGGCGTTTTCGCCCTTATCCCGCACTGCGAGAGGTTTCACCAGTCTGTCATGCGCGCCGCGCGCGAGAGTCACGGGGCTCAGCCGGCCAGACCCGGGCCGAGGCCGGGGGCGAGGACCACCCCGATCAGCACCGCGGCCCAGTGGGTCGAGGCGCCGGCGACGACGAAGCCGTGCCAGATGGCCCGCCGGAACGGGGCCTTCTCGCTGATGAAGACGAACACCCCGGCGGTGTAGATCAGGCCGCCGGCCACCAGCAGGCCCAGCGCCACCGGGTGCACCGTCTCCAGCATCGGCTGCAGCGCCAGCACGGCGATCCAGCCGAACAGGACGTAGACGGCGCTCCAGAAGCGGTCGTTGAGCCGCGGCGCGAACAGCTTGGCCAGCACTCCGGCCCCGGCCATGGCCCAGACCAGCAGGGTGAAGCCGGTCGACCAGGCGCCCTCGAAGCGCTGGGTGGTGAAGGGGGTGTAGCTGCCGGCGATCATCAGGAAGATGGCGGCCTCGTCCAGCCGCCGCAGCACCGGCCGGGCGGCGCAGGGGTGGGTCAGGTTGTAGACCGTCGAGGCCGTCAGCATGGCCACCAGGCAGAGGGCGTAGACGGCGGTCGCCAGCGCCATCCCGACCCCCCCATAGACGGCCGAGAGCACCGCCAGCACGATGCCGCCGACGCCGGCCAGGGCCAGGCCCGCCACATGCACCCACAGATCCGCGAGCCGCTCGGCCCGGGTGCGGTAGTGCTCCGC
The DNA here is from genome assembly GCA_964624025.1 of uncultured Brevundimonas sp. GTDB lineage: Bacteria > Pseudomonadota > Alphaproteobacteria > Caulobacterales > Caulobacteraceae > Brevundimonas. The sequence goes on from CAZUXK010000043.1 coordinate 1,311, forward strand.
CATGTCGAGGGCGTCGGGCGTCACCACCCGGTGGAACAGCTTCATCACCATCCTGCGCATGTCCCTTGCAATGAGGGGGCGGTCCGATTGTTCCGCCCATCCTGCCGCGACGGGATGACCATCGACTGAGTCTTGCGGCGGCGGGTGACGAAGGGCGGTGGTTGCGGCTAAAGGGCAACAGTCCATCTCGCAGGAGCGAAAGCCATGGCCCACCCCGACGTCGTCATCGTCTCGGCCGCGCGCACCCCGGTCGGGTCCTTCCTCGGGGCCCTCTCCAGCCTCTCCGGGGCCCGGCTGGGGACGATCGCCATCCGCGCCGCCCTCGAGCGCGCCGGGCTGGCGGGCGGGGAGGTCGACGAGGTGATCCTCGGCCAGGTGCTGCAGGCCGCCGCCGGCCAGGGGCCGGCGCGCCAGGCGTCCATTGGCGCGGGCCTGCCGAAGGAGACCCCGGCCTGGAGCCTGAACCAGATCTGCGGCT
>CAZUXK010000043.1:1798-18152 GCA_964624025.1 uncultured Brevundimonas sp.
GCGCGCCGTGGCCCTGGGCTACCAGCAGGTGGCGCTGGGCGACGCCCGCATCGTCGTCGCCGGCGGCCAGGAGAGCATGAGCCAGGCGCCGCATGCCCAGACCCTGCGCACCGGCCAGAAGATGGGCGCGGTGGAGCTGGTCGACACCATGATCCGCGACGGCCTGTGGGACGCCTTCCACGGCTACCACATGGGCCAGACGGCCGAGAACATCGCCGCGCGCTGGGAGATCGACCGCGCCGCCCAGGACCGCTTCGCCGTGACCAGCCAGAACCGCGCCGAGGCGGCGCAGAAGGCCGGGCGCTTCGCCGCCGAGATCGCCCCGGTCACCATCGCCTCGAAGACGGGCGACGTGGTCGTCGACCAGGACGAGTACATCCGTCACGGGGCCACGATCGAGGCCATGGAGAAGCTGCGGCCGGCCTTCACAAAGGACGGCACGGTGACCGCGGCCAACGCCTCGGGGCTGAACGACGGGGCCGCGGCCCTCGTGCTGATGACCGCCGACGAGGCGGCGCGACGCGGGCTGGAGCCGCTGGCGCGGGTGGCGTCCTGGGCCACCGCGGGCGTCGATCCGGCGGTGATGGGCACCGGCCCGATCCCGGCCTCGCAGAAGGCCCTGGCGAAGGCCGGCTGGTCGGTCGGCGACCTCGATCTGGTGGAATCCAACGAGGCCTTCGCCGCCCAGGCCCTGTGCGTCGTCAAGGAACTCGGCCTCGACCCGGACAAGGTCAACGTCAACGGCGGGGCCATCGCCATCGGCCACCCGATCGGGGCCTCGGGCGCGCGCATCCTGACCACCCTGCTGCACGAACTGAAGCGCTCCGGCGGCCGCAAGGGTCTGGCCACCCTGTGCATCGGCGGCGGCATGGGCGTGGCCATGTGCGTGGAGCGGGGCTGAGGCCCCTCCGCCATGCCCGCTGTTGTGCGGCGACCCTTGTGGTTATCGAAACGTCATGCTCGATAGCGGCTCACGGCGACGGGTGGACGCCGGACATCATGGAGTGAGGCGTTGAGCACGCTGGACGCTGGGGCTGCGCCCCGAAAGCAGTTCCTGGGGCATCCCCGGGGGCTGGTGATCCTGTTCATTACCGAGATGTGGGAGCGCTTCTCCTACTACGGGATGCGGGCGCTGCTGATCTTCTATCTGACGCAGCACTTCCTGTTCGGACCGGCCGAGGCCCAGGGCATCTACGCCGCCTACGCCGCGCTGGTGTATCTGATGCCGGTGATCGGCGGTCTGATCGCCGACAAGTATCTGGGTTCGCGCCGGGCCGTGATCATCGGCGCCGTGCTGCTGGTGGCCGGCCACTTCACCATGGCCTTCGAGGGCTCGGGCGGGCGCGAATACCTGACCGTCGGCGGCACGGAGTATGCGCTGCAGGTCGAGGGCCGCGACACCGATCGCCAGATCTACGCCGTGGCCGGCGACACCCGGGTGCCGATCACGATCGGGCCGGAGGGCGTCGCGGTCGAGGACGCCGACGGCCAGCCGGCCGGCTCGGGCGCGACGGCGGCGGCCACGGCCGGCTTCCCGGCCCAGATCGCGGCGGACGGCTACACGACCCGCATCGAGCGGGACGAGCAGGCCGAGATGGTGCTGTTCCTGGCCCTGTCGCTGATCATCGTCGGCGTCGGCTTCCTCAAGGCCAACATCTCGACCGTCGTGGGCGCGCTCTATGACAAGAACGACCCGCGGCGCGATGGCGGCTTCACCATCTTCTACGTCGGCATCAACCTCGGGGCGGTGCTGGCCACTTCGCTGTGCGCCTGGCTGGGCATCCAGTACGGCTGGGCCTACGGCTTCGGCCTTGCTGGCATCGGCATGGCGCTGGGCCTGGCCACCTTCATCCTCGGGCAGAGCTGGCTGGAAGGCCGCGGGGAGCCGGCCCGGCCGATCGAGGGGCGGTCCATTCTCGGGGTGCCGCTGACGCCGTTCTTCTGGATCGCCGGCCTGGTGGCCGTGTTCCCCACCTGGCTGCTGATGCAGCGCCACGCCCTGGTCGAGGCGGTGCTGATCCCGGTGGCCATGACCACCTTCGTGCTGGTGGTCGGCTACACCCTCTTCCGTCTGAAAGGCGCCGAGCGCAGCCGCATGCTGGTGGCCGAGGTGCTGATCTTCTTCTCGGTGCTGTTCTGGGCCCTGTTCGAACAGGCCGGCTCGTCCCTGAGCCTGTTCGCCGACCAGTCCACGGCCATGCCGTCGTGGTTCAACGCGGCCCAGACCCAGCTGTTCAACCCGGCCATCATCGTCGTGTTCGGGCCGATCTTCGCGGGCCTGTGGGTTTGGCTGGCGAAGCGCAACATGGAGCCCTCGACCCCGGTCAAGTTCTCCTTCGGCCTCGTCTTCGTCGGGCTGGGCTTCCTGGTCCTGACCTGGGCCACGGGCAACGCCGCCAACGCCGACTTCCGCGTGCCGTTGATGTTCCTGTTCCTGACCTACTTCTTCCACACCCTCGGCGAGCTCTGCCTCTCGCCGGTCGGCCTGTCGATGATCACCAAGCTGTCGGTCGAGCGGGTGGTGGGGCTGATGATGGGCGTGTGGTTCCTGTCCAGCTCGGTGGCGCACATCGTCGCCGGCCTGATCGCCAAGGCCACGGCCACCGACACGGTCGCCGGCGTTGTGACCAATCCGGAGCTGGCGCTGCAGACCTACGGCTCGGTGTTCGGCACCATCGGTCTGACCGGCGTGGCGGTCGGCGTCGTGCTGCTGCTGATCTCGCCGATCCTCAAGAAGGGCATGGCCGGGGTGCACTGATCCCCGGCCGGTCCGGCCTGAGCTGACAGGGGCGGCGCTTCCGCGAGGGGGCGCCGCCTTTTCTCTGTCCGGGGGTCTGTCCGGCGGTCAGTTCGGGCGGGCGCGGGCGTCGGGGGTGTCGAGGCTGAAGGCCGGGATGTCGGCCTCGAAGGTCGCGCCCTCGGCGTCGACGAACACATAGGCCCCGACCATCATGCCGGTCGCGGTCGGCAGGGGGCAGCCGGAGGCGTAGCTATGCCGCTCGCCCGGGGCCAGCACCGGCTGTTCGCCGACCACGCCGGGGCCCTCGACCTGCTCGACCCGGCCGTGGCCGTCGGTGATGGTCCAGCGCCGGGCCAGAAGCTGCACCGTGTCGGGGCGGCGGTTCTCGATCTCGACCTGGTAGGCCCAGACCCAGCGCCCCGCGGCCGGGTCCGACTGGCCGGCGAGGAAGGCCGGGCGCACGCGCACGACGACGCCATGGGTCTCGGCCTCATAGGGCGGGTCGTCGTGCATGCGAATCTCCTTGTCCGCCCGCTTTGACGACGGGCCCGGCGCGTGGCAAGCGGGACCGCCGTCCTGCCTGTGATCGGATCCCATGACGACAGCTCCCGGCATCCTCCCCCGCCAGGCCATCCAGGCCCTGCTCGATGCAGACGCCATCCGGTCCGAGACCCCCTTTGACGCCGACCAGGTGCAGCCGGCCAGCCTCGACCTGCGGCTGTCGAACACGGCCTGGCGGGTGCGCGCCTCCTTCCTGCCGGGAGCCCGGCCGGTGGAGACGCGCATCGCCGACGTGGCTATGCACAAGCTCGACCTGACTGGCGGGGCGGTGCTGGAGAAGGGCTGCGTCTACATCGTGCGCCTGCAGGAGCGCCTGACCCTGCCGAAGGGGCTGCTGGCGCGGGCCAATCCCAAGAGCTCGACCGGCCGGGTCGATGTGTTCGTGCGGCTGCTGACCGACGCCGGGGCCGCCTTCGACGACGTGGCCGAGGGCTATGACGGGCCGCTCTATCTGGAGGTGGCGCCCCAGACCTTCTCGATCCTGGTGCGCCCGGGCACGCGGCTGAACCAGCTGCGGCTCAAGACCGGCGAGCCGCCGAAGCTGGAGAGCCGCAGCGTCGGCGTCGATCTGGCCGGCGGGCCGGGCGCGGTCGTCGGCTATCGCGGCCGCCGCCACGCCGGGGTGGTCTACATGGACCATATCGAGGGCCACGACCCGCGCCTGTTCTGGGAGCCGCTGTACGCCCCGGAGGGCGAACTGCTGCTGGACCCGGGCGAGTTCTACATCCTGGCCTCGCGCGAGGCGGTGGAGATCCCGGTCGACCAGGCCGCCGAAATGACCCCGATCGATCCGTCCGTAGGCGAGTTCCGGGTGCACTACGCCGGCTTCTTCGACCCGGGCTTCGGCGTCGACGAGGCGCACGGGGCCGGTTCGAAGGGGGTGCTCGAGGTGCGCACCCACGACACGCCCTTCCTGCTGGAGCACGGCCAGACCGTGGCCCGACTGGTCTATGAGCCCCTGACGGCGCGGCCGGACCGGCTCTATGGCGAGGGCGGCAGCCACTACCAGCGCCAGGGCCTGAAGCTGTCGAAGCATTTCCGCGACTGGAACGGCTGACGGCGGTTCCCGCCGCGCCCGGGGAAGGCTAACGTGCCGTCAGAGCCCCGCAGCAGCCGGGGCCGGACAGGGACGGAGACGGGCATGACCAGGGTGGCGTTGGTGACCGGCGGGACGCGCGGCATCGGCAAGGCGATCGTGCAGCGCCTCAAGGAGGACGGCATGGCGGTGGCGGCCGGCTACTCCGGCAACGCCGAGGCGGCCGAGGCCACGGCGCGCGAGCTGGGCGTCATGGTGGTCAAGGGCAATGTCGGCAGCTTCGAGGACTGCGCCCGGGCGGTGCAGGAGGTCGAGGCGGCGCTGGGTCCGGTGGATGTGCTGGTCAACAACGCCGGCATCACCCGCGACGGCTTCTTCCACAAGATGACCCATGACCAGTGGTCCGACGTGATCCGCGTCAACATGGACTCGGTCTTCAACATGACCCGCCAGGTGATTGTCGGCATGCGCGACCGCGGCTGGGGCCGGATCATCAACATCTCGTCGATCAACGGCCAGAAGGGCCAGGTCGGCCAGACCAACTATTCCGCCGCCAAGGCCGGGATGATCGGCTTCACCAAGGCGCTGGCGCTGGAGAATGCGCGCAAGGGCATCACGGTGAACTGCATCGCGCCGGGCTATATCGACACCGAGATGGTCGGGGCCATGGACCCGAAGGTGCTGGACGCCATCATCGCCCAGGTGCCGGTCGGCCGCCTCGGCAAGGGCGAGGAGATCGCCGACATGGTGTCGTGGCTGGCGGGCGAGCGTGCCGGATATGTCACAGGGTGCACGCTTTCCCTGAACGGCGGTCAATATCTGGTCGGCTAGGGGCCGGTCCGCCCAAAATCCGCCGCCGCCGCTCCCGAAGAGCAACCCATGGGTGCTGAAGCACAGAGCCGGCCGGTCCGGTTGCGGGGCCTGACGAGGCGCGCCTGCGCGCGTCCGACCGCCTTCGCCCCTGTGCTGGCCCCTGTGCTCGCCCCTGTCCTCGCGCCCCTGCTGGCGCTGGCCCTCGGGCTGGCCGCGCCGGTCCCCGCCGCCGTGGCGCAGGATGGCGGCAGCCAGCTGCGCGACCGGGTGTTCGGCCGCAACCTGCCCCCGGTCGGGCGCTATGTGTCCGAGCAGGGCGTCAGTTTCGTCCTCGACCGCAGCGCCGGCCACCGCCCTCTGCTGCGCTTCGACGGCCGGTCCGAGACCTGGGCGCTGCGCCCCTCGCCGGCCCCGCGCGGCGACATCATCTATCGCACCGACGCCGGCGACGAGGTGCTGCGCATCACGCCGGATGGCGGCATCACCCTGTATACGGTGCAGAACCCGCGCGGCACGCCGGTCTCGGCGGTGGGCCCGGCCGAGGCCCTGCGGCCGGATCCGATCACCCCCGTCGAGCTGAGCCGCGCCCTGATCCGCCAGAGCGGCCTCGCCACCCGGGCGCTGGGCCGCACGGTGCTGCTGGAGGCGCCGGACGTCATCCCCGGCAGCGAGGCGCTGGTGGCCGACACGGCCGCGGTGGCCGTCGACGCCGTGGCCCGGGTGGCCCGGGCCGAGAGCCTGCGCGGCCGCGCCACCCGCCTGCGCCGCATCCTGATCGTCAACGGCGAGCGGCCGGACGTGCGGCTGGTGGCCGGCACCCTGCGCATCTCGGTGCAGCCGGCGATGGGGCCGGCGGGCCGCCCCTCCTCGGCCCTGATCCTGCAGGCGGTCGCCGGCGGCGACTAGGTCTCCTGGCGGAACCCGTTGCGGGCCTCGCGGCGGGCGGTGAAGGTCCCGACGTCCGGGGCGGTCAGGAGCGGGTTGAGGCGGCGCTCGGTCGCCAGCGCCGTCGGCACGGTCGGTTCGCCCCGGGCGCGGGCGGCGAAGATCGTCTCCGCATGGGCCGCCAGCGCCGGGCTGTCGTCCAGGGTCATGGCGAAGCGGGCGTTGGTCTCGGTGTATTCGTGGGCGCACCAGACGGTGGTGGCGTCGGGCAGGGCGGCGAGGCGCTGCAGGCTGGCGAACATCTGCGCCGGCGTGCCCTCGAACAGCCGGCCGCAGCCCAGCGCGAACAGCACGTCGCCGCTGAACAGGTTGGCCCCGGCGGCGTCGTGGAAGGCGATGTGGCCGAGGGTGTGGCCCGGCAGCTCCAGCACCTCGAAGGCGGTTTCGCCGAGCATGACCCGGTCGCCCTCGCCGACGATGCGGTCCGGGGTCAGGACCTTCTCGACCTCTGCCGGGCCGATGATCTCCGCGCCCCAGCGGGTCTTGAGCTCCGCCGCGCCGCCGGTGTGGTCCGGGTGCCAGTGGGTCAGCAGCACGAGGTCCAGCCGGTCCCAGTCGGCGGCCTGGATCTCCAGCGAGATGCGCGTGGCGTCCGGAGCGTCGATGGCGGCGACCAGGCCGCTGGCCGGGTCGCGCAGCAGGAAGCCGTAGTTGTCGGACAGGCAGGGGAACAGGCGGATCTCGAGCGACATGCAGCCACCATACCGGCCGGCCGCCGATTGGCCTATGCTGGGGGCCATGCGGCGAAGCGTCGAGGATCTGCGCGCCTTCTACGGCGAACCGGCCGGCCAGCTGGCGCGGCGGATGCTGGCCGGACGGCTGGAGGAGGCGTGGGGCGAGGCGACCGGGTGCGACGTGCTGGGGCTCGGCTACGCCGCCCCCTGGCTGGACCAGTTCGTCGGGGCGCGGCGGCAGATCGCCGCCATGCCGGGCGGCCAGGGGGCCGAGGCCTGGCCCGCCGTGGGTCGCAACCGCGCCGTGCTGGTCGACGAGGCGCGGCTCCCGTTCGCGGCGGGCAGCTTCGACCGGGTGCTGCTGGTGCATGCGCTGGAGGAGGCGGCCAATCCGGCGGCGGTGCTGATCGAGGCGGCGCGGGCGATGAGTCCTGCGGGGCGGCTGATCGTGGTGGCGGCGGCGCGCGGCGGCCTGTGGGCGCGGGCGGAATCGACGCCCTTCGGCCACGGGCGGCCCTTTACCCGGCGCCAGCTGGAGGCGCTGGTGCGCGAGGCCGGGCTGGAGCCGACGGCCTGGTCCCAGACCCTCTACGCCCCGCCCTGGCGGCCGCTGCTGGCCTGGGCCGACGGGTTGGAGCAGGTTGGCCGGAGGCTGGCCCCTGGCGCGGCCGGGCTGATCCTGCTGGAGGCCTCTCGCCAGGCCTACGCCCGGGTGCGGGCGCGCGGCGCGGTGCGGGTCGAGCGGCCGGAGGCCGATCTCGCGCCCCAGGCGGTCGGGCGGGCCGGCGCCGGCTTGGACCTTCCCCGCGAAGCGCCTTAAGAACCGCCGACATGCGCCGTCTGATCCTGATGCGTCACGCCAAGGCCGAGCGCCTGTCCGACAGCGGGCAGGACCACGACCGTCCCCTGTGCCCGCGCGGGGTCGCCGATGCGCAGCTGATGGCGCGCGAACTGGCGGCGCGGGGCCTGCGTCCGGATCTGGCGCTGGTGTCCGACGCGGCGCGGACGCGGGAGACCTGGGCGGCCATGGCGACCGTCTTCGCCGAGGTTCCGGCGCGCTTCGATGCGGGGCTCTACAACGCCTCCCCCGAGCGGCTGCGCGCGGCGGTCGAGGCGGCCGAGGACGAGGCCGAGACCCTGTTGCTGATCGCGCACAATCCGGGCATCCAGCTGCTGGCCCTCGACTATCTGGTCGAGGCGGCGGCCTCGGCGGCGGTGCTGGCGCGCGTCGACGCCTTCCCGACCGGGACCGCGGCGGTGTTCGCCGTCGATGCGGCGGGCCGCCCGACCTACGACGGGGTGTTCACGCCCAAGAGCCTCGGCGGCGGGGCGGGCGGGTGAGCGGGATCGCCTGCAAGCTGCTCGGCCGCGCCGAGTGGGCGGCCTGGTGCGCCGCCGGGATCTATGGCGGCTCGGCGGCCGACCGCGCCGACGGCTTCATCCATCTGTCGACGCCGGACCAGCTGGCCGGGACGGCGCGGCGCCACTACGCCGGGCGCGACGATCTGGTGCTGGCCGAGGTGGTGCTCGACGACCTGCCCGGACTGGTCTGGGAGCCGTCGCGCGGCGGGGCCCTGTTCCCCCACGTCTATGGCGAGCTGGCCCTCGCCCATGTGCGCGCCGCCAGGGCCCTGGCCGTGACGGCCGGGGGCGAGATGCAGCCGGGCGAGGCGCTGGCGGTCGGCGCGGGCGCGGCGGCATGAGCGGGATCGGCGACCTCGGCGCGGCGGTCCTGCGGCGGCTGGACGCCGAGACGGCCCATGACCTCGCGCTGGCGGCCCTGCGCCACGGGCTGGTCCCGGCCGGCGGGCCGGACGATCCGCGGCTGGCGACCATGGTGGCGGGGCTGGCCCTGCCCAACCCGATTGGCCTGGCCGCCGGGCTGGACAAGAACGCCGCGGCCCTGAAAGGGCTGGCGCGGCTGGGCTTCGGCTTCGTCGAGTGCGGCTCGGTCACGCCGCGGCCGCAGCCGGGCAATCCGAAGCCGCGCCTGTTCCGGCTGAGCGAGGATCACGCCGTCATCAACCGCATGGGCTTCAACAACGCCGGGCTGGAGGCGTTCGCCGCCAATCTGGCGAAGCGGCCGGCCGGGCTGGTGCTGGGCGCCAATCTGGGGGCCAACAAGGACAGCGAGGACCGGGCCGCGGACTATGTCGCCGGCCTGCAGCGGCTGAGGGGCCTGAGCGACTACTTCACCATCAACATCTCCTCGCCGAACACCCCGGGCCTGCGGGCCCTGCAGGGGCGCGAGCAGCTGGACGACCTGCTGGGCCGCGCCGCCGCGGCGCGGGGCCCGGACCCGGCGCCCCTGTTCCTGAAGATCGCGCCGGACCTGTCGCCGGACGAGATCGCGGAGATCGTGGCGGCGGCCGCCGCCCACGGCCTCGACGGGGTGATCGTCTCGAACACGACGCTGGATCGTCCCGCGGACCTGCGCTCGGCCCATGCGGGCGAGAGCGGCGGCCTGTCGGGGCGTCCGCTGAAGGCCCGGGCCCAGGCGGCGCTGGCGGCGGCGGCGGCGGCCAACCCCGGGCGGCTGGTGCTGATCGCGGCCGGCGGGGTGGAAAGCGGCCGGGATGTGCTGGAGCGGCTGAAGGCCGGGGCCTCGGCGGTTCAGCTCTACTCGGCCCTGGTCTACGGCGGTCCGGGTCTGGTCACGCGGATCAAGCGGGAGCTGCTGGCGGCGCTGGCGGCCGAGGGCTTCGCCGACGTGCGCGCGGCGGTCGGGGCGGCGTTGACGGCCCGTTAGCACGGCCCGGGGTAGGCTGCGGCGCTCGGGAGTGTCCTTCGGACCTGCCCGGGCGGCAGTGAAGAGGCTCCATGGCGGCCCCCGACACCTATTCTCCCGAGACCGCCTGGCCCGGCGCCGTCCGCGAGCGCCGTCGTGCGCTGCTGCAGCGGGTCGGCATGGGCGGCGCCTGCGCCCTGATCTTCTCGCCGGTCATGGGCTGGCCCCTGACCGTGGCCTGGTGCACGGTCTACGCCCTCGTCCAGGTGATCGAGGTGTCGCTGTTCTGGCCGGTCACGCGACATGGCCGCAACAGCCTGCCGGGCTGGCGGCTGACGCTCGGGGCCGTGGCCATCACGCTCAACGCCGCGACCTTCTCCTTCCTGTCGATCCCGCTGTGGATCCACGGCGGGGCGATGGGCGGCATCTGCGCCGCCGTCATCATCTGCTCCGGGGCGGTCTATGCGATCATCAATGCACCGCGCTCGCCGCTGGTGCTGGCCTGCGCCCTGATCCCGCAGCTCGCCTACATGGCGATGATCCCGCCGACCATGGCGCTGCTGGGGGCCGAGGCGCCCTTCGTCCTGGCCGCCGCCCTCGCCCTGTGCATCTACGCCATCTATTGCCTGAACACCTGGAGCCGGATGAAGCGCGCCAGCGCCGCGGAGGCCCAGGCGCGCATCGAGGCCGAGACGCGGCGCCGCGAGGCCGAGCGGGCGGTGGCGGCGCGCACCGCCTTCCTCGCCGCCGTCGGCCATGACCTGCGCACGCCCCTGTCGGCCATCCTCACCGGCGCCATCGAGCTGGAGCGCACCGCCGCCACGGGGGCCGCGCGCGGCCAGGCCGCCCTGATCGGCCAGGCCGGCCAGATGATGAAGGCGCTGCTGGACGACCTGCTGGACCACGCCAAGCTGGACGCCGGCCGGATGAGCATCCTCGTCGAGGACTTCAACGTCCGCACGGCCCTCGCCCAGACGCTGCGGCTCTGGCAGGGCCAGGCGGCGGCCAAGGGGCTGCGGCTGCGGCTGGAGGGCGCGCGCGATCTGCCCTCCTGGGTGCGCGGCGACGAGACCCGCTTGCGCCAGATCCTCAACAACCTGCTGTCCAATGCGGTCAAGTTCACCCCGTCGGGCTCCGTCACGGTGCGGATCAGCGCCTGGGCCGAGGAGCCGCGCAGCCACGCCCTGGTGCTGGAGGTGGTGGATACCGGTCCGGGCATGAGCCCGGCGCAGCTGGCGCGGCTGTTCGAGCCGTTCGACCAGACCGACGACGGCGTGTCGGCCCGGCACGGCGGGACGGGGCTGGGCCTGGCTATCAGCCGCCACCTCGCCGAGCTGATGGGCGGTCGCCTGACCGTGCGCAGCCGCAAGGGCGAGGGCGCGGCCTTCGTGCTGTCGCTGCATCTCGACGCTGGCGCGGATCCGGCGACCGGGGCGGCCCCGGTCCGGGTCGACGACCGCGGCCGCGCCGGGGTGGCGCGTCCCCTCGCGGCTCCGCCGGCGCTCAAGCTGGTCAGCGCCGAGGCCGCGCCCCCTGCGGCCCCCGTCGACGGTGTCGCCGCTGCGCCGGAGCCCGCGCCGGCGCCCGACCCGGTCGCCGGGGAGGCGGAGCTGGAGAGGGCGGAGGCCGAAGCCGCGCCGCCGCTGCGGGTGCTGGTGGTCGACGACCACGACATCAACCGCCGGGCCCTGCAGCTGATCCTGCGGACCCTCGACTGCCACATCGAGATGGCGGCCGACGGTCTGGCGGCGCTGCAGGCGTGCGACCGGGCCCGCTTCGACGTGATCTTCATGGACGTGCGCATGCCCGAGCTGGACGGGCGCGAGACCACGCGCCGGATCCGGGCCGGGACCGGGCCGAACCGCGCCAGTCCCGTGGTGGCGGTGACCGCCGACACGACGCCGGAGGATGTCGAGGCCTGTCTGGCGGCCGGAATGACCTATTTCGTTTCCAAGCCGGTGACGCCGACGGCGTTGCTGACGGCGCTGGACGAGGTGCTGAGCGACGCCGCGGCCGCGGCGGACCTTGGGGCGGACCTGGCGGCAGACCGCGGGGCGGCGTTGGCCTGACGCCCGAGCCGGGCCACCAGCAGGGGGCCCGGATCGCCCCGCAGTTCGCACTCCCAGACGATCACCGCGCGCCAGCCCATCGACTCGAGGGCGGTCACCGCCGCGGCGTCGCGCGCGCGGTTGCGGGCGATCTTGCCGGTCCAGTAGGGGGTGTTGGTTTTCGGGGTGCGGGCGCCGCGCGGGCAATCGTGGCCGTGCCAGAAGCAGCCGTGCACGAAGACGGCGAGGCGGCGGCCCTTCATCACAACGTCCGGGCGACCGGGCAGGGCCGATCCGTCGAGGCGGTAGCCCAGTCCGAGGCAACGCAGCGCGCGCCGCACGGTCAGCTCCGGCCCCGTGTCCCGGCCGCGCACGCGGCGCATCACCGCGCTGCGCTGCCGGGGGGAGAAGACGTCGGTGGTCAGAGCTGGGTCAGCAGGTGGTCGGCGGACGACACCTTGAACTCGCCGCCGGCCTCGATGTTGAGCTGCTCCACCACGCCGTCGCGGACGAGGGCCGAGTAGCGCTGCGAGCGCTCGCCCATGCCGAAGCCGCTGGCGTCCATGGTCAGGCCCAGCTTGCGGGTGAAGTCGCCGTTGCCGTCGGCCAGCATCAGGATGTCGTCGGCCGAGACGCCCTCCTTCTGCGCCCAGGCGCCCATGACGAAGGCGTCGTTGACCGAGACGCAGGCGATGGCGTCGACGCCCTTGCCCTTGAGCTCGGCGGCCTTGTCGCGGAAGCCCGGCAGGTGGCGCGCCGAGCAGGTCGGGGTGAAGGCCCCCGGGACGGCGAAGAGGGCGACGGTGCGGCCCTTGAACACCTCGTCGGCGGTGATGGGCTTGGGGCCTTCGCCGGTCGGGGTGGTGAATACGGCCGGGGGCAGGCGGTCGCCGATCTTGAGGGTCATGATCTCTCCTTGGTGTGCAGGGTTTATCCGGCCGCGCCTCTATCTGGAAGCCAATTCAGGCAGACCCTTGACCTTCTGGGGCCGCTCGGCGGGAATGCAGAGAACGTTATGTGAAGCGATGTTCTCGAACACATTAACCGGATTCGAGCGGAAGTTCCCCGGCCGGTACATCGGCACGTTGTGGGAGAACACACGGTAATCGAGCGCGCGGGCGAAGGCGATCAGCGCTGATCGGCTCGGGCCGGGGTTGGCTTCCAGATAAAGTAGCGGGCGGGTACGCCTGAGGGTGAGCTCGGCACCCAACAGAAGTGGCAGCTCGAAACCCTCGACATCGGCTTTCAGGAGGTCGATGCGGGAGAGGTTCAGATCGTCGATCGCGATCGACGGTACCTTGTCGATGCCGACGGCCGCGCCGATCCCGAAGCGGGCACGGGTCGCCGGGTGGGCGGTGACGCCGCCGACATTGACGTCACCCCCGTAGTCCGGACGGGGCAGGTGGATCTCGCCCGGTGCACACGAGACCATGGCGAGCCTGGTCTGCACGTCCGAGCACGCATTCGCCGCGAGATTTTCGTCGAGCACGGCCTTCGCCGCCGGCTGGCCTTCAATGGCGAGCACGCGGGCACCGAGCCGGGCGAGAGCTACCGTGTGCGCGCCGATGTTGGCTCCGGCCTCTACGACATGGGCACCCGGTCTGACGATCTGGCTGAACAGATCAACCTCGCCCTCCGACCACTCGCCATACATTTCAAGTGACCTGCCAACATACCGGTCATGGGCGAAGAACGTGAGTTCGCCATGCCGGCAAGGCATCCGCCGGACCGCCTGTGGAGCCGAATCAGAGACAAGGTCATTCATCACTCCAGGACCGTAATCCGGGGATGACCCGCGCGGGAGTGCTCTCTCCTCCGCGATGGCGAGAGGGCGCGCTCCGATAGCGCGCTCATCGGCGCGCAGCCTCCTCCAGCCCGTGCCCCTCGTGCGAATGCCGTTGGTCGGGGTGCATGACGCGCAGCCTTTTGATCGGGCGCCTTCAGATCGTCAGATGCTGACCGACCTGTAGGCAGCAGACCGCAGGGTCTGTGCCGGGCGACCTCCATTCCACATGGACAGGGCTTTTGCGCGCGGGGGCCAAGGCGTCGCTTGCGCGGGCGGGGCGAAGCGGGGATCATTTGGCCATGAGCGCCTTCCCCTCCCAAGCCGGGCGACTGCTGGTGGCGATGCCGGGCATCGGCGATCCCCGCTTCGAGAACGCCGTTATCCTTCTGTGCGCGCACGGGCCGGACCATGGCATGGGTCTGCGCATTGACCGGCCGGCCCCGGGAGTCGACCTGGCCCAGGTGCTGCGCAAGCTGGAACTGGCCGCGGATGTCGAGGCGGCCGAGGGCCGGCCGGTGCTGGTCGGCGGACCGGTGGAGCGCGAGCGCGGCTTCGTGCTGCACACGGACGACTGGCTGGTCCCGGACGCCAGCGTGCCGTTCGGCGAGGGGCTGGCCATCACCGGCACCCGCGAGGCGCTGCTGGCCATGCTCGACCCCGTGGGCGGACCGCGGCGGGCGGTGCTGGCGCTCGGCTACGCCGGCTGGGGCGACGGCCAGATCGAGGAGGAGCTGGCCGAGAATGTCTGGCTGGTGGCGGACGCCGACCTCGACCTGATCTTCGATGACGACCACGACGGAAAGTGGGCCCGGGCGCTGGCGCGGATCGGCGTCGACGCGGCCTGGCTGTCCAGCGACGCCGGCCACGCCTGACTCAGGCGGAGCGGGCCTTGATCGGGGCGGCGCCGTCGGCGAGTGACTCGTTGAGATAGACCTCGGCCTCCTGGGCCGGCAGGGCGGGGGCGTAGCCGAAGCCCTGGCCGTAGTGGCAGCTGGCCTCCAGCAGGCGACGCGCCAGGTCGGCGTTCTCCACCCCCTCGGCCACCACCTCCAGCGACAGGTCGCGGCCGAGGTTGACGACCGAGCGCACGATCTTCTCGGACCCGGCGTCCTTGTCCATGGTCAGGACGAAGTAGCGGTCGATCTTGAGCGTGTCGAAGGGCAGGCGCGCCAGATAGGACAGGGATGAGAAGCCGGTGCCGAAGTCGTCGAGCGCCAGCGACGCGCCGATGCCCTTGAGGCGGCCCAGCACCTCGGCGGCGCGATCCGTGTCGCGCATGATGTCGCCTTCGGTGACCTCGAGCTTGAGGGCGCCGGGCGGCAGCTGCGCCTCGCGGATGATCTCCGCCACGTCCTCGACCAGATGGGGGCGCTCGATCTCGCCGACCGACAGGTTGACGCTGCAGAACAGGCGTCCGGCGTCCTTGTGGCGGCGCAGCCACTCCGACAGCTGGCGGGCCGAGCGCCGCATCATGTGCAGGCCGAGCTCGTTCATCAGGCCCATCTCGGCCGTCAGGGTCAGGAACTCGTCCGGCGGCACGAGGCCGCGGCGGGGGTGGCGCCAGCGGGCCAGGGCCTCGAAGCCGGCCACCGCGCCCGTGTGGAGGTTCACGATTGGCTGGTAGTAGGGCTCGATCTCGCCGCGCATGAAGGCGTTGCGCAGGTCCGCCTCCATGGCGAGGCGGGACAGGCTGTCGCTCTCGAGCGCCCGACCGTAGGCGGCGATGCCGCCGCGACCGGCGCGCTTGGCCTGCTCGACCGCCAGCTCGGCCCGGCGCAGCAGCTCGGCCGGGTCGGCGGCGTCGGGGCCGCCCTCGGCCCGCACGGCGCCGATGGAGACCGTCGGATAGATGTCGAAGCCGGCCACGGAGAGGGGCTGCTCCAGCGCCTCGCGCAGGCGGTGCAGGGCGCCCGCGCCGCCGTCGGGAACAAGCAGGGCGAACTCGTCCTCGCCGACCCGCGCCGGGGCCGTGTCGCCGGGGAAGGCGGCCGACAGGCGCGAGCCCAGGGCCGACAGCACCAGGTCGGCCCGGGCATGGCCCAGCGCCTCGTTGAGGCGGCGCATGCGATCGACATCGGCGACGACCAGATCATAGACGCCCGGCTCGGCCAGCCGATCGCCGACCCGGCCGAGGAAGCTGCGGCGGTCGTAGAGGCCGGTGAGCGGGTCGCGGTCGACCGGGGCGAAGCTGGACTCCAACGACACCACCCCGGCGGCGCGCAGGCCGTCCTCCAGCCAGACGCCGCGCCAGACCCCGACCTCGGCCCCGCGCATGCGGATGCGCTGGCTGACCGGCGTGCCCTCGGCCTGGGGCTTGAGCAGGGCCTCGGCGGCGCTGCGGTCCTGGGGCAGGGTCACGGCGATGAAGGCCGCGGCGGAGCACTCGGGCGCCAGCGGGCTGAGGCCGAGGGGGCGCGAGGCGCCGCTGAACTTCAGACAGTCGCGGGCGGGATCCCAGATCCACAGGGCGGTGTCGGCGGCCGCCAGGGCCTCGATGGCGCTGGCCGCGTCCCACATCGAGGCTCTCGAACCGCCCGTCACGTCACTCCACACCCCTTCCGGACGGACGCGCCAGAGCGTCCGCGTGCTCGTCCTCCACGAGTCCGAACAGGAGATGGTCTGCCCAGACGCCGTTAATTTTGAGATAAGCGCGGGCCCGGCCCTCCAGCCGGAAGCCCGACTTCTCGAGCACGCGGCGGGAACGGGCGTTGGAGGGCAGGCAGGCGGCCTCGACCCGATGCAGGCGCAGCTGGTCGAAGGCGAAGGCGCAGACGGCCCGCACCGCCGCTGTGCCCAGGCCCCGCCCGGCGCAGGCCTCGCCGATCCAGTAGCCGAGCTGGCCGGTCTCGGCGACGCCGCGGCGGATGTTGGACAGGGTCACCGCCCCGGCCAGCGGCCCCTCGCGGCCCTCGGGCGTCTGGGCGAAGATGAAGAAGGGAAAGGCGGTCTGCAGCTCCAGCTCGCGGGCGTAGACGCTGAGCCGGCGGCGGAAGGCGGCGCGCGACAGGTCGTCCTCGGGCCAG
>CAZUXK010000044.1:0-17983 GCA_964624025.1 uncultured Brevundimonas sp.
CTGTGCCAGGGGCGCGGCTCGGCCGCCAACTCGGCCGTCTGCTATGTGCTGGGCATCACCAGCGTCGACCCGGCGTCCCACGACCTCCTGTTCGAGCGCTTCCTGTCGGCCGACCGCAACGAGCCGCCGGACATCGACGTCGACTTCGAGCACGAGCGGCGCGAGGAGATCATCCAGTACATCTACGGCCGCTATGGCCGCGAGCGGGCCGGCATCGCCGCCACCGTGATCCGCTACCGGCCCCGCAGCGCCATCCGCGAGGTCGGCAAGGCCCTGGGCCTGACCGAGGATGTCACCGCCCGACTGGCCTCGACCCAGTGGGGCAGCTGGGGCGCGGCCCTGCCCGACAGCCTGGTCGAGCAGGCCGGCATGGACCCGGCCAATCCCGTCATCCGCCGCGCCCTCGACCTGGCCACCCGCCTGCTCGGCGTCCCGCGCCACCTGTCGCAGCATGTCGGCGGCTTCATCCTGACCCGCGGCCGGCTGGACGAGCTGGTCCCGGTCGGCAACGCCGCCATGGCCGACCGCACCTTCATCGAATGGGACAAGGACGACATCGACGAGCTGGGCCTGATGAAGGTCGATATCCTGGCCCTCGGCATGCTGACCTGCATCCGCAAGGCGCTGGACCTGATGCGGGTCCACCAGGGCGTGGACCTGCAGCTGCACACCGTCCCGGCGGAGCAGGCCGACGTCTATGACATGCTGTGCCGGGGCGATTCCCTGGGCGTCTTCCAGGTCGAGAGCCGGGCCCAGATCAACATGCTGCCGCGGCTGCGGCCCCGGCAGTTCTATGACCTGGTGATCCAGGTGGCGATCGTCCGGCCCGGGCCGATCCAGGGCGACATGGTCCATCCCTACCTGCGCCGCCGCGGCGGCAAGGAGCCGGTCGTCTACGCCGCGCCGGGGCCGCCGCACGATCCGGACGAACTGAAAAACGTTCTGTCCCGCACCCTCGGCGTGCCCCTGTTCCAGGAGCAGGCGATGAAGGTGGCGATGGTCGCCGCCGAGTTCAGCGAGAAGGAAGCCAACGGCCTGAGGAAGGCCATGGGCACGTTCCGCGGCGACGGCACGCTGCACACCTATGAGGACCGCATGGTCAGCCGCATGATCGCGCGCGGCTACGATCCGGACTTCGCGCGCCGCTGCTTCGACCAGATCAAGGGCTTCGGCTCCTATGGCTTTCCCGAAAGCCACGCCGCCAGCTTCGCCCGGCTGGTCTATGTCTCCAGCTACATCAAGTGTCGCCACCCGGCGGCCTTCGCCTGCGCCCTGCTGAACAGCCAGCCGATGGGCTTCTACGCCCCGGCCCAGATCGTGCGCGACGCCCGCGATCACGGGGTCGAGGTGCGGCCCATCGACGTCAACGCCTCGGCCTGGGACAACACGCTGGAGGGGCCGGGCGCGGCCCCCGCCCTGCGGCTGGGCCTGCGCCAGATCGACGGCTTCCGCGAGGACTGGGCCGGGGCCCTGGTCGCGGCCCGCGCCGGCGGGCCGTTCGGCGCCGTGGAGGGCCTGATGCGGCGGGCCCGGCTGCCGGTCGCGGCGCTGCGCAAACTGGCCGACGCCGACGCCTTCCGCTCGCTGGGGCTGGACCGGCGCGAGGCCCTGTGGGCGGTCCGCCGCCTGCCCGACGACGACCCCCTGCCCCTGTTCGCCGCCGCCCGCGCCCGCGAGCTGGGCGAGGAGCCCGACGCGGCGCTGCCGCGCATGGGGCTGGGCGAGCATGTGGCGGCCGACTACCAGACCACGCGGCTGTCGCTGAAGGCCCACCCCATGGCCCTGCTGCGCCCGGTGTTCCGGGCCGAGGGCCGGCTGACCTGCGCCGAGGTCGAGGCGCGCCGCTCCGGCGCCCGGGTGCGCACCGCCGGGGTGGTGCTGGTGCGCCAGCGGCCGGGGAACGGCAACGCCATCTTCGTCACCCTCGAGGACGAGACCGGGGTGACCAACCTGGTCCTGTGGGTGCGCACCTTCGAGGCCTACCGGCGCGAGGTCATGTCGGCCCGGCTGCTCGGGGTCGAGGGGGTGGTGGAGAAGAGCCCCGAGGGGGTGGTGCACCTGATGGCCGACCGGCTGGAGGACCGCACCGCCGAGCTGGGCCGCCTGTCCGACGACCACGCCCCGGTGATCCAGCTCTCCGGCGCTGACGAATTCGTCAAGCCGCAGCACCCGCGCAACCTGCGCATCCTGCCGGGCTCGCGGGACTTCCACTGAACCCGACGCCCGCTTGCAATTTTACTAGTCAATTCTGTTTTATTAGTCATCATGTCGCCTTGACAGGCCGCACGGGTCCGGGCCTGTTCAGACCTTCACCCCCGCGACGGAGGCGCCGCGCATGTTCCGTTCCCTGATCGCCACGACCGCCCTCGCCGCCCTGCTGACCGCCGCCCCCGGCCAGACGCAGGAGGCGCCGCGCTTCTACTTCGGCGCGGACCTGTCCTATGTGAACGAGATGGAGGCCTGCGGGGCCAGCTACCGGCTGGACGGCCAGGTGCGCGACCCCTACGAGATCTTCGCCGAAACCGGCCACAATCTGGTTCGCGTGCGGCTGTGGCACGACGCGGAGTGGACGGACTACTCCGACCTGCCGGACGTCAAGGCCACCATCCGCCGGGCGCGGGCGGCGGGCATGCAGGTGCTGCTCGACTTCCACTATTCCGACGAGTGGGCCGACGGCGACAAGCAGATCGTGCCCAAGGCCTGGCGTCACCTGCGCGACGACGTGCCGGCCCTGTCGCAGGCGGTCCATGACTACACCCGCGCCGTGCTGGCCGAGCTCGACGCCGAGGGGCTGATGCCCGAGATGGTCCAGGTCGGCAACGAGACCAATCTGGAGGTCATGGGCGAGCTCGACTGGAAGCAGACCCGCGGCGGCATCGACTGGACCCGCAACGCCGCCCTGCTCAACGCCGGCATCCGGGCGGTGCGCGAGGCCGGGGCGGCGAGCAGCATCAATCCCCGCATCATGCTGCACATCGCCCAGCCGGAGAACGTCGAGCCCTGGTTTGCCGCGGCGGCCGAGGCCGGCCTGACCGACTTCGACCTGATCGGCATCAGCTACTACCGCAAATGGTCCAGCGAGGACCTCGCCGGGCTGGAGGCCACCCTGCGCCGCCTCGACGCCGCCTACGAGGCCGAGGTGATCGTGGTCGAGACCTCCTATCCCTTCACCACCGACAGCGCCGACCCGGCCCACAACCTGCTCGGCGAGGACACCCTGCTGCCGCAGTATCCGGCCACGGAGGAGGGTCAGCTGCGCTACATGACCGACATCACCCAGCTGGTCATCGACGCCGGCGGCGTGGGCGTCGTCTACTGGGAGCCGGCCTGGGTCTCGACCGGCTGCAGCACCCGCTGGGGCCAGGGCTCGCACTGGGAGAACGCCACCTTCTTCGACTGGCGCCGCGGCAACGACCTGACCGCCGCCGGCCGCTGGGCCCAGGTCGAGTACCGCTGGCCGCAGCCCCCGCGGCCCTGAGCCTCTCCCCCCGATACGCCTGCCCGCGCCCCGGCCCTGTGGCCGGGGCGTTTCTGCGTGCGTCCCTGACCGTCCCCGGGCTCGCCCCTTATCGCGATTGACTCTGCGAGTCGTTCGCATATAAGCAGCCGCCTCAGTCAGTTCAGGGGATCCCCATGCGCCACCTCCTCCTCGGCGCCGCCGCGTCCGCCTTCGTCCTGCCCGCCCTCGCCTTGCCTGCGATGGCCCTCGCCGGCGAGCCGGGCGTCGATCCGTCCGCGTCGGACCCGGTCACCGTGCGCGAGGTGGTGGTCACCGCCAGCCGCAGCGAGCAGGACCCGATCGAGGCCCCCGCCACGATCAGCGTGACGACGCAGCGCGAGATCGAGGACGGGCTGTTCACCGACATCAAGGACCTGGTGCGCTACGAGCCCGGCGTCTCGGTGCGCAGCTCCCCGGCCCGCTTCGGCGCCGCCGCCGGCTCCAGCGGCCGTGACGGCAACGCCGGCTTCAACATCCGCGGCCTCGAGGGCAACCGGGTGCTGATCCAGGTCGACGGGGTGCGCCTGCCCGACGCCTTCCTGTTCGGGCCCCAGGCCGTGGGCCGCGGCGACTATGTCGATCTGGGCCTGCTCAAGTCGGTCGAGATCCTGCGCGGCCCGGCCTCGGCCCTGTACGGCAGCGACGGCGTCGCCGGCGCGGTCAGCTTCATCACCCAGGACCCGGCCGACCTGCTCCGCGCCGACCAGGCGATCGGGGCCCGCGCCCGGGTCGGCTACGCCTCGGCCGACGAGAGCACCTCCACCGGCCTGACCCTGGCCGGCCGCACCGGCGCCTGGTCGGCCATGCTGGCCTGGACGGGCCGTGACGGCTCCGAGCAGGAGACGCAGGGGACCGACGAGTCCCCCGACGCCCGCCGCACCGCCGCCAATCCGCAGGAGATCAGCGGCGACAGCTGGCTCGGCAAGCTGGTGTTCCAGCCGAACACCGCCCACCGCTTCCGCCTGACCGCGGACCTGCAGGACCGCGAGGTCGTCACCGAGGTGCTGAGCGGCCGCGCCGCCCCGGTCGCCGCCCAGGCGGTGCTGCCGGCCACGGCGGTGATCGACCTCGACGCCCGCGACACCACCGAGCGCACCCGCTACGCCCTCGACCACCTGTGGCGCCCGGCCTCGGGCCCGGTCGAGGAAACCCACCTGACCGTCTATCACCAGGACGCCGAGGTGGTGCAGTTCGCCGCCGAGGACCGCAACGGCGCCGCCGACCGCACCCGGCTGAACACCTTCCACAGCGAGGTCGTCGGCTTCAGCGGTCAGGCCCGGCTGGCCTTCGACGCGCTGGGCGTGCGGCACCGCATCACCCTCGGGGCGGACGCCTCGGAAACGACGCAGGAGGGCATCCGCGACGGGACCGTGCCGCCGTTCGGCGAGACCTTCCCCGGCCGGCCCTTCCCGCTCACCGACTATCGCCTCGCCGGGGTCTTCATCCAGGACGAGATCCGGCTGCTGGACGGCCGCCTGACCCTCTATCCGTCGCTGCGCTATGACGCCTTCGAGGTCGAGCCGAAGGCCGACGCCCTCTATGTCGGCGCCACGGAATCCACCCGCGACAGCCGCATCACACCGCGCATCGGCGCCGTGTTCTGGGCCACCCCCGTGCTGGGCCTGTTCGCCAACTACGGCGAGGGCTTCCGCGCCCCGGCCCCGTCCGAGGTCAACAACGGCTTCTCCAATCCGTCGTCGGGCTACATCTCGGTCTCCAACCCGAACCTTGAGCCGGAGACCAGCCAGACCTGGGAGGCGGGCGTGCGCCTGCGCGACCTGCAGCTGGGCGGGGCCCGGGTGCGCGGCAGCGCCACGGTCTTCTCGGGCGAGTACGAGAGCTTCATCGAGCAGGTGACCCTGACCCGGCCGTTCCCGACCGCCTGCGGGACCTTCGCCCTGTGCTTCCAGTACGTGAACCTGGCCGAGGTCGAGATCCACGGCTTCGAGGGCCGGATCGACACCGACTGGGACGGCGGCCTCGGCGTCACCGCCGCCGTGTCGAGCGCCGAGGGCGTGCAGCAGCGCAACGGCGTCAGCCTGCCGCTGGACAGCGTCGACCCGCTCAAGCTGGTGGCCGGCGTGCGCTACACCGCCCCGTCCGGCCGGTTCGGCGGCCAGCTGTCGGCGACCCATTCGGCGCAGAAGGACGCCCGCGACGTGGGGGGAACCTGCACCCCCGGCGGCACGCGCGCGGCCTGCTGGCGGCCGGACGCCTTCACCGTGCTGGACGCCACCGCCTGGATCGACCTGACCGAACAGGCCACCCTGCGCGTCGGGGCCTTCAACCTGACCGACGAGACCTACGCCTGGTGGAGCGACGTGCGCGGCCTGGCCGCCAGCTCGACCGTGCTCGACGCCTGGACCCAGCCGGGCCGGAATTTCAGCGCCTCGCTGGTGGTCCGCTACTAGGTTTTTCGATCTAAGAATGCGACTACGTCGCAGACTCGTTCTCAAGAGATGCCCATGACCCTCGCCCACGTCGTTGCCGACCCCGCCGCCGACCTCCGCGCCCGCTGGGCCCGGGCCCGTCACGACCAGCCGGGCCTGCGCGCCCGGGACGCCGCGCGCCAGCTCGGCGTGTCGGAGGCGGCCCTGGTCGCCAGCCGCGTGGGCGAGGACGCCGTCCGTCTGGACGGCGATCTCGCCGACCTCATCCGCGGCCTGCCGGCGGTGGGCGAGGTCATGGTGCTGACCCGCAACGAGTCCTGCGTGCACGAGAAGGTCGGCCGCTTCGACCATGTCGAGATCTTCCCGGGCGCCGGCATGGTGCTGAACCACGACATCGACCTGCGCTTGTTCATGCAGCACTGGCGGCACGCCTTCGCCGTCAACGACACCCTCGCCGACGGCGCGGTGCGGCGCAGCCTGCAGGTCTTCGACGGCGAGGGCGAGGCGGTGCACAAGGTGTTCGCCCGCGAGACCACCGACCTCGCCGCCTGGGACGCCCTCGTGGCCGCCTTCACCGCGGCCGACCAGGACGACGGCTTCACCCCGACCCCCTATCCGGATGCCCCCGTCGACCGGCCCGACGCGGAGATCGACGTCGCCGGCCTGCGCGCCAACTGGGAGGCGCTGCAGGACACCCACGACTTCTTCGACCTCCTCAAGGACTTCCACGTCGGCCGGCAGCAGGCCTTCCGCCTCGTCGGCGCGCCCTTCGCCCGGACCGTGTCCAACACCGCCATGCGGGTGCTGCTGGAGCGGGCCGCGGAACGCGCCCTGCCGATCATGGTGTTCGTCGGCAACCGCGGCTGCATCCAGATCCACACCGGCCCGGTCGAGACCATCAAGGTCATGGGCCCGTGGCTGAACGTGCTCGACAAGGGCTTCAACCTGCACCTGCGCGAGGACGCCATCGCCACCAGCTGGGTCGTGCGCAAGCCCACCCGCGACGGCTGGGTCACGTCGCTGGAGCTGTTCGACGCCGAGGGGCGGAACTTCGCCATGGTGTTCGGCGAGCGCAAGCCGAAGTCGGCCGAGCTCGAGACCTGGCGCGCCCTGTGCGCCGAGCTGGAGCTGCTGGCATGATCGGCCGCCGCGGACTCCTGCTGTCGGCCGGGGCGGGCCTGCTCGCCGCCGCCTGCAGCCCCCGGGCCGAGCCCTCGGCCGGAGAGCGGATCATCGCCGTCAGCGGCGACGTCACCGAGATCGTCTACGCCCTCGGCCTCGCCCCGCAGCTGATCGCGGTGGATGACACCAGCAGCTATCCCGCCGCCGTCGAGGCCCTGCCCCACGTCGGATACTTCCGCCAGCTGGCCGCCGAGGGGATTCTCTCCCTCGGTCCGACCACCCTGGTGGCGGGCGGTGACGCCGGCCCGGCCGCGGCCCTGACCCAGATCGAACAGGCGGGCGTGCGCGTCGTCACCGTGCCGCCGGCGCGCTCGGCCGCCGACGTGGCCGCCAACCTGCGTCTGGTCGGCGAGACCTTCGGCCGCCAGACCGAGGCGGACGCCGCGGTCGCCACCCTGGAGCGCGACTGGGCCGCGGCGGAAACGGAGATCGCCGCCCTGCCCGGCCGGCCGCGGGTGCTGTTCCTGCTCACCGCCGGGGCCGGCAGCCCGATGGCCGGCGGCCGCGACACCGCCGCCGACGCCATGATCCGCCTCGCCGACGGCGACAACGCCGGGGCCGACCACGAGGGCTACAAGCCGATCTCGACCGAGGCGCTGGTCGCCGGCGCGCCGGACGTGATCCTGATGATGTCCCACGCTCTCGACGCCGCCGGGGGCGCGGCGCGGGTGGCGGCCCTCCCGGCGATCGCCCTGACCCCGGCGGGCCGGGCGGGTCGCGTCCTGCCCCTCGACCCGCTGCTGCACCTGGGCTTCGGCCCGCGCCTGCCGCAGGCCGCGCGCGAGCTGGCCCAGCTGATCCGGACCCCGGCGTGACCAGCGCGGCGCTCGAGACCGGCGCGCTGGTCACCCGCCATCGCCGGCGCGTGCGCCGGGTGCTGGCCGGGCTGACCCTCGCCGTCCTCGGGGTGCTGGTGCTGGCCCTCGGCCAGGGGGCGGTCGCCATCCCGCCGCTGGAGATCGGCGCCCTGCTGCTGCGGCGGCTGGGCCTGCCGGTGGCGGCCGACCCCCTGGCGGCGGCGGTGTTCGAACAGGTGCGCGCGCCGCGCGTGCTGCTGGCCTTCGCCGCCGGCGCCGCCCTGGCCGTCAGCGGCGCGGCGGCGCAAGGGGTGTTCCGCAACCCGCTGGCCGACCCCGGCCTGATCGGCGTCTCCTCCGGCGCGGCCCTGGCGGCCGTGGCCGTGATCGTGCTGGGCCCGGCCCTGTTCGGCGAGCTGTCGCCGGCCCTCCGCGCCGCGGCCCTGCCGGTCGCCGCCTTCCTCGGCGGACTCGCCGCCACCGCCATCGTCTACGTCGCCGCGCGCAGCGAGGGGCGTCTCGTCCTGTCCACCATGCTGCTGACCGGGGTGGCCACCGGCGCGCTCGCCGGCGCCGGCATCGGCTGGCTGACCTTCCTGTCGGACGAGCAGCAGCTGCGCATGCTGGCCTTCTGGACCCTCGGCAGCGCCGGCTCGGCCACCTGGCTGACCGCCCTGCCGACCCTCGCCCTGACCGGCCTCAGCGTCGCCGCGCTCGTCCGCCTCGGCCCGGCCCTGAACGCCATGGCCCTCGGCGAAACCGAGGCGCGGGCGCTGGGCGTCGACCCGACCCGCGTGACCCGCACCACCGCCGCCTTCACCGCCCTGGCCGTCGCCGCCGCCACCGCCGCCTGCGGCATCATCGGCTTCGTCGGCCTCGTCGCCCCCCATCTGGTCCGGCTCGTGCTGGGCCCGGACCACAGGGTGTTGCTGCCCGCCTCGGCCCTGCTGGGCGGAGGTCTGCTGGTCGCCGCCGACACCCTGGCCCGGGTCGTCGTGCCCCCGACCGAGCTGCCGCTCGGCGTCGTCACCGCCCTGATCGGCGGGCCCTTCTTCTTCTGGCTGCTGCTGCGCGACAAGCGCCGCAGCCTGGCGTGAGGTCCCTGTCATGAGCGGCGATCGCACCCTGTCGGCGCAGGACGTCGTGGTCGTCCGCGGGCGCGGCCGCCTGCTGCTCGATCATGTCAGCCTCACCGCCCGGCCGGGCGAGGTGCTGGCCATCGTCGGCCCCAACGGCGCGGGCAAGTCGACCCTGCTGCACGTGCTGGCCGGGCTGATCGCCCCGGACAGCGGCCAGGTGCGGCTGGACGGGGCGCCGCTGTCCGGCCTGTCGCCGGAAGCCCTGGCCCGCCGCCGCGCCCTGATGCTGCAGAGCGTGCACATCGCCTTTCCCTTCCGCGTGCACGAGATCGTGGCGCTGGGCCGCGCCCCCCACGGCGGCGGCGAGGGGACCCGCGACGGCTGGATCATCGACCAGGCCCTGGCCCGCTTCGACATCGGCCATCTGGCCGAGCGGGACGTCACCACCCTGTCCGGCGGCGAGCGCCAGCGCGCCCATCTGGCCCGGGCCCTGGCCCAGGTCTGGGACGCCCCGGCCGACGCCGCCTCGCGCTTCCTGCTGATGGACGAGCCGACCGCCTCGCTGGACCCGGCGCACCAGCTGACGGCGCTGGAGGCGGCGCGGCGCTTCGCCGGCGAAGGCGGCAGCGTCATCGCCGTGCTGCACGATCTGCGGCTGGCCCGCGCCTATGCCGACCGGGTGGCGCTGCTGCGCGGCGGGCGGATCGTGGGCCAGATCGCGGGGGATGAGCTGGACGCCGACCGCGCGGCGCGCCTGTTCGACATACCCCCGGCCCGCGCCGCCCTGTTCGCCGGGGCCTGAGCCGGCCCGGCCAGGCTTCAGGCGGCGGCCGGAACCGGATCGCGCAGCCAGGCGAAGCGCTGCTGCGCCAGATGGAAGCCGCCGAACAGGGCGAGGGCGAAGGTCAGGTCGCCGGCCAGCGAGTTCTGCAGGAACGGCAGGGCCGCGACATAGCAGGCGACCAGTCCCTCGAGCGTGCGCGGATACATGCCGCTGAAGGCCCAGACCGCCAGGTTGGTCAGGACGAAGAAGCTGAAGGTGCCGGCGAGGGTCGCGCCCAGCACCCGCCCGGCCGAGCGGTTCTGCCGCAACAGGAAGCCGAGGCCGACGGCCACCGCCATGGCGCCATAGACCACCCACATGCCGCTGTGCAGGCCGAGGAACAGGTCGCTCACGAAAATGGCCCCGAGCGGCGCGGCGAAGGCCATCCAGCGCCGCGTCAGATAGGCCCCGCCGAACAGGCCGATGGCCGCGATCGGGGTGAAGTTCGGCGGATGCGGGATCAGACGGGTCAGGGCCGCGATCAGGATCACGGCCAGCAGCACGCCGAGGCGCAGGTCGATCAGACGGGGCGGGGACGCTTGCATGACCCCTCTTCTACAGCCCCGACACGGGGACGCAATCGCCGACGCCGGTCAGGCCGATCAGGCGGCCGGACGGAACAGCAGGGCGCCGACGCGGCCCTCAGCGTCGAGGCCGACGATCCACTGGGTCGGGGCCGCGGCGAAGGTGACGAGGAACAGCTCCGCGCCGTTCTCCACGCCGACGTGCTGGATAGCCTGCAGGGCGCCGAGGCTGGCGATGATCTGCACCACCTGCGCCGCCTGCGGCCGCACCGCCTCGGCGAGGCCGGGGGTCATGGCGTCATAGGCCGGGGTCCCGGCCTGGAGGGCGGCGATCTGGGCGCGCAGGGCGGCCTCGGCCCGGGCGATGCGCGCCTGTTCGGCCTCCAGCACCGCCGGCGGGGTCTCGTCGCTGAAGGCGTCGGGCAGGCGCGCCGCCGCGGCGGGCTGCTGCGGCGCCGGCGCGGCCTGCGCCAGGGCAGCGGCAGGGGCGGCGGCCGGCAGGCTCAGCAGGCCGAACGCGAGGGCGCAGCGGGCGATCAGACGGGTCACGGGCGGTCTCCGGCACAAGGTCAGGCGAGGACCATCGCGCCCCAAAGCGACAGAACAAGGGCGGCGGCGCTGGCGAGGGTGACAACGGCGATCCAGACCTGCAGCCAGACCGGCAGACGCAGCTCCGCCACCACCGGCTCGGCGGCCGGCGGCGACTGGATCAGGCGCGACAGGGCCCTGAGGGTCTCCACCGTCTCCTCCAGCGCGTCGCGCACCTGGGCCTGGGGCCCCAGCTCGCGACGGATCCAGCGCTCGACCACCGGCTTGGCCGCGGCCCACAGGTCGTGGTCCGGGTTGAGCCGCCGGGCCACCCCCTCGACCGAGACCATGGTCTTCTGCAGCAGGATCAGCTCGGGCCGCAGGTGCATGTCGAACAGGTCGGTGATCTCGAACAGCTGGCCCAGCAGCCGGCCCATCGACACCTGGCTGGCCTGTTTGCCGATGACCGGCTCGCCGACCGCGCGCAGGGCCTGGGCGAAGGCGTCGACCGAATGATGCGGCGGCACGTAGCCGGCCTCGAAATGCACCCGGGCGATGCGGTCGTAGTCGCGGGTCAGGAAGCCCCACAGGATCTCGGCCAGGTACCGTCGCTCGCCCTTGCCCAGCCGGCCGACGATGCCGAAGTCGATCGCCGTCAGCTCGGCCGGGGCGCGGCAGAACAGGTTGCCCTCGTGCAGGTCGGCGTGAAACGCCCCGTGGTCCAGCGCCTGGGTCAGGAAGGCGCGCACGACATTGTCGGCCAGGGCGTTGCGGTCGAGGCCGGGCTGCTCGGCCGCGGCCGGGTCGGTCATCGGCAGGCCGTCGGCCCAGGTCAGGGTCAGGACCCGCTTGCCGACCCCGTCCCAGATCACCGTCGGCGCCCGCATGTGGCCGCCGTCGTCCATGATCTGGCCCAGCTCCGAGGCGGCCGCCGCCTCCAGCCGCATGTCCAGCTCCAGCTCCAGCGAGCGGGCCAGGGTCTCGACGAAGGCCTCCGGCTCGAGCCGCCGCGCCGGCGGGACCAGCCGCTGCGCCAGCCCGGCCGCCAGCCTGAGGGCGTCGAGCCCGTGGGCCACGCGCCGCTCCACCCCCGGGCGCAGCACCTTGACGGCCACCTTGCGCCCGTCGGGCAGATGCGCCGGGTGGGCCTGGGCGATCGAGGCGGCCCCGACCGCGTCGCCGAAGTCGGTGAACAGGGCCTCGACCGGCCGCCCGATGGAGCGCTCCACCTCGGCCCGGGCCAGGGCCGTCGGGAACGGCGGCAGCTTGTCCTTGAGCCGGCCGAGGTCGCGGGCGAACTGCAGGCCGAAGATGTCGGCGCGGGTGGCCAGCACCTGGCCCAGCTTCACCGCCACCGGCCCCAGGTGCTCGAAGGCCCGGCCGACGCGCTCGCCGGGGCGGCCCTCGCGGCCGGCGCGGCTGGCGGCGAGCCGCAGGACCCGCGCCACGACCCGGGCCCAGCCCGGCAGCCAGGGCTCCAGCTCGCGCGGCACCAGCGCATCGTGGCGCAGCAGCACCCAGCCCCAGCCGATCAGGCGCAGGCTGGCCCCCACCGGGTCGCGCACCGGCTGCGGGCGGGGCGTCTCCGGCGGACCGACGCGGAACCGGGGCGGGATCAGATCGCCCACCCGTGGTGCAGGGCGGCGACGCCGCCGGTCAGGTTGGTCACCGTCACATTGCGGAAGCCGGCCCGCTCGATCATGGCGCGGAAGGTCTGCTGGTCGGGGAAGCGGCGGATCGACTCGACCAGGTACTGGTAGCTGTCGCGGTCCCCCGCGACCCAGTCGCCGAGGCGCGGAATGGCGTGGAACGACCAGGCGTCATAGGCGGCGCGCAGGGGCGCCGCGACCGGCCGCGAGAACTCCAGGCAGAGGAAGCGGCCGCCGGGCTTCAGCACCCGGCGCGCCTCGACCAGCGCCGCCTGCACGTCGCGCACATTGCGGATGCCGAAGCTGATCGAATAGGCGTCGACGCTGGCGTCCGGCAGGGGCAGGGCCATGGCGTCGCCGACGGTCCAGACCATCTCCGGCTCGCCGCCCTTCTCGACCCCGGCGGCGATCATCTCGGCGTTGTAGTCCAGCACGATGACCCGGGCGTCGGCGCCGCCCAGCCGCTCCTGCGCCCGCCGCGCCAGACGGGCGTAGCGGCGCGCCATGTCGCCGGTGCCCCCGGCCACGTCGAGGATGGTTTCGCCCGGCCGCGGGTTGAGCCGGGCCGCCGCCGCGTCCTTCCACAGCCGGTGGACCCCGCCGCTCATCAGGTCGTTCATCAGGTCGTAGCGCGAGGCGACGCGGTCGAACACGCCGCGCACCAGACGGACCTTCTCGGTCGCGTCGACGTCGCGGAAGCCGAAGGGCGACGTGGCGCCCGATGCGGAGGAGGAGGCGGCCTCGGTCATGGGGCCGGTCTAGCGGCTCCTCTCGCCCGCGTCACCCGGCGATCCGCCGCAAGCGCCGCGGGCCGGGGCCGGCCGGTCAGGCGGCGAAGCCGAGCTCGCCCTCGACCCGCCGCAGCATGGCGTGGCAGCCGCAGGGTCAAGCGCGCAACGCGACGCGCGCGGCCGGGTTACGTCGAGCCCCCCGCGACACGCCTGAACGCCAGGGTCTCGCCGCCCGGTCGGTTCAGATGTTCGGCCATGGTCCGCGTCATGGTCTGCTCACTGTCACGAGACGACGCCCCCTTCTCCTCCCCCGCCTGCGGGGGAGGGGGACCCTGCGCAGCAGGGTGGTGGGGGCGAGGGACAGGGCGCGGCGGCTGGGGTCGCCCCCTCATCTCGATCCTATCCGTCATCCTCGGGCTTGACCCGAGGATTGGGCGTGGAGGCAGGCGTACGGCCTGACGCCAGGGAGGCCCGCCGATCCGCGTCTGTCCTCGCGCGACGGAACACGCGACCCTCGGGTCAAGCCCGAGGGTGACGGCGGTGAAGCCCCCTTCACCATGCTCGCCGGGCGCGGCGCTTGAACTCGCCCCCTCCAACGCTTCGCGGTCCCCCTCCCCCATACGCTCCGCTATGAGGGAGGAGAAACAGCCCCCTGCCCATACCCGACCGCGTCGTCCGGGCGCTTGCCCGCGAGGGGCCCGCGCGATAGGCCCGTTGCAATCAACAACGGAGGAAATGGCCATGGCCGCCGTTCTGCCGCCAGCCGAGGTGCTGGCCGCCCTGCCCCGCTGGCGCACCGCCGACGATCCGCGGCCGGCCATCGTGCGCGAGCTGCGCTTCGCCGACTTCAACGCCGCCTTCGGCTTCATGGCCCGGGTCGCCCTGATGGCCGACAGGCTGGACCATCACCCCGAATGGTCCAACGTCTACAACCGCGTCACCGTGGTGCTGACCACGCACGACGCGGGCGGCCTGACCGACAAGGATCTGACCCTGGCGCGCTTCATCGATGACGCGGCCGACACGACGGGAGCGACGGCATGAGCGGACGGGTTGCGGGCAAGACGGCGCTGATCACCGGCGCCGCCGGCGGGCTGGGCCAGGCCATGGCGCGCATGCTGGCGCGCGAGGGGGCGAAGGTGGCGGCCACCGACCTCGACCTCGCCGGGGCCGAGGCGCTGGCCGCGTCCATCAACGCCGACCATCCGGGCCAGGCCTTCGCCTTCCGCCACGACGTCACCGACGAGGCCGACTGGGTCCGCGTCGTGGCCGACGCCGTCGCCGCCATGGGCGGCCTGTCGGTGCTGGTCAACAACGCCGGCATCGGTGGCGAGATGGTGTTCGCCGAGCAGGACACCCTGGAGAACTGGCGCAAGGTCCAGGCGGTCAACCTCGAGTCCGTCATGCTGGGCTGCAAGCACGCCATGCCGCACCTTCGCGCCTCGGGCGCCGGCTCGATCATCAACATCTCGTCGATCGCCGGCCTGTCCGCGGCCCCGGGCATGGGCGCCTACAACGCCACCAAGGCGGCCGTCTGGCTCTACACCAAGACGGTGGCGCTGGAGGGGGCCAGGGCCGGCGGGACGGTGCGCGCCAACTCGGTGCACCCGGTGTTCATCAAGACCCCGATCCTCGACCCGTTCGTGGCCAGGGCCGGCGGCGACGAGGCCCTGGCCCACGAGAAGCTGGCCCGCGGCATCCCGCTGAAGCGCATCGGCGAGCCCGACGACGTGGCGTATCTGGTGATCTACCTGGCCTCGGACGAGTCGAAGTTCGTCACCGGCTCCGAGTTCAAGATCGACGGCGGCATGACGGCGCAATAGCGCCGTCAAAACTGGACAAGGACGGCGCAATAGCGCCGTCACAGCTCCGGGAAGACGGCGCCTTAGGCGCCGTCACTCCCCCAGGCAGCGCAGGGCGACCTCGAGGTTCTTGAGGCCGTCCTCGCCGGTCACCGCCGGGGTCTCGCCGGTGCGGATGGCGTGGACGAAGGCCTCCAGCTCCTTGCGCAGGGGCTCGGCCGGCCAGCTGTTCAGGGCCCGGGTCTGGTAGCTGCCGTCGGCCTGCTGGCCGAAGTATTCCGTGACCTGGCGGGTGATCAGATCGGCGACCACGAACTTGCCCTCGGTGGCCACCTGCAGGGTGCGGGTCTTGTAGGGCGTCACCCAGTTGGTGGTGATGTGGGCGATCACCCCGCTCGCGGTGCGGAACTGCAGCAGGGCCGTGTCCTCGCGCTCGGCGCGGGTGCGGGCCAGCTGCGGCTGCACCTCGACGATCTCCGAACCGGTCAGGTGGCGGATGAGGTCGATGTCGTGCACCGCCAGGTCGATCACCACCCCGACCTCGCCCATGCGCGGCGGGAAGGGGCCGACGCGTGTGATCTGGATCGAGATCACCTTCTCCTCGGCGATGGCCCGGCGCACGGTCTCGATGGCCGGGTTGAAGCGCTCCACCTGCCCGACCATCAGCACCCGGTCGTTGGCCCTGGCGGCGTCGATGATGCGGCGCGCATCCTCCAGGGTGGCGGCGATCGGCTTCTCCACCAGCACATGGACCCCGCGCTCCAGCAGGGCCACGGCCAGATCGCCGTGGGTGCGGTTGGGGGTGGCCACCACCGCCGCGTCCAGCCCGGCCTCGACGAAGGCCTCGACCGACGACACGCCGGTCGCGCCGTACAGACCCGCCACGCCCCCGGCCACCACCGGATCGGCGTCGAGGATGTGGGTCAGCTCGACGTCGCGCAGCTCGGCCAGCACCCGGGCGTGGTTGCGCCCCATCACGCCGACGCCGGCGACGCCGATCTTCAGGCCCGGTTGCGCCACGGTCATGCCCCGGCTCCCGCAAAGCTGGCCACCGCCGCGACAATGCGGTCCTGGGTGGCCTCGTCCAGATCGGCGTGCATCGGCAGGCTCAGCACCCGCTCGCGGATGCGCTCGGTGACCGGCAGGCCGCCGGCCCCCTGCGGGAAGCGGGCATAGGCCGGCTGCAGGTGCATGGGCACCGGATAGTAGACCGCCGTCGGCACGCCCTGGTCGCGCAGGTGCGCCGCCAGGGCGTCCCGCGCCTCATGCTCGATGGTGTACTGGGCCCAGGTCGAGACCCCGCCGGCGATCACGCCCGGCACGGCGGCGACGTGGGGGGCGAGAAATTCATTGTAGCGGGCCGCGATCCGGTTACGCCATTCGATCTCGTCGGCGAACACCTTCAGCTTCTCGACCAGCACCGCGGCCTGGATGGTGTCCAGCCGGCTGTTCATGCCGATGCGCATGGCCAGGTACTTGGGGTCGTGGGCGAAGCTGGCCCCGTCCTTCAGGTCCTTGGCCACGACCTTCCCGTGGACGCGCAGGGAGTCCATCTCCTGGGCCAGGTCGTCGTCGTCGGTCAGCACCGCCCCGCCGTCGCCGTAGCAGCCCAGCGGCTTGGCCGGGAAGAAGCTGGTGGTGGTGACGTCGGCCCAGTGCTGCGGGTGCTCGCCGTTCAGGGTGCAGCCGAAGCCCTGGGCGGAATCGGCGATCAGCTTCAGCCCGTGGCGGTCGCAGATGGCGCGGATCGCCGGATAGTCGGCCGGCTGGCCGAACAGATCCACGGCGATGACCACCTTCGGGGCCAGTCGGCCCTCGGCCTTGATCCCCTCGATCGCCGCCTCAAGGCGGGCCGGGTCCATGTTGTAGGTGACCGGGTCGACGTCGACGAACACCGGCGCGGCGCCCAGCCAGGGGACGATCTCGGCGGTGGCGGTGAAGGTGAAGCTGGGCACGAACACCGCATCGCCCGGGCGGATGCCCCAGGCGATCAACGGCAGGATCAGGGCGTCGGTGCCGTTGGCGCAGCCCAGCGCGTGCTTCGCCCGGCCGAAGGCGGCCAGCCCTGTCTCGAACTCACGGACCTGCGGCCCCATGATCCAGGCGCCGCCCTCGACGGCGGCCATCACCGCGGCCTCAACCGCCCCGCCGAGGCGGCGGCGCTGGGCCTGCAGGTCGATGAAGGGCAGCATGGGAACGGCCGGAGAGACGGCGACGGTCATGGACAAGGTCCGCACGGCGGGGCGAAGGGCCCCCGAGGATGAGCCGCGCGTCTAGCAAATCGCGGCGGCCGACGCCAAACCGGGCCCTTCACTTCACCGTCACTTCGCGTTGCGAGTTGCAACGATCGGCGACGCCCCATATGCCCGAACCCACGGGGGTGTAGCGCGTGACTGAGTCGACCGAGGGCCGGTTTCCGGCCGTGTTTCTGGACCGGGACGGCGTCCTGATCGAGGACTGCGGCTATCCGCACCTCGACGAGCATCTGGTGTTCATCCCCGGCGCGGCCGAGGCGGTGGCGCGGCTGAACAAGGCCGGCTTCCTGGCCATCGTCGTCACCAACCAGTCAGGGGTGGCGCGGGGGCTGTTCAGCGAACAGCGCATGCACGACTTCAACGCCCTGATGGTCCGCGCCCTGGCCGCCCGCGGCGCGCGCATCGCCGCCATCTACGCCTGCCCGTTTCATGACGAGGCCCGCGACCCGGCGTACCACCACCCGGACCACCCGGAGCGGAAACCTAACCCCGGCATGATCCTGCGCGCCGCGGCCGAGCACGACATCGCCCTGTCGCGCTCCTTCCTGATCGGCGACCGCCAGAGCGACCTCGAGGCCGCCCGCCGCGCCGGCATCCCCGGCTTCCTGTTCGAGGGCCAGAACCTCGACGTCTTCACCCGCGAGCTGCTGGGGGGGTAGCGCCACCCGCCCTTCTCCCCTTGCGGGTGGAGGAGGATCGCATGCGATCCGACGACGGGTGTCAT
>CAZUXK010000045.1:0-17792 GCA_964624025.1 uncultured Brevundimonas sp.
ACGTCGCCGGTTCATCACGGAGAGCACCAAGGGGTCACAGAGGGCACAACGGCCCTGTGCAGCGGCGCGCGCAGCGCTTTGCTGTGACAGGCCGGCAGGAAAAGGCGCCTTCGGCGCAGAGCCGCAACGCCGCCGTGTCCTCCGTGGTCTTCTCTGTGCTCTCTGTGATGAACCTTCGACGGTCGCCGGATCAGCAGAGCGTCGGAGCTGACACCCCTCATCCGAGCCGCTACGCGGCCCACCTTCTCCCGCAAGGGGAGAAGGAAAATGCTCCCGTCCCCGCTACACTCCCCCCATGTTCGTCACCCGCTTCGCGCCGTCGCCGACCGGCGGCCTGCACAAGGGCCACGCCTTCTCCGCCATGCTGGCGCATGACGCGGCGCGGGCGGCGGGCGGGCGCTTCCTGCTGCGCATCGAGGACACCGACTTCACCCGCTGCCGACCGGAGCACGAGGCGGCGATCCTCGAGGACCTCGCCTGGCTGGGCCTGAGCTGGGACGGCCCCGTGCGGCGCCAGTCGGAGCACCGCCCCGACTATGACGCGGCGCTGGCGCAGCTGCGGGACATGGGCGTGCTGTACCGCTGTTTCCGTACACGGAAGGAGCTGATGGTCCTGGCCGGGGTCGCGCCCCAGGCCGGCGACCCGACCGACGCCCGGGCCTTCGCCGGCGGTCCGCCGGATCCGGAAGACGAAGCGGAACGCCTCGCCGCCGGCCAGCCCTTCGCCTGGCGCCTGTCCCTGTCCGCCGCCGCCGCGCGCCTCGGCGGCTTCGACCACCTGCACTGGATCGAGGAGGGCGAGGCCCCCGGCCGCCATACGGCCCGGCCGCAGGCGCTCGGCGACATGGTGCTGGGCCGCAAGGACATCGGCGCCGGCTATGTCATCGCCTCGGTGATCGACGATGCGGCGCAGGGGGTCAGCCACATCATCCGCGGCGTCGATCTGGTCGAGACCACCTCGGTGCAGCGGGTGCTGCAGGCCCTGCTCGGTCTGCCCACCCCGGTCTACCGCCATCACCGCCTGCTGCTGGCCCCCGACGGCAGACGCCTGTCCAAGCGCGACAGGGCCGAGACCCTCGCCGCCCTGCGCGACCGCGGCGTCACCCCCACCGACCTGCGGCGGGAGCTGTTCGGCTGAGCCCTAGCGCTTGCCCTTCGGGGCGCCGGTGCGGACCCGGCCGGAGCGCGAGACCTGGCGGGCGCCGCCGCGGGCGCGCTTGCCCAGTACGGCCGAGGTCCCGGCCTTCTTCGAGGCGCTGGCCTTGAGCCCGGCCAGCGGCTTGACCCGCACCTTGGGGGCCGGCTTCGGCTTGGCCGCCGCCTCGGCTTTCGCCTGCAGCGCCTTGCCAGGCAGGCCCGGGGCCTTCTCCTCCTTGGGCGCCTTGACCTTCTTCGCCACCGGATAGACCGGCCGGGCGGCGCGGGCGCGGACCAGCCCGGCCTTCTCGCCCCCCTCGGCATAGGGATTGGCCCCGGCCTTGACGGTCAGGCGGATCGGCGTGCCCCACAGGTCGAAGCTCTCGCGGATGCCGTTGACCAGATAGCGCTTGTAGTGGTCCGGCATGGCCGCGGCGCGGCTGGCGAACATGACGAAGGTCGGCGGCCGGGCCTTGGTCTGGGCCACATACTTGGGCTTGACCCGCTTGCCGTCGACGGCGGGCGGCGGGTGCCGCTGCACCGCCATGGCCAGCCAGTCGTTGAGGTCGCGCGTCTTGACCTTGGCCGACCAGGTGTCGTGCGCCTGGATCACCGCCGGCATCAGCCGCTCGACGCCGCGCCCGGAGAAGGACGACAGGGCCACGAAGGGCGCGCCCTTCAGCTGCGGCAGGGTGCGCTCGGCCTCGGCCTTGAGCGCGGTCAGGCGGGCCTGCGGCTCCTCTTCCAGGTCCCATTTGGCGATGGCGTAGACCAGCGCCCGACCCTCGCGCTCGACGAGATCGGCCAGCTGCAGGTCCTGGGTGTCGAAGGCGTTCTCCCGGTCCATCACCAGGATCACCACCTCGGCGAAGGTGATGGCCCTCAGGGTGTCGGCGACCGACAGCTTCTCCAGCTTCTCCTGGACCCGCGCCTTGCGGCGAAGGCCGGCGGTGTCCACCAGGCGAATGGCCCGGCCCTCCCAGGTCCAGTCGACCGAGATGGAGTCCCGCGTGATGCCGGCCTCGGGCCCGGTCAGCAGGCGGTCCTCGCCCAGCAGCCGGTTGATCAGGGTCGACTTGCCGGCGTTGGGGCGGCCGATCACGGCGATGCGGATCGGCTTGTCGGCCTCCTCGGCGGCTTCGGCCTCCATGTCCCCGATGGCGGCGACGACAGCGGCGTAGAGGTCAGCCATGCCCTCGCCGTGCTCGGCCGAGATGGCCACCGGCTCGCCGAAGCCGAGGCTGTGCGCCTCGCCGACGCCGCCGCCCGACTCGCGGCTCTCCGACTTGTTGGCCAGCAGCACCACCGGCGTCTCGATCTTGCGCAGTCGGTCGGCGAAGATCCGGTCCAGCGGCGTCACCCCCTCGCGGGCGTCGACCATGAACAGGATCAGGTCGGCGTCGTCGATCGCCGCCTCGGTCTGGGCGCGCATGCGCGCCTCGAGGCTCTCGTCGGTGACGTCCTCATAGCCGGCGGTGTCGATCAGGGTCAGGGCCAGGTCGCCCAGCTGTCCCTCGGCGTAGCGCCGGTCGCGCGTCACCCCGGGCCGGTCGTCAACCAGCGCCAGCCGCTTGCCCACGAGCCGGTTGAACAGGGTCGACTTGCCCACATTGGGGCGACCGACGATGGCGACCTTGACGGCCATGTCAGTCCACCCCGGGCGTCAGCTGATGGCCACCAGCTGACCTGCGTCGGTGACGACGTAGAGACGGCCGTTGTAGGCGATGGGAGGCGCGTAGATCGGGTCGCCGAGGCGCAGCGACGCCACCTGTTCGCCCGTCTTGGGATCGAAGGCGACGAGGTCGCCGAACGAATTGCCAAGCACCAGACGGTTGGAAGCCAGGATCGGACCGGTCCACTGCGGGCGCACGGCGCGCGCGCCGATGCCGAGGAAGCCGCCCTGCTCGCGAACGCGGCCCTCGTTCAGGTCGCGGGTCCAGTAGACCTGGCCGGACTCGCGGTTGACCACGGTCAGCTCGCCGGACTTGGACACCACATAGACCACGTCGCCCACCGGCAGCGGGGCGTTGACCCCGGCGATCGGCAGCTCCCACCGGCGGGCGCCGCTGCGCTGGTCCATGGCGGCGATGACGCCCGAGTGGCTGACGGCGAAGACCGTACCGCGGCTGATCACCGGACGGCCGGCGATGTCGCGGATTTCCGACAGGGCGCTGGTCCGGCTGGTGCGCGACAGCACCTCGGACCAGACCGGCTGGCCGTTGTTGGCGCGCAGCGCCACGACCTCGCCCGAGGCGAAGGGCGCGATCACCGTGTCGGCCAGCACCGCCGGGCTGGAGGCCCGCATCAGGCGCGCGGGCTCGGGGATGCCGCGATAGGTCCACACCTGCTGCCCGGTCCGGGCGTCGAAGGCGTAGAGCAGATTGTCGATGTCGACGACATAGATGCGGCCGCCGGCCACGGTCGGGGAGCCGTGGATCGGCACATCGACCCGGGTCTGCCAGACCTGCGCCCCGGTCGCCGCGTCAAGGGCTGTCACCACGCGGTGGCCCGACGCGACGAAAACCTGGCCGCCGCTGACGGCCACGCCGCCGCCGAAGCCGCCGTCCTCGCGCCCCTCGGGACGGATGTCGGTGCGCCACACGGTGCGGCCCGTCTCGTCGGTCGCGCGCACGCTGCGGTCCGCGTCGATCGTGTAGATGCGGCCGCCGTCAGCGACCGGCGGCCCCATCACCTGGCGCGGCCGCGACGAGCCCGCGCCGATGCTGGCGCGCCAGGCGACGGTGAAGCTCGGCGCCGCGATGACATGTTCGACGTTGTTCTCGGCGTTGCGCCCCGGCTGGCTCCAGCTGGTCGCGGCCACCGGACCCGGCAGGAAGAAGTCGCGGCCGGCGAGCGCCGCCGACGGCGCCAGTTGCTGCTCGAACTCCAGCACCGAGACGCGCTGGCCTTCGGAAGCGGTGGCCGTGGGGCCATCATCGCCGCCGAGGCCGAACGGCAGGGCGCGCCGCACCGTGCCGCAGGCCGCGAGGCTCAGGGCCGCGCCGCAGACCAGGGCGATCTTGAAGGCGCGGTCGGCCGTGAGGGAACGGGACATCGTCATACGATCGGCTCTCGTTGGGTCACGCGGCAGGATCACCCGGCAGGCGCCGGGGCGGGAACGGGGGCGTCCGAGGCGGCCGGAGCAGCGACGGCCGGCGCGGCCGAGGCGGCGGCGACGATGGCAGGGATGGCCGAGGCCGTGCCCGAATCGATCGCCTGGATGGCGGCCTGGGCGCGCTGGCGCACGCTGTCGGGCACATCCTGCCCGAGCGACAGCAGGACGAAGGTCTCGCGCGCGGCCGGCAGCTGATTGTGCTGCACCTGCGCCAGGGCCAGCGCCTCGCGGGCGTAGGCGGCGTAGGGGCGGCCGTCCTCGGCCAGCGGCTCGAGCCGCTCCGTCAGATCCTCGAGCGGAGCCGTATCCAGCACCAGGAAGGCGGCCTTGAGGGCGGCCATGTCGCGCAGGATCGGATCGCCGGACGCCCGGGCCGCCTCGTCGAGCAGGGCGAGGGCATCCTCGGTGCGGTTGGACTGCAGGGCGATGCCGGCGCGCTGGTTCAGCGCCAGGGCGCGATAGGCCCCGCCCCGCTCCGCGGCGGCGTTGAAGGCGCTCTCGGCCGCGGCCAGGTCGCCCTGCTGCAGCGCCTGCACCCCGCGGTCATAGTCGACCGAGGCCGCCTCGGCCTGACGGGTGCGCCAGCTGTCCCAGCCCCAGTAGCCGAGGGCGGCGATCAGGCAAACCAGCAGCACGGCGCCGATGACCGGCCCCCAGCGCTTCGCCAGCCGCTGCCAGCGTTCGGAGCGCAGCTCCTCCTCGACCTCTTCGAAGACGTCAGTCACGGATATCGTCGCCCCAGATGCGCAGTCAGCCTGAAAGTCGCGCGACCCTAGTGGCTCGCCCGCCGCCCCGCAACGCGTGCGTTGCGGTCTTCCGCTCGATCAGGCGGTGTTCTTCGAGAAGTAGGTCTCGACTTCGGCAGGAAAACGGCGGGCGCGCACGTCGGCGGCATAGGCCGCCACGGCCCGGTCGATGTCCGCCCGCTGGCTGCCGTAGCGGCGCACGAATTTCGGTGTCCAGTCGAACAGGCCCAGCATGTCGGGGGTGACAAGGATCTGGCCGTCGCAGGCGGCCGAGGCGCCGATGCCGATGGTCGGGGCGTCGATGGCCTCGGTGATCTCCCGCGCCAGCCCCTCGGCGACGCCCTCGACCACCACGGCGAAAGCCCCGGCGTCGGCGGTGGCCTCGGCCTCGGCCAGCACCCGCAGCCGCTCGGCGTCCGTGCGCCCCTTGGCCTTGAAGGCGCCGTCGGTCAGGACCGCCTGGGGCCGCAGACCGACGTGGCCCATCACCGGAATGCCGCGCTGGACCAGATAGGCGATGGTCTCCGGCACCGTCGGGCCGCTTTCCAGCTTCACCGCCTGGGCCCCGGTCTCCTTCATCACCCGGGCGCAGTTCTCGTAGGCGATCTCGCGGCCGCCCTCGTAGGAGCCGAACGGCATGTCGACCACCACCATGGCCCGCCGCGCCCCCCGCATCACGGCCTGGCCGTGCAGGATCATCATCTCGAGGGTGACGCCGACCGTGTTGGGCAGCCCGTGCACCACCATGCCGACGCTGTCGCCCACCAACAGCAGGTCGCAATGGGCGTCCAGCACCTCGGCCGTCGGCGCGTCATAGGCGGTGAGACAGACGATCGCCTCGCCCTGGCCGCGGCTCGACTTGCGGGCGCGGATGTCCGGCGCGGCGAGACGGCGGACGGTTTCCTGCTTCTGGCTGGACATGGGCGATGCTCCTTGGCCCCCAGCATAGGCGCTCGGGCCGGGGCGCGTCACCCCGGCCGTGTAGGCGTCACGCCTCCTGCAGCAGCCGCATCGCCGCCACCGCCAGCAGGGAAATGGCCAGGCCGGCGAAGATGAAGACCGAGGCCCCGCCGAGGCTTCCGGCCGCCGCGTCGCCCAGCAGGGCGCCCAGACCGGCCTGATCCAGCGCGCGGGCCGCCTCGACCCCGGCGCGGCCGGCCACCGCCGTCAGCCCGCCCTCGGGGGCCGCTCCGGCCTGGACCGTCGCGCTGTCCGGGGCGAGTCGGAGATTGATACCGGCCAGCTCGCGCACGGCCACCAACCCGCCCAGCGTCCCGGCCGCCGCCAGCACTCCGGCGCGGACCCGGCCGCCGCGCGCCAGCCGCGCCTGCATCTCGGCATGGAACAGATCGGCGTCGGCCAGCCGCGGCGTCTCGGCGAACAGCCGCTCGATGCGCGGGTCGAACTCGTCAGCGGACATGACGTGCTCCTTGCGGGTGCGGCTCCAGCCGGGCGCGAAGTCGATCCAGACCACGTTTGACATGAGATTTCACCGTGCCCAACGGAAGCCCCAGGTGAGTGGCGATCTCGGCGTGCGTCAGGCCCGCGCCGTGGCACAGGGACACGCACAGGCGCTCCGCCTCCGGCAGGGCCTTCAGGGCCTCGTCGAGGTCCATGCGGCCGCCGGCGTCGACGCCGCCCGTCTCCGGTTCCGGCTCCCCCTCCAGCTCGGCCACATAGCGGGCGTTGTGGCGAAGGCGCTTGAGGTAAAGCCGCGCAGCGATGCGCTTGACCCAGCCGACGAAGGCGCCCTCGCCGCGGAACTCGGCGCAGCGTTCGAACGCCTGCAGGAAGGCGTCCTGGGCCACGTCGTCGGCAAGGGCCGGCTGGGCCCCCATGCGGCGCAGGGTGATCCGCACCGCCGAGGCATGCCGGCGCACCAGCTCGCCGAAGGCGCCGCGGTCGCCGCCGGCCGCCAGGGCGACCAGCTCGACATCATGCAGGGGCGTCAGGGCCCGGGCCATGGCGATCGTCCTCCCCGATCCCGGATCAGTCGCGGTTCGGGTTGAAGAAGCTGAGGACGACGAAGGCGAGGCCGATCATGGCCGGGATCGCGGCGACGCCCAGCATCGGATAGACGGCCTCGCCCGCCTCCATGCCGATGGCGTAGCCGAGCAGCGCGATCCCCGCCGCCGCCGCCAGGGTCAGCACGCCACGGCGCAGATCCTTGGTCCGGGACGACAGGTTCTGGGCGATGTCCCGGGTCAGGGTCTCGATCACTTCCGGCGGCAGGGGCTGGCCCTTGTCCAGCGCGGTCCGCACCGTCAGCTGCACCTCTCGGCGCTCGCGCGCCTTGATCCAGCCCGGCCCGATGACGATCGCGACCAGCGATCCGAACACGGCGAAAATCCCAAAGATCGGAATGAAATCTTCCATCGTCCCGACTCCCTTTCTGAAACCTGTTGCTGCGGCCCAGCCTCGCGCCGGGCCCCTTCGACGACAAGAGGCCGCGAGCCGGCCTTGCGGATGCAGGGCGGCGCATGAAACCTTGGTAAGGCGACGGACAGCGCGTCGCGCCAGTTCCGTGTTCCGAGGTGCGCCCATGACCGACCGCCGCCGCCTGCTCTCGGCGTTCGCCGCCACCGCCGTCGCCATCCCCGGCGCGGCCGCCGCCCGCAGCGGCCCCGGCCTGACAGTGGCCACCTTCAATATCTGGCACGACCGCGGGGACTGGG
Source organism: uncultured Brevundimonas sp. (assembly GCA_964624025.1). Lineage (GTDB taxonomy): Bacteria > Pseudomonadota > Alphaproteobacteria > Caulobacterales > Caulobacteraceae > Brevundimonas. The sequence continues at coordinate 7,674 of CAZUXK010000045.1, forward strand.
CCCTGCGTGGCCCGATGGTGGCCGAGACCCTGGCCCGCCTCGACGCCGACGTGATCGGCCTGCAGGAGGTGCTGCAGGACGCCGCCACCGGCCTGGTCAACCAGGCCGAGTCCCTCGCCGAGGTGCTGGGCGGCTACCAGGTGGTGTTCAGCTCCACCGATGCGGCCGGGGCACCGCGCCGCTACGGCAACGCCCTCCTCAGCCGGCGGCCCATCCTGTCCTCGGACCAGATCGCGCTGGAGCCGCTGGACGACTTCCGCACCGCCCTGCGGGCCATGATCGACGTCGACGGGCGCCGGGTCGAGGTGGTCAACACCCATCTGCACCACACGCGCGAGGGCGCGCCCATCCGCGCACGCCAGACCGGGCACCTGCTGTCCTGGCTGGGCGAGCCCACAGCCCCGCGGCTGATCATGGGCGACTTCAACGCCGAGCTCGACGATCCGGGCCTCGCCCCGCTGACCTCGCGCTTCACCAGCGCCCTGCCGCAGGGCGCCGCGGCGACGACCCTGAATCCGGCCGACGGCCACGCCTCGCGCGTCATCGACCACATCTTCGTCGGGGAGGGCTTCCGGGTCGACGAGGCCGCCGTGACCGGCGACACCGGCTTCACCCCGCGCCTGCCCTCGGATCACTTCGCCGTCGTCGCCCGACTTTTGCTCTCAACCTAACTCACGGGTAATAAACGGAATTTAAGGCCAGTCGCCGCATCCGGCGGGCCGCCGCCGCGGCTCCTGTCTTCGTCAACGGGTTCACCCCGAGCAACGGAGACCGACCATGATGATCGCCGCCCTGGCCGCCCTGGCCGCCCTGGCCGCCCTGTCCGCGCTGCCCGCCGACGCCCCTCGTGACGAGGTGCGCATCTCCACCGCCAACCTGCCGACCGACGCCGGGCGAGGCCCCGAGCTCGCCCGGCGGATCGACGCAGTGGTCTCGGACTACTGCCGGGCGTCCACCGATGTGGGGCCGGTCTACAGGGAGACCGACTGCCGCTGGGTCGTACAGGGCCACATCGACCGGCAGCTGCCTCAGCCCCTCCGCGCCGAGGTTCGCGAGGCCCGTCGCGCCGCGCGTGGCTGATCCGGCAGACTATCGCCCCAGGGCGGCCGCCCACGCGTCGGCCTTGAAGCCGATCAGGCGGCGGTCGCCCAGGTCGAGGATCGGCCGCTTGATCATGCCGGGCTGGGCCAGCATCAGCGCCACGGCCCGGTCGGCGTCCAGATCGGCGCGATCCGCCTCCGGCAGCTTGCGGAAGGTGGTCCCGGCCCGGTTCAGCACCGTCTCCCAGCCCAGCTCGTCGACCCAGGCGCGGAGCCGGACCGGGTCCAGCCCGTCGGCCCGGTGATCATGGAACCGATGCGCCACGCCCTCGCCCGTCAGCCAGGCGCGCGCCTTCTTCACCGTGTCGCAGTTGGGGATGCCGTAGAGGGTGATCATGGGAGGGGGCTCCGGGAATTCAGGGTCTGGGGGGCGGGGCAACCTGACGACCTGGCTTGTCTTCGCGCCACGCCGCCTGATGCAGGTGAATTTGATCCTGCCGGCTCAGACGGTGGCTTCCGCTGCCAGCAGCCACCCAACCACCATTCGCTCGAAATCCACATAGGGCGTGTTTTCGGGGTCAAACTCGAGATCGGCGGCCAGGGTTGGCAGGTCGCCCGCGAAAGCCTGATACAGTCGGGCCACCCGATCACCGCTCGGGAGCTGCCGCCTGGAGACGTTGGCCAGCCAGTCGCGCGTTTCCCGCAGCGCCGTAAGCGCGTCGCCGTTGTGGGCGTGAATGTCCATCCCGGCGAGATCCGAGATGAACTTCTGGTAGCGATAGCGCTCCACATCCAGGATCAGAAGGCGCTTGACGCCTTGCCGGGGGCCTCCGAAGCGTTTCGCGCCAAGAAACAGCCCCAGCTCAAGAGGCATGTTGAAGCGCGGCAGCCCGTGCACACGATCCAGCTCGGTCCTCGACAGGTCGTGGATGCCGTACCGGCATTCCTCGACGAGGCCATACAGCTTCTCGATCCGTGTCTGGCCGCCGTCGTCGAGTTCCATGGCCGATCGCGGGCGAAAGCCGCAGGCATAGATCGCGAACACAATCGCACGGAAAATCGGCTGGTAATCTAGGTCGAACGGGCAGTTGATGAACACGTCATCGACCGATGTCGCCCGCCGGGAGACCAAGGACTACCTGTTTCTGCCCTGAACGGCCTTGGCGGCCTTGCTCGCTTCCAGGACCGTGATCGAGCTTCCCTTGGACGCCGGTCTCAGCACAAAACGGCCCGTCGCCGCACTGCGCCCGGCCACCCGTTCGCTGGCCTTGCCGGACTTGCCCGGTGTGGTCTCGCTGGAGGTGCTCATCGACTGGATTGTGCTCCGTCTCAGCCCTGACAGCAAGGGCGCTACGCTCAGCCGCCCCACCCCTCCACCACCGCGCGCAGCGGGGTCGGCAGCGGCGTCGGACGTCGGGTGGCGCGATCGACATAGACGTGGACGAACAGGCCCTCGGCAGCGGCCTCGTCCTCGTCCTCGCGGAACAGGCCGATCTCGTAGCGCACGCTGCTGTTGCCGACCCGGGCCACCCGCACCCCGGCCGTGACCCGGTCGGGGAAGGCCAGCGAGGCGTGGAAGCGGCAGCCGGTCTCGACCACCAGCCCGATCACCGGCCCGGCGGCGATGTCCAGCACCCCGGCCTGTATCAGCAACCGGTTCACCGCCGTGTCGAACAGGGCGTAGTAGACCACATTGTTGACGTGGCCGTAGACGTCGTTGTCGCCCCAGCGGGTGTCCAGCGGCGCGAACACCCGGTACTCCGCGCGCCGCGCCCGCGGCAGCCTCGCCCCTGTCCTCTCGCTCATCCGGTCCTCCACACCGCCGCATCTTGGCCGACGTCGCGTCAGCAGCCTAGGGTGAGCCCATGAAGACCCGCGCCGCCGTCCTGACCGCCGTGGGGGCCGGCCGCCCCTATGCCGACAGCCGTCCGTTGACCCTCGCCGAGGTCGAGCTCGACCCGCCGGGGCGGGACGAGGTGCGCATCGCCGTGCGCGCCGCGGGCCTGTGCCACTCCGACCTGTCGGTCATCAACGGCGACCGGCCGCGCCCAGTCCCCATGGCGCTGGGCCACGAGGCCGCCGGCGTGGTCGAGGCGCTCGGCCCCGGCGTCGATGACCTCAGCGTCGGCGACCATGTGGTGACCGTCTTCATGCCGTCCTGCGGAACTTGTTCGCCCTGCGCCGAGGGCCGGCCCGCCCTGTGCGAACCGGGCGCCCGGGCCAACGGCGCCGGCGAGCTCCTGGCCGGCGGCCGACGGCTGAGCCGCGACGGGGCCCCGGTGCACCATCACCTCGGCTGCTCGGTCTTCGCCGAACACGCCGTGGTCTCGCGCCGCTCGCTGGTGCGGGTCGAGCCGGACCTGCCGTTCGAGCACGCCGCCCTGTTCGGCTGCGCGGTGCTCACCGGCGTGGGCGCCGTGGTCAACACCGCCGCCGTACGGCCGGGCCAGAGCGTCGTCGTGGTGGGCCTGGGCGGGGTCGGGCTCGCCTCGGTGCTGGGGGCCCTCGCGGCCGGGGCCAGCCCGGTGGTGGCGGTCGACCTCTCGGCGGAGAAGCTGGCGCTGGCCCGCACCCTCGGCCCGGTGCAGACCGTGGACGCGGGCGCCCCGGACGCCATCGAACAGGTGCGCGCCCTGACCGGCGGCGGGGCCGAGGTCGCGATCGAGATGGCCGGCTCGGCCCGGGCGCTCGAGGCGGCCTGGCGCATGACCCGGCGCGGCGGCCTGACCGTCACCGCCGGCCTGCCGCCGCCCGACGCCGCCCTGCCGGTCAACATCGTCTCGCTGGTGGCCGAGGAACGCACCCTGAAGGGCAGCTACATCGGGACCTGCGTGCCCTCCCGCGACATCCCGCGCTACATCCGCCTGTTCCGCGAGGGGCGGCTGCCGGTCGACCGGCTGGTGTCGGACGTGATCGGGCTGGAGGACCTCAACACCGCCTTCGACCGCCTCGCCGAGGGCCGCGCCGTGCGCCAGGTGGTGCGGATCGGGACGGACGGCTAGAGCCCCGGCATGCTATCGCGCCGCACCCTGTTCGCCGCCGCCCTCGCTCTCGGCCCGGGAGCCCTGGCCGCGTGCGGCCGCGCGCCCGCGCCGGTCGGCGACGGCGGGGTGCTGGCCGCGGGCCAGCCGGCCGCCCTGCTGGTCTTCGCCCTCGCCCCGGCGCGGCTGATCGGCTGGCCGCGCCGGCCGGGTGCCGAGGCGCTGGCCCTGCTCTCCCCCCTCGCCGACCGGCCCGAGGTCGGGGCCCTGGCCTCGGGCGGCCGGCCGATCGACCTTGAAGCCGCCGCCGCGCTCGGCCCGGCGCTGGCGCTCGACTACGGCGATGTCGACGCCGACAGCCAGGGCCTCGCCCGTCGCGCCCGCGCCGCCCTCGACCTGCCCTACCACCTGATCGACGGCCGGCTGTCGCAGACCCCCGCCGCCTTCCGTGAGGCCGGACGCTTGCTGGGTGTCGAAGCGGTCGGGGACGCCCGCGCCACGGACGCCGAGCGCCTGCTGGCGGCCCTGCCGCGCGGCGGCGGCCCGTCCTTCTATCTGGCCCGGAGCGGCGACGGGCTCGAGACCGCCTTCCCCGGCGCGCTCGCCGTCGAGGCGCTGGAGGCCGCCGGCTGGACCAACGTCGCCCTGGGCGGGACCGGTCTGGGGCGCGTCACGGCCGAGCAGCTCGCCGCCTGGGACCCGGAGGTGATCGTCACCCAGGACGCCGGATTCGCGGCCACGGCCGCCGGCAAGCCGCTCTGGCGCCGTCGCCGCTCGGGCGCGCCGCGACGGATCGTGGTGCTGGCCTCGCGGCCCTTTGGCTGGATCGACCGGCCGCCGTCGGTCAACCGCCTGATCGGCCTCGCCTGGCTCGGGTCGCGCGATCCGCTCGGCCCGCCCGACCCCGCCCTCGCCGCCACCGTGGCAGGGCTGCACGAGCGCCTCTACCACCGCCGCCCGACGCCGGAGGAAATGCTCGGCCTGCTGCCCCGGGTCCTCGCGTGACCCCCGCGCTCAAGGCGGTCGCCGCGCCCCTCGTGGCCCTCGCCGTCGTGGCCGGGCTGGCGCTGGGGGCCCTGACGCTCGGTCCGCTGCCGACCTCGCCCGCGAGCCTGCTGGCGGCGGCGGCCGGCGGCGGCGACGCCACGGCCCAGCTGGCCCTGTCCCTGCGCCTGCCGGCGGTGCTGACCGCCCTCGTCGTCGGCGCCGGTCTGGCGCTCGCCGGCGCCACGCTGCAGGGCCTGTTCCGCAATCCGCTGGCCTCGCCCGACCTGCTCGGAGTGTCCTCGGGCGCCGCCGCCGGGGCCGCCCTCGCCCTGCTGGCCGGCTTCGCCCCCTGGGCGGTGCAGGGCGCCGCCTTCCTCGGCGGGATCGCCGCCGGGGCGCTGGCGCTGACCGCCGCCGCCGCCGTGCGGGGCAGCGATCCGCGGCTGGCCCTGATCCTGTGCGGCGTGGTGGTCGGGGCGCTGGCCGCCGCCCTGCTGGGCGTCGCCCTGCTGGCGGCCGACCCCTATACCGAGCTGCCGACCCTGACCTGGTGGCTGCTGGGGGCCTTCTCGCGCGCCAGCCTCGCCGAAGCGGCCGTGGCGCTCGGCCTGACCTCGGTCGCCGCGGCCGTCCTGCTGACGCTGGGTGCGCGGCTCGACGCGCTGGCGCTGGGAGAGGACCAAGCCAGGGCGCTGGGCCTGCCGGCCAGGACCCTGCGCCTGCTGGCGCTCGCCGCCGCCACCCTCGCCACCTCGGCGGTCGTCTCGATCAGCGGCCTCGTCGGCTGGATCGGGCTGCTGGCGCCCCACGCCGCGCGACTTCTGGTCGGCGAGACCGCCGCGCGCCTGCTGCCGATGAGCGCCCTGTTGGGCGCCGCTCTCGCCCTCATCGTCGGCCAGCTGGCCCGCGCCTTCGGCCCGGCCGAGATCCCGGTCGGGCTGCTGACGGCCCTGATCGGAGCCCCGGCCTTCCTCGCCCTGTTCATCTCCGGCGCGGGGCGACAGCCGTGAGCGGCCTGCGAACGCAGGCGCTGGTGGCAGGCCGCGGGGCGTTCCGCCTCGGCCCGCTCGATCTTGCGCTGCCGGCCGGTCAGCGGCTGGCCGTGCTGGGCCCCAACGGCGCCGGCAAGTCCACCCTGCTGCGCACCCTCGCCGGGCTGCAGCCCGCCCTCGGGGGCGCGCTCTCGGCCCCGCGCCCGGCCGCCCTGCTGCCGCCGCCCGGCGAGGTCGAGGCGGCCTTCCCGGTCCGGCACATGGTGGCGCTGGGCCGCATCGGCCGCAGCCCGTTCGCGCCCGGCCCCTCGCACGCCGACCTGGCGGCGGCGGAGGCGGCGCTGGACCGGCTGGGCGTCGCCGACCTCGCCGAGCGGCCGTTCGACCGGCTGTCCTCCGGCCAGCGCCAGCTGGTGCTGATCGCCCGCACCGTGGTGCAGGCGGGGGCGCTGGTGCTGGCCGACGAGCCGACCGCGACCCTCGACCCGGTCCACGCGGCCCGGGTCGCCGCCGCCCTCGACGCCCTCGCCGCGGACGGCGCCGTGGTGGTCATCGCCACCCACGACCTGGCGCTGGCCGTGCGCCAGGATCAGGCGCTGCTGCTGACGGCCCCGCCGAAGGCCGGTCCCGCGTCGCAGATCCTGACCGCGCAGGCCCTGTCCGCCCTCTACGGCGCGCCGGTCGCGACCTGTCCGACCTGCGGCCGGCCGCACGGCTGAAACCGAAAGTCATTGCGCGCCGCGGCCGGTTCGGGCCAACGTCCGGCCAACAGACCCGCGTCGACCGGTCGCACCCTAGGGGGCGACCGCAACGAGCGAACCCGCGGCCCCTCAGGACCGGCGCAGCCGGACGGCCGACGTCATCCCAGGAACCGCAGCACCGCCGGGTCGCCGGCGCAGGACACGTCATGAGCCAAACCCCCGCCGCGCCGCCGCCCCCGATCAAGGGTTCCGGCCTCGCCTTCGCCTATGTCACAACCCTCTTCTTCGCCTGGGGCTTCGCCACCTCGCTGATCGACCCGCTCATCGCCGCGGTGCGCAAGGTGTTCGACCTCAGCTTCGCCGAGGCGACCCTGACCGCCTCGGCCTGGTTCATCGCCTATGCCGTGGTCTCGGTGCCCGCCGCCGCCCTGCTGGCCCGGCTGGGCTACAGCCGGTCGATCATCGCCGCCCTGACGGTGATGGTGCTGGGCTGCCTGCTGGTGCCCGTGGCGACCATCGTCGACTGGTATCCGGGCGTGCTGCTGTCCCTGTTCATCATCGCCTCGGGGGTGACCCTGCTGCAGGTCGCCGCCAACCCGCTGGTCGCCGCCCTGGGCGCCCCGAAGACCGCCCACGCGCGCCTCAACTTCTCGCAGTTCTTCAATTCGCTCGGCACCACCCTTGGCCCGTGGCTGGGCTCGACCGTGCTGCTGACCGGCGGGGTGTTCGCCGCCGGGGCCGTGGTCACCGCCTCGACCCGGGCGGAGTCGCTGCGCAGCATCGACCTGGCCTTCCTCGGCCTCGGCGCCGTCTTCGCCGTCGTCGCGGTGTTCATCTTCACCGCCCGCAAGAAGATCAACGCGGCGGCCGCCGCCGCGGGCGGTGATGTCGGCATGGCCTCGCCGCTCAAGGCCTTCACCTCGCCCTGGGCCCTGTTCGGCGGCCTCGCCATCTTCGTCTATGTCGGCTCGGAGGTGACCATCGGCGGCCTGTTGACCAACTTCCTCGCCAGCCCCTCCATCCTCGGTCTGGCAGAGGTCGACGCCGGGCGCATGGTCAGCCTCTACTGGGGCGGGGCCATGGTCGGCCGCTTCATCGGCGCCCTGCTGATGACCCGGGTCCGCGCCGGGGTGCTGCTGACCATCAACACGGCGATCGCCGCGGCCCTGTGCCTCGTGGTCACCCAGACCTCCGGCGAGACGGCCGCTTACGCCGCCATCGGCATCGGCTTCTTCAACTCGATCATGTTCCCGACCATCTTCACCCTGACGCTGGAGCGCTCGGGGGCCCCGGCCTCGGCCACCTCGGGCCTGCTGTGCACCGCCATCGTCGGCGGCGCCGTCCTGCCGATCCTCGGCGGCATGGTGGCCGACGCCTCCGCCACCCTGAACCCGGTCTTCTATGTGCCGCTGGCCGGCTACGCCGTCCTGACCGTGTTCGCCCTCGCCGCCGCCCGCAGCAAGGCGCGGCACGAGGCGGGGGCCGTGGCAGGGCACTGACCCCTCTATCCTCCCCCCCGCAGGCGGGGGAGGAGAGCGCCCTTACCGGCACATCTCCACACAGGCCCGGGCCAGCACCTCGGCGCTGTCGACCAGCGGCGCGTCGAGGTCGTCGGGCGCGAGCAGCAGCGGCACCTCGGTGCAGCCGGCGATCACCGCGCCGGCCCCGGCCGCCAGCAGCGCCTGGCCCAGCGCCCGCATCTCCGCCCGCCTTTCAGGACCGACGTCCCCGGCCTTGACCGCATAAACGAGGGCCATGAAGCGGGCCTGGTCGGCCTCGGCCAGCAGCACCGGCGTCAGCCCCGCCGCGGTCAGGGCCGGGGCGTAGAGCGCCCGCCCGCCGCCGGTGGCCAGCACCCCGATCGCGGCCGCCCCGGTCGCTTTCGCCGCCGCCGTGGTCGCGGCGATCATGTCGATGAAGGGCAGGCCCGCCGCGCGGATGCCCGCCGCCTGGGCGTGGGCGGTGTTGCACGGCATGGCCAGCACCTCGGCCCCCGCCGCCGCCAGCCGCCGCGCCATGGCGCCCAGCTCGACCTCCGCCTCGCCCGGCCGGGTGTTGCGGTCCGGCACATGCGGGTTCAGGTCCATCAGCACCCGGACATGGTCCGCGTCCCCGGTCGCCGGGGTCAGGGCCTGCAGCCGCGCCAGAAAGGCCACCGTGGCCGCCGGCCCCATCCCGCCGAGCACGCCGAGAGTCTTCACGCGAGCGCGCCGGTCAGCTGCGACTGATAGCCGGCCAGTCCCTGGGCCCCGCCGGTGTGCAGGAACACCACCGTCTCGTCGGCGAAGCGCCCCTGGCCGGCCAGGGCGATCAGCCCCTTCATGGCCTTGGCCGAATAGACCGGATCCAGCAGCAGCCCCTCGCTGCGCGCCGCCAGGGTCAGGGCCTCGATCACCTTGTCGTCGACGAAGCCGTAGCCCTCGCCCACATAGTCGCAGTCGGCCACCACCATCTCCGGCGTCACGGCGTCGGGACGGCCCAGCAGGGCGGCCGTCTCGCGCGCCAGCTTGAGGACATTCTCCTCCTGCTTCGGCTTCGGGGCGCGCACGCCGATGCCGAGCACCGGGATGTCCGCCCCCATCACCGCCAGCCCGGCCACCAGACCGGCATGGGTGCCGGCGCTGCCGGTGGCGGTGATGATGCGGTCGATCTGCAGGTCCATCTCGTCGGCCTGGGTGACGATCTCCCGGGCGCAGTCGACATAGCCGAGCGCGCCGATCGGGTTCGACCCGCCGCCGGGGATGACATAGGGGGTCCCGCCGCGGGCGCGCACCGCCCCGGCCGTGATCTCCAGCTCGGCGGTCATGTCCGAGCCGCCGGGCACGACGCCGATCGCGGCCCCGAACAGCCGGTCCAGCAGGACGTTGCCGTTCTCCACATAGTCGGCCGCGGTGAAGCCGGTGCGGTCCTCGAGGATGATCTCGCAGGCCAGACCATGGGCCGCCGCGGCCGCCGCCGTCTGGCGCACGTGGTTGGACTGGGTCGCGCCCTGGGTCACCAGGGTGTCGGCCCCCGCCTCCAGCGCCGCCCCGAGCAGGAACTCCAGCTTGCGCGTCTTGTTGCCGCCGCCGGCCAGCCCCGTGCAGTCGTCGCGCTTGATCCAGACGTCGACGCGCAGGGCGTCCGACAGCCGCGGCGCGGGCTCCAGCGGGGTCGGCAGATGCGCCAGGCGGACGCGCGGAAAACGGGCGAGATGCATGGGAAGACTCCGGTTTCCCTGCGCTTATCCCGTCTCCCCCCGCCGGAGAAGACGCCATTCGGCGCAGGCCGGCGCCGCGCCATTCCTCCCCCGCAGGGGGAGGGGGACCGCCGAAGGCGGTGGAGGGGGGCGAGATCCGCGACGCTGGCGCTCGGGGGGGGCGGGGGCCAGGGCGGGCGGGGCGCGGTCGCCCCCCCCCCCAACGGGGGGTGCGCCGGG
>CAZUXK010000046.1:0-12512 GCA_964624025.1 uncultured Brevundimonas sp.
ACTCGATCGCCCGCTTCGCCCCCGACCGGTCCGAATAGCCCTCGGTCGAGAAGATGATCTCGGCATTGTACTTGAAGCGGACCCGGAACTCCCCGGCCTTGTCCTTGTAGACTTCGAACCTGTGCGCCATGGCGGCCTCCCCGTCCGGCCCTCGCGGCCGGTCAGGCCAGACTTGTCCGGGGGCGCCCCACGGTCAAGCCGGGCTCACTCCCGCCACATCGGGCCGTCGATGACATAGCCGCGGGCCTCCAGCCGGTCGAGCACGCCGTCGGGCTCGGCCAGCAGGCCCAGCGGCCCGACCCCCATGACCACGGCGTCGCCGGTCAGGGCCGTCTCGATCTCGGCCAGCCAGGCGGCGCGGAAGTCGGCCCCGGTGCGCGGGTCGCCCCACGGCCAGCACTGCTCCAGCGCCTGCTCCAGCGCGTTCTGGCGCACCTCCGGCACGCGCAGCCGGGTCCAGTCGCGGCCGCGCTGGACCATGCCCTCGCGGCCGTCCTCGGTGGCGGCGACGGCCGCCTCCAGACAGGGGCGGTGGGTCTCCGGCGGCGCGGTCAGCAGGTTGTCGACCAGCTCGTCGCCGCGCCCGGCGATGACCGGCCGCACCGGGATGCGCGCCCGCCGGGCGGTGCGTTCGACCACCGTCCCGGCGCTCGGCCCTGTGTCCCGCTCGAAACGGAGCCGGTCGCGCAGCAGGTCGATGCCGGTCACCAGCAGGCCGTCGCGGTCGTAATTCTGGCGATACTGCGCCTCCAGGGCGTCCAGCCGCGCCTGCATCTCCGGCGACAGATAGTCCGCCGTGGTCCGCCCCTCGGGCAGGCGGGTCAGGGTGCGGATGCGCCACATCAGGCGCAGGAGATCGGAGAAGGAGCCCTGCACCCGGGTGCCGAACAGCACCGCATCGACCCGACCCACCGCCGCCTGCAGCGGGGCCGGATCCCACGGCGTCTCTTCCGGCGGGGCGCGCAGGTCGCCGACCAGGATCAGGGTCGCAGCGCCGTCGGAGATCTCCCAGATCGGCGCCCCGGACAGGCGCGCCTCGACGATGATCGCGTCGACGGTGGTGACGCCCTCCGCCGGATCAGGCGTCGCCGCGGGGGTCTGGTCCGGTGTCTGGGCAGAGGCCATCCCGGCGCCGCCGCAGGCGAGGGTCAGGGCGAGAGCAGCAGCGACGGACGAACGCAGGGCCATGCGGCGGGCTCCCCGACAGCGCGCCCCCGCGGGCGCAACGACAACCGGAAGCTGATCCGGCCCGCCGCGCCCGGCAAGTTAAATCGGCGTCACGCCTCGTCGTCGCCCGACAGGCCCATCATGTGGAAGCCGGCGTCGACGTGGACCACCTCGCCGGTGGTCGACAGGCCGAGGTCGGACAGCAGCCACAGGGCGCAGCCGGCCACGCCTTCCATCGAGGTGTCCTGTTTCATGGCCGACATCTCGCGGCCCTTCGACAGCATGCCGCGGCCGCCGGAAATGCCCGCCAGCGACAGGGTGCGCATGGCCCCGGCCGAGATGGCGTTGACGCGGATGTTCTTCGGCCCCAGGTCGCGGGCGATGTAGCGGGTGGCGGCCTCCAGCCCGGCCTTGGCCACGCCCATGGTGTTGTAGTTGGGGATGGCGCGCTCGGACCCGAGGTAGGTCAGGGTGATCATGGAGCCGCCGTCCGGCATCAGCCGCGCCGCCCGCTTCGCCACATCGACGAAGCTGAACACCGAGATGTTCATGGCCAGCAGGAAGCTGTCGCGGGTGGTGTTGTCCACGAAGCTGCCCTGCAGCTCGTTCTTGTTGGCGAAGGCCACCGAGTGGACCACGAAGTCGAGCGTGCCGAAGGTCTTCTCGACCTCGGCGAACAGGGCGTCCATCGAGGCGTCGTCGGTGACGTCGGCCGGGACGATCAGCTTGGCGCCCACGCTCTCGGCCAGCGGGCGCACCCGGCGCTCCAGCCCCTCGCCGAGGTAGGTGAAGGCCAGCTCGGCGCCCTGGGCGGCCAGCTGCGAGGCGATGCCCCAGGCGATCGAGTTGGCGTTGGCCACCCCGAGCACCAGGCCCTTCTTGCCCTTCATCAGCTCGCCCTTGGGCATGTTCCAGCCGGACTCGGCCATGGGGATCTCCCTTCGCAATGAGGCGGCGAGGGTTAGCAGGGCGGGCGCGCGCCTGCCAAGCGGCTCAGCGGCGTTCGGCCAGCCGCAGCAGGGGGGTGGAGCTGACCCCGTGCAGCACGATCGAGCCGAGGATGACCAGCCCGACCAGGGCCCACAGCCGCTCGCTGGAGCCGAAGTCGCCGTGGTTCAGCCCGTAGGCCACATAGTAGACCGTGCCGATGCCGCGGATGCCGAAGAAGGCGATGGCCGCCTTCTCGCGTCGTCGCAGCGGGGCCCCGATCAGCGACAGGTAGCCCGCAACCGGGCGCACCAGCAGCAGGATGGCGAGGGCGACGAGGCCGTCGGTCCAGGTCAGGGCGTCGAACAGGCCGTTGGCGATGGCCCCGCCGAACAGCACCAGCAGCAGCAGCATGAGCAGCTTCTCGACCTGCTCGGCGAAGTCGTGCAGCTCCTGGTGATAGGCATGGTCGCGCTCGGCGTTGCGGATGGTCAGGGCGGCGACGAAGACGGCGAGGAAGCCGTAGCCGTGCACCAGCTCGGTCAGGGCGTAGGCCAGCAGGGTGACCCCCAGCGCCACGAGCCCGTCGGCGACCCCGGCCAGGGCGTTCGGCCGGCCGCTGAACATCAGCCAGCCGAGGGCGCGCCCCACCAGCACCCCCATGCCGAGCCCGGCCGCCAGCTTCCACACCACATCGACGAGGGCCCACTCGGCCAGCTGCGGCCCCAGCGCCAGCCCGCCCGCCGCGGCGACGATGGCGAGGTTGACGAAGGGAAAGGCCAGGGCGTCGTTCAGCCCCGCCTCGGCGGTCAGGTGAAAGCGCACCTCGCTGTTCTCGCCCGAGCCCGGCGGGCCGGTCTGGACGTCGGCGGCCAGCACCGGGTCGGTAGGGGCCAGCGACGCCCCGAGCAGCAGCGCCATCGGCAGGCTCAAGCCCAGCGCGCCCACGCCCAGCCAGGCGACGAGGGCGATGGTGATGGGCATGGCGATGGCCAGCAGCCGCCAGGTCGGGCCCCAGGCCTTCCAGCCCAGCCGCCGGTCCAGCTTCAGCCCCGCCCCCATCAGGGAGACGATGACGACCAGCTCGGCCATGCGCTCGGTTACGGTGTCCCAGGTGCGCGGATCGGGGTCGAACGACAGCCAGTCGAGGCTGAACACCGCCACGCCGATGCCGACGCACAGGATGGCCAGCGACAGCGGGGCCCGCTGCAGCCCCTTCGGGGCCCAGCTGACGAGGATGACCAGCGCCCCGAGGCCCAGCAGGAACAGGATGTAGGGGTCCGGCGTCAGGGCAAGGTTTCCAGACAAGGGCTTCGCAAGGGCAATGCCCGGGTCCCGGCGCCCGGCTTGCCGGCGACATCGACAAAATCACCTTGATGGTATACTGTTTGCCGCAAATGGACTGGGGTTTCTCGGTCGGCGCTGGGCTTCCGGGGTGCCTCGGAGGCCCTTCTGCTATGTGGCGTCAGGGAAAGACCTTGAAAGCCCCTCCAGCAAGCTTCGGGCGCAACACATCGAAGGCGCGGTTGGGCTGAAGCGGCCGCAAAGCCTTCAGGCCCAGCGGACGCGCCATAAGGTCGGCGAACTGCAGTCCGGACGAATTGCATCGCTTGTCGACGAACAACGGCTCCCAGTGAAGCGCAGAGAAATCAACGTGCTTGTAGCCCCACTGGGCCTGATTACCCGCGATGCGTCGGAACTGTAACTCCAGCTCTTCATCCTCCTTCCTGCCGCGACTCTCGAACACAACATGGACAAGTCGCCCCTCCTGCCCTGCCGCCAGCAGGCGCTCCAGGAGGGCTTCCATGCAAAAGTGCAGCGCCAGTTCGTAGGGGCTCCATGGCTGCGCATATCGTTCGGAGAGGCGGATCTTGTCGATCACAGCGGCGACAACGGTCATCTCCGCATCGGCAACGACGCCGTTCAGGGCCTCGATAAAGGCCTCCCGTTGCACCGGATCGGCCTGAAGGAAGGCGAACGCATTCTGCTGACGGCGAATGTCCCGCTCGTGCAGAATGATCTGGTCGTGCCCCACCGCTCCAAACTTCAGCCGTTGGAGCGCTGGCACGACCCTGTCCGCGTAAACCGCCTTGGACACCAGAACACAGTTCAGGACGAAGACGGGGAACGTCGGGTCTGGATTTTCAAGAACAGGTGATCCGCTCTCGTCAGCAAAGACGATGAAGTCGGAAAAGGCGGTCACCCCCGCCCTCTCACACCTTGCTCAGGATCAACGTCGCGTTGGTGCCGCCGAAACCGAAGCTGTTGGACATGACCGTGGTCAGCTCGCCGTCGTGGCGGGCGCGCAGGATCGGCATCCCGTCGAACTCGGGGTCGAGCGTCTGGATGTGGGCGCTCTCGGCGGCGAAGCCGTTCTGCAGCATCAGCAGGCTGTAGATCGCCTCCTGGGCCCCGGCGGCGCCGAGGCTGTGGCCGGTCAGGGACTTCGTCGAGGAGATCATCGGGGCGGCGTCGCCGAAGACGTTGCGCACCGCGCCCATCTCCTTGCTGTCGCCCACCGGGGTCGAGGTGCCGTGCGGGTTGAGGTAGTCGATGCGCCGGTTGCCGGCCATCTCCATGGCCAGCCGCATGCAGCGCTCGGCGCCCTCGCCCGAGGGGGCCACCATGTCGTAGCCGTCGGAGTTGGCGGCGTGGCCGACCACCTCGGCGATGATGTTGGCGCCGCGCGCCTTCGCCCGCTCGTATTCCTCCAGCACGACGATGCCGGCGCCGCCGGCGATGACGAAGCCGTCGCGGTCGACGTCATAGGCGCGGCTGGCCACGGCCGGGGTGTCGTTGAACTTGCTCGACATGGCGCCCATGGCGTCGAACAGGTTGGACATCGACCAGTCGAGGTCCTCGCAGCCGCCGGCGAACACCACGTCCTGGCGGCCCCAGGCGATCTGGTCGGCGGCGGCGCCGATGCAGTGGGCGCTGGTGGCGCAGGCCGAGCTGATCGAATAGTTCACGCCCTTCAGCTCGAACCAGGTCGCCAGCACCGCCGAGGGGCCCGAGGCCATGGCCTTGGGCACGGCGAACGGGCCGATGCGCTTGGGGCCCTTCTCGCGGGTGATCTGGGCGGCCTCGAGGATGACCCGGGTCGAGGGGCCGCCCTCGCCGACGATCAGGCCGATGCGCGGATCCTTGATCTCCTCCGGCGTCAGGCCGGACGAGGCCAGGGCCTCCTCGAAGGCGATGTGGGCCCAGGCCGTGCCGGCGGCGAGGAATCGGGCGGCGCGGCGGTCGACATTCTCGGTCCAGTCGCCGATGGCCGGCGGGGCGTGCACCTGGCAGCGGAAGCCGAGCTCGGCGTACTCCGGCGCGGCGACCACGCCCGAGCGTGCCTGGCGCAGGCTGTCGGTCACCTCGCGCGCGTTGCCGCCGATGGAGGAGACGATGCCGAGACCGGTGACGACGACACGCCGCATGCGGATGAACCTTCCCTATGAATTCTGCAGATGGGCGATCTGGCGCCGCCCCTCAAGTCAACTCAGCCAGCGGCGGTTTCGCCGCCGTCCTTCGTCTGGAACAGGCCGACGCGCATGTCCTGGCAGGTGTAGATGACCTCGCCGTCAGCCTCGAGCACGCCATCGGCGATGCCCATGACCAGGCGGCGGTTGATCACGCGCTTGAGGTGGACCTTGTAGACCACCTTGCGGATGTCGGGCGTCACCTGGCCGGTGAACTTGACCTCGCCGACGCCCAGCGCCCGGCCGCGGCCCGGGGCCCCGGTCCAGCCAAGGAAGAAGCCGACCAGCTGCCACATGGCGTCGAGGCCGAGGCAGCCCGGCATCACCGGGTCGTTGATGAAGTGGCACTGGAAGAACCAGAGGTCCGGATGGATATCCAGCTCGGCCTCGACATAGCCCTTGCCGTGCTCGCCGCCGTCGCCGGTGATGGTGGTGATGCGGTCGAACATCAGCATCGGCGGGGCCGGCAGCTGGGCGTTGCCCGGGCCGAACAGCTCGCCGCGGCCCGAGGCCAGCAGGGCGTCGCGGTCAAACGCGCCGGGATAAGGGGAAGTGTTCACGCATCGGCCTCCAGTCGTCTGGCGCCGTGCCTATACGACGCAGGCCGCGGGCTCAACGCCCGGCTTGCCCTCGCATCGCGCCCGGCATCCCGGCCGGGGCGAGGGCGTCGCACAGGGCCGGCTCCGCCGTTCCCCACACCGCCGTGTCCGGGACCCAGCCCTTCAACCGCCCGGCGGCGACCCGGCACCAGCCGTCCTCGCAGTCGTCCAGCGCGATCAGCGAGCGGGCCGACAGGCGGGCCACCACCCGCGCACCCGTGTCGGGCCGGGCGCGCAGCTCGACCGGCTGGAAGGTCGGGTTGAAGGCGCTGCGGCGGCTGGAAACGACGCTGCGGTGGACCCACGCGACCGCCCCGTCCGGGTCGCAGATCTTGCGCCACTCGCGGGTCTCGGCGACCACCTGCACCGGCAGGCGGGCGGCGCGATACTCCCACAGGATGCGATGATCCAGCCCGGGACCGGCCCGGGCGCGGACCTCGTCCGACTTGAGGCTGAGCCAGCGCGGCACCGGCAGCTCGCTCGGCGTGGGCCGGCCATCGGGCATGGTCGCGGCCCCGGCGAGGCCGAGGGCGAGGGGCGCGAGCGGCAACAGGATGAGGAAGCGACGCATCGGGCTTTGGACGGCGGCGGCGGCTTTGCTAGAGACCCTGTAACCCGCCGTGAGCGCGGGCCTCGAGGGAACAGCCCAGATGTCCGCCCGCAAGCTTAAGGTCGTCTTAACCCGCCGCCTGCCCGACGCGGTCGAGACCCGCATGCGCGAGCTGTTCGACGCCGAGCTCAACCTCGCCGACCGCCCGTTCGACCGCGCCGCCCTGGCCGACGCCCTGCAGCGCGCCGAGGTGCTGGTGCCGACCATCACGGACCGCATCGACGCCGACCTGATCGCCGGGGCCGGCAAGCAGCTGAAGATGATCGCCAACTTCGGGGCGGGGGTGGATCACATCGACATCGAGGCGGCGGTCGGCCGGGGCCTGATCGTCACCAACACCCCCGGCGTCCTGACCGAGGACACGGCGGACCTGGCCATGAGCCTGATCCTCGCCGTCAGCCGGCGCCTCGTCGAGGGCGCGGCGGTGATGGCGCGCGGCGAGTTCCAGGGCTGGACCCCGACCTGGATGTGCGGCCGCAAGCTGTGGGGCAAGCGTCTGGGCATCGTCGGCATGGGCCGCATCGGCCAGGCCCTGGCCCGGCGCGCCCGCGCCTTCGGCCTGCAGGTCCACTACCACAACCGCAAGCGGGTCTCGGCGGCGGTCGAGGAGGAGCTGTCGGCCACCTGGTGGGACGATCTGGACCAGATGCTGTCGCGCATGGACGTGATCTCGCTGAACTGCCCGGCGACGCGCTAGACCCAACAACTGATGTCCGCCGAGCGGCTGGCACGGCTGCAGCCGCACGCCATCCTGATCAACACCGCCCGCGGCGAGCTGATCGACGAGGCGGCGCTGGCGGAGGCGGTCGCCGCCGGCCGGCTGTCGGGAGTCGGTCTGGACGTGTTCGAGCACGAGCCGGAGGTGCACCCGGGCCTGCGCGACCGGGCCAATGTTGTGCTGCTGCCGCACCTCGGCTCGGCCACCCAGGAAGCGCGCCAGGACATGGGCGACCGGGTCATCCTCAACGTCATGACCTACCAGAACGGTCACCGCCCGCCGGACCGCGTCATTCCGGCCATGCTCTGAGCCCTTCGCGCATCCGTGTCTTCGAGGCAGCGCATTTCAGTGGTAGGCGTTAACCGGTAGCGTCAAGCTGGAGAGCCCCGTTGCGCCGTTTCCTCGTCTGGTCCGCCCTGGCCGCGCTGATCGGCCTGGTCCTCGCCGTCGGCGGCTACTGGGCTTACTGGAACTTCTACGCCCGCTTCCAGCCGGTGACGATCACCCGCGGCCAGGCCGAGATCCAGCGCCTGCTCGACGAGGCCTCGTGGCTGTCGCCCGGCGGCGGCGGCGAGCCGGTCTATGTCGTGACCTTCCGCGAGAACACCGCCGGCCAGCGCTACGAGGCCGAGGAGTTCGCCAAGCTGCGCGCCGCCGGAGCCGAGCCGCGCATCATCGTCTTCGCCCGGGCCGACCGTGAGGGCCTGGCCCAGTCGACCGCGGCCGAGCGGGCCACGGTGGCCGAGCTGTGGCTCAGCCGCGACTGGGACCTCTATGCCCGCTGGACCGCCACCCCGGTGCGCGACTGGACCGCCGCCGGCGTGCCCGACGCCGACGGCAACCTGGCGCGGTCGGCGGTGGTGCTGGCCGGCCGCGACTTCGTCGACCAGCTGGGCGCCCTGCTTCAGGACAACGGCGTGCCGTCGGGCTATCCGATCGTGCTGTGGCGCGACCGCGAGGGCTTCCTCAAGGCCTGCGCCTGCGCCGACAGCCGCTCCTGGGTGTTCATCCGCGACGATCTCGGCGCGCCCGACCAGGTGCGCGAGGCTGCGCCGGCGGGCGAGATCGCGGGGCCCGGTTCGGCCGCGGCGGCGCCTGCCTATCCCGACCTGAACGCCCCCCTGCCCGAACTGCCTGCCGAGGCCAGCCCGCCGCCGGAAGGTTCGGCCGCGCCGACCGTCGCACCGCCGCCGCCGCAGGCCCGGCAGGACGAGGAAACCACCTTCTTCTGAGACCGCGTCACAGGACCCGGGCGCAGACCTCGGCCAGCCGGTCGACGTCCTCCGTGTCCTGGTAGAGGCCGAAGCCGAAGCGCAGGATGTCCTCGCGCACGTCGGTGACGACATTGGCCTCCAGCAGCTTCGCCCGCCAGGCCTGGGCCTCGGGGTGGCGCACGGCCAGGAAGCGCGCCCGCGGACCGTCGCCGGCGACCGGATTGACGAGCTCGGCCTCCGCCAGCCGTCCGGCCGCGCCCGCTGCGATGGCCGTCTGGAAGCGCGCCTGCAGGCCCCGGGCGTGGTCGGCGATCGCGGCGGTCGTCAGCCCTTCGGCGTCCAGCATCCGCCGCACGAAGTTGAAGCGGTACAGGGGCGTGAAGTCATAGGTGGCCCCGAGGAAGCGGCCCGCATCGGCGCGGTACTGCACCCCGTCCGGCGGCCCCTGCAGATTGCCGAACTCGGCGAACCAGCCGGTGATCACCGGCCGCTCGCAATAGCCCGGCGGCGCGTGCAGCAGCCCGGCCCCCTCGCCGCTCATGGCGTACTTGTAGCCGCCGGAGACATAGAAGATGCGGTCGGCGACCCCCGACAGGTCGGTCGGGACGGCCATGAAGCTGTGGTAGCCATCGACTACCACCCATGGCCCCTCCGGCCGGGCGAGCGCGGCCAGGGCCGCGACGCCGTCGAAGCTCCAGCCGCTGCGGAAGAAGACCTGGCTGATGACGATCAGGTCGAAGGCGCCATCCCGCGCGGCGGCGACGAAACGCTCGGCCAGGGTGTCGACCGGGGCGGTCGGGACGCGCGTCACCACCGCCTCGCCCGCCTCCTCCCAGCGCGCCGCCTGGCGGCGGAAGGCGTGGAACTCGCCGTCGGTGGTCAGGATCCGCACCGGCCGCCGCGCCAGGCCCGAGACGATCCGCACGAGGAAATCGTGGGTCGACCCGGCGAAGGCCACGGTCGATGCATCCGGCAGGGCCAGTTCGCGCGCCACATGCGCCTGGGCCTCGGGCCAGACCTCGCCGAACAGCAGGTCCCACTTGCGGTCGGCGTGGCGGTTGGCGTCCTCCCACGCCTGCATCTGCCCCTCGAAGCTGGCGTCGGGCCACAGATGGTGGCTGTGGGCGGCGAAATGCAGCCGCCCCGGATCGAGGGCGAGGGCGCGAGAAAACAGCGGTTTGAAGCTCATGCGCCTGTCTTCGCAGACCCCGAATACGAGGCAAAGGGGGGCGGCGACGCGTCGCCCTCGGCTGGCTAGGCGCCGGGCGCGCCCGTGCTAGGGTCCGGCCCGCCAACGTATGGGGAGTTCACGCATGGCCCGTTCCGCCGCCGCCCGTCTTCGTCTTGTTCTCGGGGTCTCGCTGCTCAGCCTGACCGCCGCCGCCGGGTCGGCCTGGGCCCAGCAGGCCCCGATCGTCCAGCCGGGCGCCCCCGGCCAGCCGGTGCGGGCGATCACCGCGGCAGAGGCGACCCGCATCGCCGACAACCGCTACTCGGCCGATGATGTGGCCTTCATGCAGGGCATGATCCACCACCATCAGCAGGCGGTGGAGATGGCGGCCCTGGTGCGCGGCCGCACCAACCGGCCGGAGCTGGTCGACATCGCCGGCCGCATCGACGCCTCCCAGGGCGACGAGATCGCCTTCATGCGCAGCTGGCTGACCGAGCGCGGCGAGCACGCCCCCGATCCGACCGCGGACCACGGCGCCCACGCCGGCCACGAAGGGCACGGGGGCCATGACGCCCACGCCGGTCACGCCGGCCACGGGACGCCGGCCGTGATGGCCATGGCCGGCATGGCCACCCCGGCGCAGATGGCCGAGCTGGCGGGGGCCGAGGGCGTCGCCTTCGACCGCCTGTTCCTGCGCCTGATGATCGCCCACCACGAGGGGGCGGTGGAGATGGTCTCCGACCTGTTCTCGCGCCCGGGCTCGGCCTACGACCCGGTGCTGTACGACTTCGCCAACGACATCACCAACGAGCAGCAGGCCGAGATCCGGCGCATGACCACCCTGCTGCGCGGACTGTCCGACGATCCGCGCTCGACCCTCGCGGAGGGCTTCCGCGACGCCGGCGAGGCGGCCTCGAACATGCGTCTGGCCCACACCCTGCCCAAGCCGGTCGGCTTCTACGACGCCGCCAACCCGGCCGGCCTGCCGCCGGCCATTCCGGCGGAAGAGGCGCGCGGCGGCGACGCACGCGGCAGCAGCGACCCGGGCGAGGGCCGCTTCGGCCAGCGCGGGCCGTTCCTCAACTTCGCCAACACCGACCTGGCCTTCTCCGGCGACCTGATGGCGGTCGGCAACTACCACGGCTTCAGCCTGTACCGGCTGGCCGACGGCCAGGCTCCGGCCCTGATCAGCTCGGTGGTCTGCCCCGGCGGCCAGGGCGATGTGTCGATTGTCGGCGACCTGCTGATCATGTCGGTCGAGCAGACCAGCGGCCGGGTCGACTGCGGCCGCCAGGGCGTCAGCGAGCGCGTCAGCCCCGAGCGCTTCCGCGGCCTGCGCATCTTCGACATCTCCAACCCGGCGGCCCCGGCGCAGGTGGGTCAGGTCCAGACCTGCCGCGGCTCGCACACTCATTCGGTGGTCTCCGCCGATGAGCGCAGCATCGTGGTCTACAATTCCGGCACCGCCGGGGTGCGCGACGAGCGCGAGCTGCCCGGCTGCGTCGGCGCCCTGCTCGGCGACGACCGCACCGCCCTGTTCAGCATCGATGTGATCGAGATCCCGGTGGCCAATCCGGCCGCCGCGCGCATCGTCGACAGCCCGCGCGTCTTCGCCGACGACGCCACCGGCCGCATCGCCGGCCTGTGGCAGGGCGGCGACCACGGCGAGGGCACCCAGACCACCAGCCGCACCGACCAGTGCCACGACATCACCGTCTTCCCGAGCGCCAACCTCGCCGCCGGGGCCTGCTCGGGCAACGGCATCATCCTCGACATCGCCGACCCGCGCGCCCCGCGCCGGATCGATGCGGTCAACGACCCGGGCTTCGCCTACTGGCACTCGGCCACCTTCAGCAACGACGGCGCCAAGGTGATCTTCACCGACGAGTGGGGCGGCGGGGTGCGGCCGCGCTGCCGGGTGCAGGACCCCATGACCTGGGGCGCCAACGCCATCTATGACATCGTCGACGGCAAGCTGGAGCGGCGCGGCTACTACAAGATCCCGGCCCCGCAGTCGGACGTCGAGAACTGCGTCGCCCACAACGGCTCGATCGTGCCGGTCCCGGGCCGCGACGTGTTCGTCCAGGCCTGGTACCAGGGCGGCGTCTCGGTGCTCGACTTCACCGACTCCGCCAACCCGGTCGAGATCGCCTTCTTCGACCGCGGGCCGGTCGACGCCCGCCATTCGATCGTCGGCGGCTACTGGTCGACCTACTGGTACGACGGCCGCATCTACGGCACCGAGATCGTGCGCGGTCTCGACGTGCTGGAGCTGACGCCGAGCGAACACCTGACCGCCAACGAGATCGCCGCGGCGGCCATGGCCGACCAGGGCGGGACCTTCAATCCGCAGCAGCAGTTCCCGGTGCGCTGGCCGGCCCACCCGGTCATCGCCCGCGCCTACATGGACCAGCTGGCCCGCACCTCCAGCCTCGACGCGGCCCTGGCCGGCGAGCTGACCGCGGCCCTGGCGGCGGCCGAGGCCCGCATGACCGCCGGGACCCGCGATGCGGCGACGGCCCGGACCCTGCGGGCGCTGGCCGGGCGGCTGCCGTCGAGCGGCGACGCGGCGGCGCAGCGGCGTCTGACGGCGCTGGGCGAGACCCTGGGCGGCATCGCCGCCGCCCTCTGAGGCA
>CAZUXK010000046.1:12612-17661 GCA_964624025.1 uncultured Brevundimonas sp.
GCCAGCGAGCGGGTCAGGCCCAGCACCGCCGACTTGCAGGCGGTGTAGGCGGCCATGCCCCCCTGGCCGATCATCCACGAGGTCGAGCCCAGATTGATGATGGCCCCGCCGCTGGCGGCGATCATGTCCGGCAGCACTGTCTGGGCGGCGAAGAACTGGTGCTTCAGGTTCACCGCCATGCGCTGGTCCCAGTAGGCCTCGGTGACCTCCAGCGTGGCGTGGCGCTCGTCATGGGCGGCGTTGTTGACCAGCACATGGACCGGCCCCAGGGCCGCGCGCACCGCGGCGACCGCCGCCTTGAGCGCCGGCACGTCGGTCAGGTCGCAGGCGACGAACGTCAGGCGCGGCCCCAGCTCGGCGGCCAGGGCCTCGCCGCGGGCGACGTCGAGGTCGAGCACCCCGACGCGGCAGCCCTGGGCGTGGAAGGCGCGGGCGATGGCCTCGCCGATGCCGCCGGCCCCGCCGGTGACCAGCACGGTGCGACCATTCAGATCGGGATAGATGGCGCTCATGCGGGCTGGCTCCGGGAGCGGGGCGCGACCGGCGGGGCGCCGAGGTCATCCGACAGGGCGGCGGTGACTTCCAGCATCCGCTGCAGCACCTCCTCGGCCGGCGGCGTCGGCGGCGTGCGGTCGATGTAGGGGATGATCAGGGTGGCCTCGATCCCGTCCGGCCCGAGGATGGGCGCCGCCAGGTCGGTGACGCCCCGTACAAAGTCACTTTGGCGCACCGCATGCCCGGCCGCCCCTGCCGCCTCGGCGGCCTCGGCGAAGCTTCGCACCCGCTTCGTCCCGAAGGCCTCGGTCAGACGCGCGTGGAGCGCCGCCCGGGTTCCGGCCGCCGCGAGGCCGTAGAACAGCAGGCCCGAGGTGGCCTCGATCAGGTTGCGGCGGTAGCCGACCCGCACCGAATAGCCGAGGTCGCCGGGCGCCTCGACCCGGGCGATGACGACGATCTGGTCGTCCGTGGGCACCACCAGATGGCACGACTGGGTGACGTCGTGAGCGAGAGCCTTCATCTGCGGCAGGGCCAGCTCGGTCAGGCTGCGTGTCGGGGCCCGCGCCAGGCCGAGGGTGAAGAGCCGGTTGCTCAGGCTGTAGCTGCCGCCGGATTGCTCGATATAGCCGCGGAACTCCAGCACCTGGATCATGCGGAACAGCTCGCTGACCGAGCGGCCCAGCGCCGCCGACATCTGCGAAGGGGTCATGGGCTCCCCGCGCGCGGCCAGCAGCTCAAGCACGTCGAGGCCCTTCTCGAGGGCGGGCGCCCGGTACTTGCGCCCGGTCTCCGCGTCGTCGTCGTCGGTCATCGTCGGTCCTCCTCGATCCGCAGCCTAGGCAGGGTCGTGAGTTGTCGCCAGTGAAATCAGTCTGCACCCATGAAATACTCGTTGCGGGTGACATCGGGAGGGCCTAGCGTGGCCCCGCCGCCCGGACCACGGGCCGTCGGGAGGGGAGGTCCCATGTCGCTCGCACCGCTGGATCTGGCGATCCTCGGCGTCTACGCCGTATCGATCTTCGCGCTGGCCCAGTGGGTGTCGCGCGAGCGGCCGGGTCACGCCAAAACCACCACCGACTATTTCCTCGCCTCAAAGAGCCTGCCCTGGTGGGCCATCGGCGCCTCGCTGATCGCCGCCAACATCTCGGCCGAGCAGATCATCGGCATGTCCGGCTCGGGCTATGTCATCGGCCTGGCCATCGCCTCCTATGAATGGATGGCGGCCCTGACCCTGCTGATCGTCGGCAAGTTCTTTCTGCCGATCTTCCTGCGCAACCAGATCGTCACCATGCCCCAGTTCCTGGAGCAGCGGTACGGCTCGCGCATCCGATCGGTCATGGCCGTGTTCTGGCTGGTGCTCTACGTCTTCGTGAACATCACCTCGATCCTCTGGCTCGGAGCGCTGGCCATCACCACCGTGTCGGGGGTCGACCAGACCCTGGCCCTGATCGCCCTGGCCGCGTTCGGCCTGGCCTACCAGCTGTGGGGCGGGCTCAAGGCCGTGGCCCTGACCGACGCGGTGCAGGTGACCATCCTCGTGGCCGGCGGTCTGATCATCGCCTGGGTGATGATGGGCCAGATCGGCGGCGACGCCGGGGTGGCCGGCGGCTTCACCCGGCTGGTGACCGAGTTCCCCGAGAAGTTCGACATGATCCTGTCGCCCGACAGCCCGCACTATGCGGCCCTGCCCGGGATCGCCGTGCTGGTCGGCGGGCTTTGGGTGATGAACCTCAGCTACTGGGGCTTCAACCAGTACATCATCCAGCGGGCGCTGGCCGCGACCAGCCTCGACGAGGCGCAGAAGGGCATCGCCTTCGCCGCCTGGCTGAAGCTGCTGATGCCGCTGATCGTGGTGCTGCCGGGTCTGGCGGCGCTGGTGCTGGCGCCGGATCTCGCCCGGCCCGACCAGGCCTATCCGACCATGATGGCCCTGCTGCCGGCCGGCCTGAAGGGCCTCGTCTTCGCCGCGCTCGTGGCCGCCATCATCGGCACCCTCGGCTCGCTGGTGAACTCGATCTCGACCATCTTCACCCTCGACCTCTACGCCAAGGTGCGGCCGAACCAGGACCAGAAGCACCTGGTGTTCGTCGGCCGCCTGGCCGCCGTCGTGGCCATGACCCTCGGGGCCCTGACGGCCCAGCCCCTGCTCGGGGCCTTCGACCAGGCCTTCCAGTTCATCCAGGAGTTCACCGGCTTCTTCACCCCGGGCATCGTCGTCATCTTCCTGCTCGGCCTGTTCTGGAAGCGGGCGTCGGAGGCGGGGGCGCTGACCGCGGCCGTCCTGTCGGTCGTCCTCTCGGCCGGCTTCTGGTGGCTGCAGAGCACCGGCCAGTTCCTGCTGCCCTTCATGAACCGGGTCAGCATCGTCTTCGTCGTCTCGCTGCTGGCGGCGGTGATCGTGTCGCTGCTGGTCCCGCCGCGCGAGGGCTCGCTGCGCATCGCCTTCGACGGCATCAGCTACCGCACCTCGCCGGCCTTCAACCTGGCAGCGGCCGGCGTCATCGCCTTCCTGATCGGCGTCTATGCGCTCTGGTGGTGAGGTGAACGACGGCGCGGTCCTGATCGGGGTCGACTGGGGCGGCAGCAACCTGCGCGTCTTCCGCATCGCGTCGGGCGGCGACATCCTCGCCGTCCGCGAGGATGGCCGCGGGGCCGCCGGCCGGGCCCCGGAGGCCTTCGCCCCGACCCTGCGGGACATCGCGGGCGACTGGCTGGAGGAGGACCTGCCGCTGCGCATCTGCGGCATGGCCGGGGCGCGCGGCGGCTGGACCGAGGCGCCCTACGCCGTGGCCCCGGCCGGCGCCGCCGATATCGCCGCGGCCCTTGTGGCCCCCTCTCCCGCCCTCGGCCTCGACGCGGCCCGGCTTGTGCCCGGCGTCTCGGTCTGGCGCGACGGCAGGCTGGCCGATGTGATGCGCGGCGAGGAGACCCAGGTGCTGGGCCTCGACCTGCCGTCCGGGCGCCGCCGCGTCGTGGCCCCGGGCACCCACGGCAAGTGGATCACCGTCGAGGACGGCCGCATCCTGAACCTGCGCACCTTCGTCACCGGCGAGCTGTTCCAGGCCGTGCGCTGGGGCGCCGTGCTGGGGGCCGGCCTCGGCGATCCCGGTGTCGACCCGGCCGCCTTCGCCGCCGGCGTGCGCCGGGCCCTCGACGAGCCGGACCTGACCGCAGCCCTGTTCGCCCTGCGCGTCGAGCAGCTGGCCGGCCGGCTCGACCTGCGCGGCGCCGCCGACTTCCTGTCCGGCCTGCTGATCGGGGCCGAGGCGGCGGCGGAGCGGAGCGACCTCGACACCCCGGTGACCCTCGTCGGCGCCGGCCCGCTGGTGGCGGCCTACAACACGGCGCTGGGCATCGCCGGCTTCCGCGAGGTCACGGCCGCCGACGGCCTGGCCGCCGCGGCGCGCGGCCTGTGGCGCATTCATCAGGCGGAGACGGCATGATCGAGGAACTGGACGCGCTGCCGCTGGTGGCCATCCTGCGCGGGCTGGTCCCGGAGGCGGCGGTCGAGGTCGGCGAGGCCCTGGTCGCCGCCGGCTTCCGCACCCTGGAGGTGCCGCTCAACTCGCCGCGGCCGCTGGAGAGCATCGCCCGCCTCGCGGCGGCGCTGGGCGACCGGGCCATTGTTGGCGCCGGCACGGTGCTGACCCCGGCCGAGGCCCACGCCGTCGCCGACGCCGGCGGCCGGCTGATGGTCTCGCCCAACACGGACGCCGCGGTGATCGCCGCCGCCCGGGCCCGCCACATGCTGGCCCTGCCGGGGGTGTTCACCCCGACCGAGGCCTTCGCCGCCCTCGTCGCCGGGGCCGATGCGCTCAAGCTGTTCCCGGCCGAGATCGCCGGGCCGGCCGGACTGAAGGCCCTGCGCGCGGTGCTGCCGGCCGGGACGCGGGTCTACGCCGTCGGCGGGGTCAGCCCCGAGACCATCCCCGCCTGGCGCGCCGCCGGGGCTTCGGGCGCCGGGCTGGGCTCGGCCCTGTTCACGCCGGGCCGCAGCGCCGCCGAGGTCGGGGAGCGCGCCGCCGCCTTCGTCCGCGCCTGGCGCGCCGCCGGCTGAGCGGCGTACGGCGCCGGGAAAGGGTTCGATCCCGGAGCAAAATGGTCTAGAGCGGCGCCCGTCCCCCCTCCCCCTTCGACGGACCGCCCCCATGCCCGCCGCCCCCGACTTTCCCCCCGCCCCCGACCGGGTCGTCCCGGCGCGGGCGCTGATCTCCCTGTCCGACAAGTCCGGCCTCGAGGCGGCGGCGCGGGCCCTGCACGCGCGCGGCGTGGAGCTGGTCTCCACCGGCGGCACCCGGGCGGCGATCGCGGGCTTCGGCCTGCCGGTGAAGGACGTGGCCGACCTGACCGGCTTCCCCGAGATGATGGACGGCCGGGTCAAGACGCTTCATCCCGTCGTCCACGGCGGCCTGCTGGGCGTGCGCGACGCGGCCGGGCACAAGGCGGCGATGGACGCTCACGGCATCGGCCCGATCGATCTCGTCTGGATCGACCTCTATCCGTTCGAACAGACCGTGGCCGCCGGCGGCGGCTTCGAGGCGGCGATCGAGA
>CAZUXK010000047.1:0-2131 GCA_964624025.1 uncultured Brevundimonas sp.
GTCCTCGATGTGGATGATGCGGTCGGCCCAGGCCTCGAGGCGCGGGTCGTGGGTGACGCAGATCACCGCCGCGCCGTGCTCGGTGGCGGCCCGGCGCAGCAGGCGGATGACCACCTGGCCGTTCTCGCCGTCCAGCGCTGAGGTCGGCTCGTCCGCAAACAGGATCTTGGGGTCCTTGGCGAGGGCCCGGGCGATGGCGACGCGCTGCTTCTCACCGCCCGACAGGGCCGACGGCCTCTGATGCAGACGCGGCTTCAATCCCACTTCCTCGAGCGCCTCGGTGGCCCTTCGCTTCGCCTGTTCGGGCGTCAGCCCCTGGAACTTCAGCACCGTCTCGACCTGCTGCAGGGCGGTCAGCGCCGGGAACAGGTTAAAGCCCTGGAAGATGAAGCCGCAGTTGTCGAGGCGGAACTTGTCGATCCGCCCGGAGGCCAGCTTCCACAGATCGGGCACGTCAAGCGTGGCCACCTTGCCCTCCTCGGGCCGCAGCAGCCCCGACAGGGCTGCGATCAGGGTCGACTTGCCCGAGCCCGAGGGCCCCATGACCATGGTCAGGTCGCCGTGCCGCGCGTCGAAGTCGACACCCTTGAGCACCTCGACAAAGCCCTTGCCCGACTTGAACCGCTTGACCAGGCCCGTAGCCTCGATGGCGGCGTCGCCGTGTTTTCCGTGCGCCTTGGTGATCATCGCAGCAGGTCCGCCGGCTGGCTGTTCTTGAGGACGCCGAGCGACAGGAAGCCCGACATCATGGCGATGAAGACGAGGCCGCCGCCGACGATCAGCAGCAGACCCGGCGGCAGGGCGATGATCACCGCGTTGGCCGTGGCCAGCAGCGAGACCAGCCAGGTCAGGCCAATCGCGGCGGCGACGCCGACGAGGCCGACCCAGAAGCTCAGCTCCATGACGATCCGGCGCAGCGATCCCATCGACACCCCGAGGGCGCGCAGGGAGGCGAACTCCTTGATGTTGGCCATGATCGCGCCGCGCAGGGTCTGCCAGGTGATGGCCACGCCGATGATGGTGCCCAGCACCACACAGCCGCCGATGATGATGACGAGGATGCCTTCCTCGAACATCGCGTTCTGGTTCGCGTCCGCCAGTTCCTGACGCGTCCAGGCCTTCCACTGGCCATTGCCCATGGCGTTGAGCTGGGCGGCGACGATCTCGCTACGCGCCGAATCCGAGAGCTTGACCATCAGGGGGCCGACGCGCTGGCTGGTGTCGCTGGTCTGGCCGAGCATCCGCATGGTGTCGCGGCTCATCACGATGGTCGACGACATCATGTTGGGATAGCCGCGGGTGACGGCCGCGACGGTCACGGTCTGCCCGTTGTACAGGGCCTTGTCCCCGAGCTCGACGCCCAGCGGCTTCAGGGCCGTCTCGTCGATCGCCACGGTGTAGGGCTGGCGCAGGGCCTCGACCAGTTCGTCCGAGTAGTCGACCGGGGTGGTGACCGCATTGGGCCGGGTGTCGATCACCCGGGCCTGGACGAACTGCTGCCGCGGAGCTCCCTGCCGGGCGCGCTCGGCCTGGCTCATGGTCGGGTCGACGTTCTTGACCGACTGGAACGAGCCGCCGCTGCCCGCCAGCGGCTGCACCTCGACGACCTCGGCATGGTTGTACACCTGCGGAATGAAGCGCCGCGGCAAGCCGGAGGGGCCGCCGATCAGGCTGGTTGCCCCCGGCTGCATGATGATGATGTCGGCGCGCGATCGTTCGATCTGGGCAGTGAAGCCCTTGCCGATACCGATGAAGACACCGGTCATGGCGAGCACCAGCAGACCGGACAGCGCCAGCGCCATCACGGCCGCCATGTAGCGCCGCCATTCATAAAGCAGGGTGGACAGGGCCAGTGACATGCGAAGCGGTTCAACCCCCGAAGTTGAGCGATATCTGACCGGGCCCCGGTCAAGGTCCAAGTTAAATCGGGGTAAGGCGGTCTGCGCCAGTGGCCTCTTGCAGCGGCCGTGGCGGCGCGGATAGTTACGCCATAACGCGCACAAGGCGCGGCCCCGGGAGTTCCTCACATGAAGATCCGCCTCACCGCCTCAGCCCTCGCCCTCGGCTGGGCCCTCGCCGGCCTGTCCGCCGCGCCCGCAGCCGCCGAAGAGGGCATGTGGACCTTCGACAA
>CAZUXK010000047.1:2141-17328 GCA_964624025.1 uncultured Brevundimonas sp.
CGGCCTCACCGATGCCGCGTGCGCCAACGCTGCCGACAACTTCCCCATCGCCCGGGTCAACCAGGCCTATGGCACCAACATCGACCAGGCCTGGCTGGACCGGGTGCGCGAGGCTTCGGTGCGCCTGCGCGGCTGTTCGGCCTCGTTTGTCTCGCCCGAAGGCCTGATCCTGACCAACCACCACTGCGTGGTGTCGTGCATCCAGGAACTGTCGACCGCCGAGCAGGACTTCGTCGCCAACGGCTTCCTCGTCGCCACCCGCGAGGAAGAGCGCACATGCCCCGGCCAGACCGCCGAGGTGCTGACCGAGATCGTCGACGTGACCGACCGGGTGCTGGGCGCCGGGGCCGGACTTGAGGGCGCCGCCTTCGCCGCCGCCCGCACGGCCGAGATCAACCGCATCCAGGAAGAGGCCTGCGCCGGCGACGAGCGCTTCACCTGCCAGGTGATCAGCTTCTACCGCGGCGGCCGCTACGGCCTGTACAAGTTCCGCCGCTACGACGACGTCCGCCTCGCCTTCGCGCCGGAGTTCCAGGCGGCCTTCTTCGGCGGCGACCCGGACAACTTCAACTTCCCGCGCTACGCCCTCGACGCCGCCTTCCTGCGCGCCTACGAGAACGGCCAGCCGGTCGCCACCCCGAACCACCTGACCTGGAACGCCCGCGCGCCGCAGGCCGGCGAGCCCACCTTCGTGTCCGGCAACCCGGGCACCACCCAGCGCCTGCTGACCGTGGCCCAGCTGGAGCGCCTGCGCGACCAGCAGCTGCCGCTGCAGCTGATCCAGGGCTCGGAACTGCGCGGCCGTCTGCTGACCTACGCCGCCAGCGGCGACGAGGCCGCCCGCGTCTCCGTCGACCCGATCTTCGGCCTCGAGAACAGCTTCAAGGTCTGGTACGGCCAGCAGCAGGCGCTGCTCGACCCGGCCTTCATGGCTGAAAAGCGGGCCCAGGAGGCTGAGCTGCGCCAGCGCGTCGCGGCTGATCCCGCCCTGCAGCAGCGCATCGGCGACCCGTGGAGCGAGATCGAGGCCGCCGAGCAGGCCGCGCGCGACCTCGCCGTGCCCTTCCGGCAGATCGTCACCGCGGCCGGCGGCGGGTCCGGGCTTTACGGCATGGCCAACGCCATCGTCGGCGTCGCCCGCGAGCGCGCCCGGCCGGAAGGCCAGCGTAATCCGGGCTTCGACGCCGCCGTCGCCCGCACCCGCACCCGCCTGCTGGAAGAGACGCCGATCGCGATGGACCTCGAGCGCATCCGGCTCGGCTTCTGGCTGTCCAAGACGCGCGAGTACCTGACCGTCGACGACTCCCGCGTGCGCACCCTGCTGGGCCGCGAAAGCCCCGAGGGGCTGGCCGCACGCGCGATGGCGGACACGCGACTGGACGAGCCGGCCTTCCGCGCCGCCGCCCTCGACATGACGGTCGAACAGCTGGCCGCCCTCAACGACCCGCTGATCGACCTGGCCCTGCGCAACGCCGACCAGGCCGCCGCGCTGCAGGCCGAGTGGGGCGCCCGCGTCGGCGTGCCGAGCACCCGCGCCGCCGAGCGCGTGGCCCAGGCCCGCTTCGCCGTCTACGGCGACAACCAGTACCCTGACGCCACCTTCTCGCTGCGCCTGTCCTACGGCTCGGTGCAGGGCTGGAGCTACCGCGGGGTCGAGGTGCCGCCCTTCACCTACATGGGCGGGC
Source organism: uncultured Brevundimonas sp. (assembly GCA_964624025.1). GTDB lineage: Bacteria > Pseudomonadota > Alphaproteobacteria > Caulobacterales > Caulobacteraceae > Brevundimonas. Next base: position 3,827 of record CAZUXK010000047.1, read on the forward strand.
TGTTCGAGCGGGCCACCGGCGCCGCCCCGTTCAACGCCGCGGAGGACTTCCTCGCCGCCCGCGACCGGATCGATCCGCAGGTGGTCTACAACTTCGTCACCACCAACGACATCATCGGCGGCAACTCCGGCTCGCCGGTGGTGGACGCGCGGGGCGAGGTGATCGGGACCGCCTTCGACGGCAACATCCACTCGCTGGGCGGCTCGTTCGGCTACGACGGCAGCGTCAACCGCACGGTGGTCGTCTCGACCGCCGCGGTCACGGAGGCGCTGCGCGAGGTCTACAACCAGCCGCGTCTGCTGCGCGAACTGGGCGTCGACTGATCCCCGATACAGTAAGGGCCGCGCCATGCGGCGCGGCCCTTTCCTGTCCGGAGGGCGCGACCTACCAGCGGTCGCGACGATCTTCCCACCGGCTCTCGCGCCGCTCGTGACGGATCTGCGCCTGGATGCGGTCCAGCTGGGCGTCCAGCTCGCGGGCTTCCCAGCGGTCGATGCCGCCCCGGCGATAGTCCCGCTGCAGCCGGTCGAAGTGGGCGAACTGGCGCTGGAACAACCGATACTCCTGACGGCTGATGCGCCCGTTGTAGGCCATGCGCTCCACCCGTTCCTCAAGCTGCGCCTGCCGCGCCTCGAACGGGAAACGGTGGCCGTAGCCGCCTCCATGGCCGCCGTAGTGCTGGGCGGCGGCCGGCGTGGACAGGGTCACCGCCGAGGCCGCCAGGATCGAAAAAAGAACGGTCTTCCTCATCTCTGGCCTCACTTTCAAACGTCCCCGCAGATCGGGGCGTGAGCGCAGACAACCATCCCCCCGCTGAGCCGAACCTGAGCCGGTCGTTGTCTGCCGTTCAGCCGGATGAACCGGGCGCGTTAACCCTTCAGGACAACGCAACATCAAGGCGGAGGCCGCACTCTGACGGGAAGCAGTGGAGGCGGGGATGGCGCGAGCGGTATTCCAGAAGGGCCAGCGGGTCTGGGTCGAGTGCGTGGGCGCGTGGGCCCGGATCGAGAAAGTTCAGCCGGTCTGGGCCAAGGGCTTCAACGAGCCGGTGCGCATCACCTACGACGTCGGCCTCGGCCGCGAGTTCCAGTCTGGCGAGCTGAGCGCCCCGGCGGAGGACCCCGCGCTGGATCGCGAGATGGGCCACTGGCGGCTGCTGCGCGCCCACAACAAGTGGCAGCAGGCCGAGGACTGCCCGCACCACCCCTTTCCGGGCACCTATCCTGTCGTGGTCACCGACCCGACCGACTGGGGCGGCTGGCGGGTGCCTGGAGCCGAATACGACCGCGATCCGGACCGGATCGAACTGCAGGCCCGCCTGATCGCCGCCGCGCCGCAACTCATGGCCCTGGCCGAGCGGCTCGCCGAGGCCGCTTCGGAGTCGCCGGAGGACTGTCCGGCGGAGCTGTTCGCCCTGGCCACCCAGGCGCGGGACATCCTCAAGGACGTGACGGATGTCGTCGTGACCCCGACCGCCGCCCCCGCCGAGGCGGCCTGACGGCCGGCCGCTGCGGCGGAACGACGATCGCGCTGCGCTCGACAGGACTCCGCGACGCAGCTTAGGCTGACCTTGTCTGATCCAGGGTCGGGAGGCCCCCTTGCAGGGCGAGGAGCGCCGCAAAGCCAGTCGTGGACGTCGTAACGGCGACCGCCGTCCTGACGGCGCCGCGGTTCTGCGTCTTGTGCTCCTCGTCGGCCTGCTGGCGCTGATCTTCTATCTGATGGCGCAGCAGGACCTGCTGAGCGAGATCTGGGTCGTGGCGGGCCCGCTGGCGCTCGGGCTTGTCGCCGCGCTGGTACAGATCCAGCGATCGTCGGCCCAGGCGCAGCGCGTCTGGGCCGATCAGGAGCGCCGCTTCCGGCTGGCCGTCGAGGGCGCCCGCTGCGGGGTCTGGGAGTGGGATCTGGCGGCCGAGTCGGTGACCATCTCGGACTACATGGCCACCCTTCTGGGGCTGGACAGCGCCGGTATCGTGCCGGCCGACGCCGTCCTGTCGCGGGTCCACCCGCGGCACCGCGAACAGGTCGAGCACGCCCTGTTGCAGGCCGCCTCCTACGGCGCCTTCGAGACCAGCTTCGCCGTGGCCCTCCCCGAAGGCGGCATCCGCTGGATCGACGCCCGCGGCCAGGCCCGCGGGGTTCGCGCCGGCCAGCACTTCGTCCACGTCGTCGGGGTCGCCCTCGACATCACCGAGGCCAGGCGGGCCAAGGCCCGCGCCCAGGCCGCCGAAAGCCGGCTGCGCGATGGCATCGAGAGCGTCTCGGACGCCTTCGCCCTGTTTGACCGGCAGGGCCGGCTGGTGATGTGCAACCGCGCCTTCCAGGACGCCTTCGGCTTCGAGGACGCCGTGATCCGGCGGGGGGCGCCGCGGACCGAGCTGAACCGCATCGCGGGCCTCGCCATCCGCAGCGACCAGCCCTCGCCGTCCGGCCGCGCCGGCCAGCGCGAGCTGGAGCTGCACGACGGTCGCTGGCTGCAGCTGTCCGAGCGTATGACCGGCGACGGCGGCTCCGTGGTCACCGCCGCCGACATCACCCCGATCAAGAAGGAGGAGGAGGCGCGCCGGCGCGCCGCCGAGGCGCTGCAGGCGACCGTGGTCCAGCTGGAGGCCAGCCAGACCGAGCTGTCGCTGCTGGCGCGCAAGTACGAGGTCGCCATGACCCGGGCCGAGGCCGCCAACCAGGCCAAGTCCGAGTTCCTCGCCAACATGTCCCACGAGCTGCGGACGCCGTTGAACGCGATCAACGGCTTCTCCGAGATCATGGCCACGGAGATGTTCGGGCCGCTCGGGGACGATCGCTACCGCGGCTACGCCGAGGACATCCTGCGCTCCGGCCAGCACCTGCTCAGCCTGATCAACGACATCCTCGACATGGCCAAGATCGAGGCGGGCAAGCTGACCCTGCACCTTGAGCCGGTGTCGCTGGAGGAGATCTGCCAGGACGTGATCAGGCTGATGCGCGGTCGGGCCGAGGAGGCTGGGCTAACCCTGGCCCTCGACGCCGCCCCGCTGGAAACCGTTGACGCCGATTATCGCGCCCTGAAGCAGGTGGTCCTGAACCTCGTCTCCAACGCCATCAAGTTCACGCCGCAGGGGGGACGCGTCGACGTGCTGACCCGACGCACGCCGGACGATCGCTACGAGATCGCCGTGGCCGACACCGGCATCGGCATCGCCGCGACCGACCTCGCCCGGCTGGCCCAGCCGTTCGAGCAGGTCGAGGGCCAGCATGCCAAGACCAACCAGGGCACGGGGCTGGGCCTTGCGCTCAGCAAGTCGCTGGTGGAGCTGCACGGCGGCACTCTGGAGATGGAGAGCGTGCTGGGCAAGGGTACGGTGGTCCGCGTCACCCTGCCGATGACCCAGCCGGCGGCCGCGACCCCGCCGCAGCTTGAGGAAGGCCGGCCGCTCCGGGTGCGGGCCGCCTGATCGCGTCTCAGCCGCCGACGCCGGCTGCCAGCAGCGCCAGCCCCGCCACGCCGACGCCGATCCGCCACCAGGCGAACGGCGCGAAGCCGTGGCGGCTGACGAAATCCAGGAGGAACCGCACCACCAGCAGGGCCGTCAGGAAGGCCGTGACAAAGCCGACCCCGATCAGGCCGACGTCGGTAAAGTCCAGCTGGTCCCAGGTCTTGTACAAATCGTAGGCGACCGCCCCGCCCATGGTCGGCAGGGCGAGGAAGAAGGTGAACTCCGCCGCCGACCGCTTGTCCGTTCCCAGCAGCAGGCCGCCGGCGATGGTCGCCCCCGAGCGCGACACCCCCGGCACCAGGGCGAGGCACTGGAACAGGCCGATCAGGGCGTAGACCCGCAACGGATAGGTGTTGACGTCCAGGTAGCGGGGCGCCCGCTTCATCCGGTCCAGCATCAGCAGGAGCACGCCGCCGACGATCAGGGCGATGCAGATGATGAGCGGCGTCTCGAACAGGAAGCCCTTGATGAACGGGTACAGCAGGACCCCGGCCGCGGCGGCCGGCAGGAAGGCGATCAGCACGCCGAGGATGAAGTGGCGCGCGCCCGGATCCGTCGGCCAGCGGATCGCCAAGGTCCAGAGCCGCCGGACATAGACGCTGACGATGGCGAGGATGGCCCCCAGCTGGATGACCACCTCGAAGGTCTTGCCCTTGCTCTCGAAGCCCATGAAGTGGCCGAGCAGCAGCAGGTGGCCCGTCGAGGACACGGGGATGAACTCGGTCAGCCCCTCGACCAGACCGAGAATGATCGCCGCCAGCCAGTCAGACATGCCACACCGCCCCCGCCGGCGCGGCCGTCAGTGGGCGCCGGGCTCGCGTCCGACATAGCGCAGACGGGCGCGGATAGGCGAGCCGTCGAATGTCTGATCGAGGCCGTGCGCCATCAGTCCGACCAGCCGGGCGAGGATGAGCAGGTCCAGCGCCCCGCCGCGGGGCAGGTCGAGCCGCCGGGCCAGCAGCGCCAGCGCCAGCTCGAAGCCGGGCTCCTGGCCGGTCAGCTCGCGACCGAGGTCCACGAAGGCCCGCAGATCGGGGCCGAGGTCGATGGCGTCCAGAAGCGCCGCCGCCCGCGGGTCGCCGCCGGGGTAGGCGGGGTTGCCGAAGCCGGGGAGCTCACCGGCGCCCCAGCGGCTGCGCAGGGCCGCCGCCGGAGCCCGACGGCCGAGAGTGACCATCTCATTGGCCGCCTCAAGCCGGCGCGCCACGGCCGAGCCCACAAGCGCCACCAGCCCGGCGAGGGTGCAGCCTGCCGGCGAGGCGCCCCCGGACGCCGCCACCCGGGCGGCGAGCGCCGAGGCGCTCATGTCATGATCCGCCCCGAGCACGAGGGCCTGACGCAGCATCTGGGCCTCGCGCTCGCCCACCTTGTAGGCCCGCGCCAGCCGTTGATGCAGGTGCAGCCGCGGGCCCGGGCCGGCGAGGGCGTCGAACACCTCGGACATGACGGCCGCCGCCTCGCGGGCGAGGGCGCCCCGGTCCCGACCGCCGGCTGCGCCGTTCTCATCGACCCGCCGCGCCAGGGCGGCGTAGACTCGGCCGCGATGCGAGCCGCCGACCACGGTGTCGACCCGGGGCTTCAGATCCCGGAACGGGTCAGCATCCAGCCCCCACAGCAGGCGCGCCGTTTCCTCGACAGTGGCCGCACGCGCCAGCTGCACGGCGTCGCGGCCGCGATAGAACAGCCGCCCGCCCGCGATCACGGTCAGGCGGGAGTCGATCGCCGCCTCGCCGCGGCTGACCGAACCAATGAAGGGCGTGGCCGGACGCAGGGCCCCGGCCGGGACCTCCCCGCGCAGGCGCGCGACGTCGTCGGCGGCGTACAGGCTGCGGCGGGGGTTGGCAGGATCGGGCCGGGCGGTGATTCGACCGCGGCTGACATAGGCATAGAGGGTCTGCGACTTGACCCCGAGGCGCTCCATCGCCTCGCTGCGGCCGATCCAGCGGCGCTGGCTCTCCATCCTGTCCTCCGCCCCCGGTTATCCACAGGAACCTCGACAGTTTGGCCCAGTTAATGGCCGCCGCGTCAAGGGGACCGGCGGCGACGTCCCGCATTGAGCGCAGCCGCGAGATCGGCCATCTAGGCCCCATGCCGTCCTCCCCCGCCTCCCCCGAAGCCGCCCGGGCCGCCGTCCGCGACGTGACCCGACTGTCGGTGGGGGTGGCGGTCGCCCTGGTCGCGCTCAAGGCCTTCGCCCTGGGCGCGTCCGGCTCCGTCTCAATTCTCGCCTCGCTGGCGGACTCGGCCCTGGACCTCGTCGGCTCGGTAACGGTGTTCACGGCGGTGCGCTGGGCGGCGGCTCCGCCGGATGACGACCACCGCTTCGGCCACGGCAAGGGCGAGGCGCTGGCCGCCCTCGTCCAGGCCGGTCTGGTGTTCGCCTCGGCCCTGTTCATCGGCTTCGAGGCGCTTGAGCGCCTGATCGACCCGCAACCCGTCACCGAAGGCGGCTGGGCGGTGGGCATCATGCTGCTGTCGATGGCGCTGACCGCCTTCCTGATCGGACGCCAGCGGCGTGTGGTGGCCCTGACCGGCAGCCTCGCCGTCAGCGGCGACCGCGCCCACTACGCGGCCGACCTCGCCGCCGGGCTGGTGGTGGTGATCGGCGTCGCCTCGGGCAGCTTCCTGAACGCGCCTGGCCTCGACGCCGCCGCGGGGCTGATCGTGATGATCTGGCTGGTGTGGGGCGCCGTCGGCCTGTTGCGCCAGGCAGCCGACCAGCTGCTCGACCGCGCCGCGCCGCAGGATATCCAGGAGGCCGTGGTGCGGGCCGTCACCGGTGATCCGCGGATTCTCGGCGTGCACCGGCTGCGCACCCGCATGGCCGGGTCCGCCGTCGAGGCGCAGATGCACGTCGACCTCGACGCTGGGCTCAGCCTCGCCGAAGCCCATGACATCGTTGAGGCCGCCGAGGCGCGGGTGCGCGAGGCCCTGCCCGGGGCCGAGGTCCACCTGCACGCCGACCCGGCGGGCGCGCGCCGCCCCTCGCCCGCCGCGCCTGCCCCCGTCTCGGCGTCCGCCGGCCCCTGGTCCGGACTGGGCGGGTAAACGCCGTCTTAATCCTCCGGGGGCGAGGAAGCGGGCATGGCCGAGGCCGCGACCCTGCACCACTTCGCCTTTGATCCGGCCTCGCGCGCGGCGCGACTGGCGCTGGGCGAGGTGCGCCTCGGCTTCACCGAGATGGCGGTCAAGCCGTGGGAGCCGGACAGCCCGATCCACGCCCTGACGCCATCGGGCCTGCCGCCGGTGATGGAGCTGACCTACAATGGTCGCCCCCTGATCCTGCGCGGGCTTTCCGCCATCCTCGGCTTCGCCGACGACACCGCCGCCGGCGCCCTGCTGCCAGGCGACGCCGCCGACCGGGCCGAGGCCCGCCGGCTGGTGAACTGGTTCGAGCGGCCGTTCAACGACGACGTCAACGCCGTTCTCCTGCACGAGCGGATGGAAAAGCCGCTGCTGCGTCTGGGCTCGCCCGACGCCCGGAACCTGCGCGAAGGCCGTGAGGCGCTGCGCCGGCACCTCGCCCTGCTGGAGCCGCTGGCGGCGGAGCGGGAATGGCTGGCGGGCCGCCGTTTGAGCCAGGCCGATCTGGTCGCCGCGGCCCATCTGTCGGTGCTGGACTACTTCGGCGAGGCGCCCTGGGCCGCCTTCCCCGCGCTCAAGACCTGGTACATGAAGATCAAGTGCCGGCCCTGCTTCCGGCCCCTGCTCGGCGACCGTTTCCCGGGCGTGCCCCCGTCGGCGGTGTACGCCGATCTGGATTTCTGACGACCGTCGCACGGGACAGCGCCCGGTCACGACAAGAGCCCCGGTTGGGCCGCGGGCAGGCTGACTGATCAGGCGAGGACGTAGTGGGCGACGTCGTCCGGCGACGGGGCGAGGTAGTCCGGTCCGGCGGAGGCAAGCGCCTCCCCCGCCGCATAGCCCCAGGTCACTGCGACGGCTGGCACGCCGGCCCTGCGGGCGGCTTCGATGTCTCGAACCTCGTCGCCTATGGCGCACGCCTCGCGCGGCTGCAGTCTGGCTTTCCGCAGAAGCGAGACAAACCGCGCGCTCTTGCCAAACAGGGACGCGCCGCAGCTGAACTCTGACACCAGTTGCGCTTCGGGGCCCAGAATGGCCCGGACATTCCCTTCACTGTTCGAGCTGACGACCGCGACAAGCACACCTCCTGAACGCAGTCGGTCAAGCATCCGGGGCACGCCTTCGAAGAGGCGGATCTCCTGACGATTCGACGCCATCCTGTTGCGAAGATCCGCCGCGATCGAAGGCATCTTCAGCGGCGAGATCCCAAGCGCCTTCATGACCTCGCGAGTGGACAGCCGGCGAAGACGCTCGACGTCTTCCGCGTCCGGAGGACGGAAGCCGTGCCGGCGGGCAAGGTCGGGAAGCTGCGCGAAGAACCAGGGGGCGCTGTCCGCGAGCACTCCGTCAAAATCGAAGATCGCCAGCCGGTACGCCATGAGAGTCGCCTAGAATGAGTCTTCCGGAGACGCCAGCCAGCGCCCCTCGCGCCTCTCCGCCCGCAAGGAAGCTGTGATACACCCGGCGTTGTGTCCGACCGCGCCAGAACCTTCATCCGCCAGCGTGCGGCCGCCCTGGGCTTCGACGTCTGCCGCTTCGCCTCCGCCGCCGCCCCCTGGGCCGAGGGCGACCGGCTGTCGGCCTTCGTCGAGGCCGGACGGCATGGCGAGATGGGCTGGATGGAGACGACGCTGGAGCGCCGCCGGCACCCGACAGCGATGTGGCCCGAGGCCCGGACGGCGATCGTCCTCGGTCTGAACTACGGGCCGGAAACCGACCCTCGGCCGGAGCTCGCGGATCGGTCAGCGGGCTACATCTCGGTCTACGCCCGGGGCGACGATTATCACGAGGTGATCAAGGGCCGACTCAAGACCCTCGCCGGGCAGCTGGCGGCTCGGCTGGGCGCCGAGGTCAAGGTGTTCGTCGACACGGCCCCGCTGATGGAAAAGCCGCTGGCCCAGCGCGCAGGACTGGGCTGGCAGGGCAAGCACACCAACCTGCTCAGCCGCGAGCTCGGCAACTGGCTGTTCCTGGGCGTGATCCTGACCTCTGCCGAGATCCCGCCGGACGCCCCGGAGACCGAGCACTGCGGCAGCTGCACCGCCTGTCTCGAGGCCTGCCCCACCCAGGCCTTTCCGGCCCCGTTCCAGCTCGACGCCCGGCGCTGCCTGTCCTACCTGACCATTGAGTTCGCTGGCCCCTGGCCGGAAGAGTTTCGCCTCGCCACGGGCGCGCGCATCTACGGCTGCGACGACTGTCTGGCGGCCTGCCCTTGGAACAAGTTCGCCGAGGCGGCGCGCGAGGGGCGGCTCAAGGCCCGGACCGCGCTGCAGTCGCCGCGCCTGGCCGAGCTCCTCGCGCTGGACGACGCCGCGTTCCGGGCCCTGTTCGCGAAAAGCCCGGTTAAGCGGATCGGCCGCAACCGCTTCCTGCGCAATGTGCTGTACGCCGCCGGCAACTCCGGCGACGCCAGCCTCGCCGACGCGGTGCAGGCGCTGACCGGCGATCCGGACCCCGTGGTGGCCGACGCCGCCCGCTGGGCGCTGGCCCGGCTGGCGGCCTGATCAGACGGCGGCGGCCGACGGCCCGCGGGTCGGGGCGTCGCCGGGGATCGGCGCCACGTCCAGCAGCTTGACCCGGAACACCAGCACGCTGTTCGGTGGGATCATGCCGCCCGCGCCGCGCTCGCCGTAGCCGAGCTCCGGCGGGATATAGAGCAGCCATTCGTCCCCGACGCGCATGTTGCGCAGCCCCTCGGTCCAGCCCGGCACCACCTGGTCGAGGTGGAACACGGCGGGCGAGCCCCGCTCGAACGAGCTGTCGAACACCTTGCCGTCCGTCAGGGTGCCCTCGTAGTCGACGCGGACGAGGTCGTTGCCGTCCGGCTGCGCCGCGCCCTGCGGCCCGGAGGCCAGCACCTTGTACTGCACGCCCGACGGCAGGGTCTCGACCCCCTCGGCGCGGGCGTTGGATTCCATGAAGTACGCCGCTGCCGCGGCGCGGTCCTCCAGCGAGGGCCCGGCCTCGCCGCCTTGGCTGCAGGCCGCCAGAGCCGTCATCGCCACGGCCAGCGCGGCCGCCCTACCCCATCCGAAGCGCATAACCCTTGTCCTTCAAGGCCTGTCCGATCTCGTCGGCATGGGCGCTATCGCGCGTTTCGACCATTATGTCGAACTCCGCGCCCTTGGCCGGCACATCGAGCGCCAGCCGATTGTGCACCACGTCGATGATGTTGCCGCCGCGGCCGCCGATCACCGCCGCCATGGCCGACAGCATGCCGGGCCGGTCGTCGCCGAGGATGCGGAAAACGGTCAGCCGCCGCTCGCGCACCATCTCCCGGTTCAGCACCACCGCCAGCATGCGCGCGTCGATGTTGCCGCCGCACAGGACGATGCCGACCCGGCGACCGGCGAACCGCTCCGGATAGGCCAGCAGGGCCGCCAGCCCGCCGGCGCCGGCGCCCTCGGCGACGGTCTTCTCCAGCGTCGCGAAGAAGGCCACGCCCTTCTCGAACGCCTCCTCCTGGCAGACCAGCACGTCCTCGACGAGCGGATCGGCGAGGGCGAAGGGAATGTCGCCGACCGCCTTGATGGCGATGCCCTCGGCGATGGTCTGGCCGCCGCAGACGGGCGTCTCGCCGCGGCGACGCGCTGAGAAGGACGGGTACATGGCGGCCTCGACCCCGACCACGCGAATGTCCGGCTTCAGCGCCCTGGCCGCGATCGAGGACCCGGCGATCAGCCCGCCGCCGCCGATCGGAATCACCAGATCCTCAATGTCCGGCGCGTCCTCGAGGAACTCCAGGCCGCAGACGCCCTGGCCGGCGACGATCCCGGCATCATCAAAGGCCGAGACGAACACATAGCCCTGCTCCGCCGCCAGGGCGTAGGCATGGGCGGTCGACCCGGAAAAGTCGTCGCCCTCGATCACGACCGTGGCGCCGTGGGCGCGGGTGCCGTCGATCTTCACGAACGGGGTGCCGTGGGGCATAACGATGGTGACAGGCACGCCCAGCCGGCCGCCGTGATAGGCCAGCGCCTGGGCGTGATTGCCGGCCGAGGCCGCCACGACGCCGCGGCGCCGCTCGTCCGCCGTCAACAGCAGCAGCCGGTTCAGCGCGCCGCGCTCCTTGAAGGAGCCGGTGAAATGCAGGTTGTCGAACTTGACCCAGACCTCGGCCCCGGTCAGCTGCGACAACCGCCGGGAGTGCCGGGTCGGGGTGCGGTCCACCTGGCCGGCGATGCGCGCCTGCGCCGCGCGGATATCCTCGAAGGTGACCGTCATCCTGCTCCCTTCTTCGGTTCTGTCGCCGAACATGCGGCTGTTCTAGGCTGTCGCCGAAACGGCGCAACCTTGACCGTCGTCGTGCGTTCGGCGTGAAGTCGAACTCTGCGGTCACTGCTGCGACCGTCCGCACCTCGGGGAACTCATGTCGTTGCGTCCTGTCCGTCCTTTCCTGATCGCCGCCGCGCTCGCCGGCCTCGCCGCCTGCGCCACCGGTCCCTCCAGCGGCCCGGCCCCCGCGCTCGGCTCGACGGCCTTCAGCACCGCCGACTTCGCCTGGTCGGCTGCGCCCGGCAGCGGCGCGGTCGAAGGCCGGATCACCTTCCGTCAGAACGGTCGCGCCTACGCCTGCACCGGCTCGGTGGCCCTGACGCCGGTCACGCCGTACACGCGCGCCCGCTTCCAGGCCCTGTACGGCTCCACCGACCGGGCGGCCCTGCCGGAGTCGGTGGTGCGGGCCCGCACCGTGCCGGACCCCAACGCCGACTACCGCTCGTTCGTCCGCCCTGGCGTCTGCAGCGAGGGCCGTTTCCGCATCGAGGGGCTGCCGGACGGCGCCTGGTTCATCATCGCCCCGGTCGCCGCAGAAGGCGGCGAAGACCGGGTGGTGCTGATGCGCCGCATCCAGGTCTCGGGCGGCCGAACGATTCAGGTCACACTGTAAGGGACCGCAGCTGCGGTCGACGGCAAGGGAGGTTCCGATGTTCCAGCGTCTCGTCGTCCTGACCGCCACGGTGGCCGCTGTGGCCGCCCTGTCGGGGCCCGCCTCGGCCCAGAGCCGGATCCACACCAGCCACGGCGGCTGGGTCAGCCAGTACGACCGGCCCGGCGACTATCGCTGCGACGCCTACTGGGATGCGAACCGCCGCGACTGCGACGCGGGCTGGCGCGACCAGCGCCGCTTCAGCAGCCGGGGGTACGGCGGGGAGACCTACGGCTACAGATACGGCCATGGCGGCTATCGGCCAGACGGCCCGGACGTGTATCCGGGCGCCTGGGGCCGGCCGGATCTGGTCTATCCGGGCCACAGCCGTGCCGACGGCGGGCGTCACGGCGATCGCATCGCCTGGTGCCGCGCCACCTACCGCTCCTACGATCCCCGCAGCGGCTACTACCGCACCTATGACGGGCGGCAGGTGTTCTGCGGCTGACGCCGTCCGGCGAGTGCTGATGGCCATCGTTAGGCCATCGCCGCTGTGAACCTCGTCCGGGTCGCCGCGTTGAGGGCGACACGTCAGTTCGCGAGCGTTCCATGTCCCGGCACAACATCACCGGCTCCGAGGCCTTCGACCGCGCCCCCTACGTCCTGATCCGCGGTGTGCGGCCGAGCGGGCGGCATCGCCGGTGCGCCCGGCGGCTGTGGGGCTCGGCGATTCTGTTCGGCGCGCTGGCCGGGCTGGGCGGCACCGCCATCGCCCTGATGGTCGCCGGCGTCATCTAGACCGCCGGCCTTCAGGCCAGCCAGCTCATCATGCGGGTCTCGACCGGCTCGCCGCGCGACAGGCTGAAGCGCTGCCGGCGCTCGCCCGTGTAGAGGAAACCCGCCTTCTCCAGCACGCGCCCGGAGGCGGGATTGTCGGCGAAGTGTCCGGCCACGGCCGCGCGCCGCCGCCAGCGGCTGCGGGTCCAGGCCAGCACGCCCTCCAGCGCCTCGGTGGCGATGCCCCGGCCCCAGAAGTCGCGTCCGACCCAGTAGCCGACCTCCGGGCACGGGTCGTCGGCCATGAAGACGCCGACCACGCCGACGGGCCCCAGCCGCTCGTGCTCGATCAGGAAGGTCTGGCCGCGCCGCGGGTCCTGGGCCGCGACGTCGACGACGAATCGCTCCGCCTCGCGCCGGCCGAACGGGTGCGGCATGCGGCAGGTCATACGGGCGATATCATAGTCGTCGGCCATGGCCGCGAGCCGCGGCACGTCCTGGGGCTGCGGTGCGCGCAGCGCAAGCCGCCGGGTCTCGATCACCGGTGAGGTTTCGATGACGCACATGTCTCCAACGCCCTTCCGGCCAAGCGCCCCCACGGAGGCCTGTGACCTGATTTGTTGGCGTCCTCGCGACGGAATGGTCGACGGATCGTCACACTCCGGGCCGTGAGGCGCCGCCGCCGACCATCCTTCGAGACGCAAGGGCTCGGGTCGGCATTCGAGGCGGGGAAACGCAAACGGGGAGCCCGGTGATCCGGACTCCCCGCGGAAAATTTCCCTTGGTCCGGATCGAGGCCTGTGCGCCGCGACCCAGAGTTCGGAGGGACCCTCAGCCTCACTCGGCGGGGGCGGCCTCCGGGGTCGCCTGGACGGACACGTAACAACGGCCGCCACGCTTGGTGGTGAATTTCACCGCGCCCTGGATGAGGGCGAACAGGGTGTGGTCGCGGCCGAGGCCGACGTTGTCACCCGGGTGGAACTTGGTGCCGCGCTGGCGCACGAGGATGTTGCCGGCGAGAACCTTCTCACCGCCGAACTTCTTCACGCCAAGGCGCTTGGACTCGGAATCGCGACCGTTGCGCGACGAACCGCCGGACTTTTTGTGAGCCATGGGTGTGCTCCTCGATCTCTACGCTTCAGGCGTCTGAATTAAGCTTCGTCGCCGGCGGCGACGGTTTCGGTCTTGGCGGCGGCCTTCTTGGCCGGAGCCTTCTTCGCGGGCGCCTTCCTGGCCGGAGCGGCCTCGACCGGAGCCTCGACGCGCGGGGCCAGGCCGCGGGCGCGGGCGTCGATCTCGGC
>CAZUXK010000048.1:0-17090 GCA_964624025.1 uncultured Brevundimonas sp.
CGTTGATGATGATCGCCAGCCACAGCAGCTGGAACAGCGAGCCGATCAGAAAACAGATGAAGCCTGCAAGTCCGCCGCCGAATCCCACGTGGTGCTCCTGTCGTGCCTGCCGCCGCTTCTAGCCGCCGAACCCCGCCCCGCCAAGCGGCGGCCCGCCGGGCGCGGCCGCGAGGATTCGGTTGACGCCGCCTGCGCCCGCTTCTATGTCGCGCCCTCGCCTTCCCGGGTTCGGGGCCGTAGCTCAGTTGGTAGAGCGCGTCGTTCGCAATGACGAGGTCAGGGGTTCGACTCCCCTCGGCTCCACCATCCCCACAGCCGGGGATGAAAATGGCGGAAAATCAATACGATAGATGAGACGCTCACGCCGGGATGGGTGACAGCCAGCCCGGATTGTGGGTGACAGTTTAGGGCTGGCGATGAGGCAACGACGTTCCAGAGAAATGCAGCTGGTGGCGTACGCCTTGGCGCGTTGCGCCGCGCCCGATCCCTCTGGAAAGCCGGATCGTCCGCCGGTGTGGCTGGCCGCGTCATCGTGGAAAGATGCCTACGCGGCGTTCTTCGACGCCTTGGGAGACGGCCGGACGCCCGAAGCCTTCAGGAACAGCCTCAAGCACGCCCGAGACGCGTTCGACGCCCAAATCGCGTCAGGACGGATTGGGTGGGTCGACAAGAAGGCGGGCGGGAAACCCTTCAGGAAGGACGCCATGGTCAGCGAGACCCTCGCGACATGGGCCCACAGAACTGACGACGAGCTTCGCGACGAGGTGCTGGGCCTCCTCGATGGCGGTGCTACGGAAGTTCCCGAGGAACACAGCGCCAGAACCGAGGGCGGCCAGAGGTCTACCTCGCAAGGCGGTACGAACGCGACGCGAGCTTGCGCCGCGCCGCGATTGCCCACCACGGCAGGCGCTGCATGGGCTGCCGGTTTGACTTCGATTCCACGTACGGCGCGTCACACAGCCGCGGGTACATCGAGGTCCACCACAGCATCCCGTTGGCCGACAAGGGGGTCAGGAAGACTGATCCCGTCACGGACCTCGTCGTGCTGTGCGCCAACTGCCACCGCATGTTGCATCGCAGCCGCGACAACTGTCTGTCTCTCGACGAACTGAAAGCCAAACTTGCCGCGGCCGCTGCCCTCGAACGCCCTCGGCCTCCAGCGCTACTATAAGGCTATCGGGCAGCGCTGGTGATCAGCGTGAACCGTCCTACACAGCAGGATCGTACATCGAGCCATAATCCTCCACCTCGACTGGGGTCACACCAATCGCGTCAAGGAAGAAGTACTTGGCGGCATCCTCTTGCGAGTTCTCGCGCGCAGTGTGGAAGTACCAGGCAGGACGGCGGGCATCGGGATACTTGTTGAAGTATCTCGCGCGCTCGATGAGGAGCCAGCGGAGGAATACCTCTTGGGGCCCCAGCTGAAGCCCCATGAACGCCAGCGGCATCTTGAAAACCACATCCAGCCAACTATGGCGTCCTCGCCACTGAGAGCCGTCCCGGCCGGCGGCACCCGCATCGCCCTTCAGCCCAGAGAGCCAAGGCCTGACTCGTGACACCGAGCCCATGTAGTGCCGCAAGCCAAGGCGAATGCTTCGCCGGTAATTGATGAAGCCGTTGATGTGCCACATCCCGAACCCGTCGCACGGGCTTTCCAAGGACCTGTTCGCGAAATACTTCTCCCAGGGATAGAAGTCCGTCGGTGCCTTCAACTGACCATGCGGCTGGAACATGTCGCGGAGCGGCGCACCCACAGCCTCCGCGAGGACAGTGTCGAAGTTGGTCGTCAGAAGGGGGGCCTCATTGGCCTGAGCCCACGAGACCAGCGAACGGTGGTGCGGAGCGTCCTTCCAGAACCGCAGCGGCTGACAGAACTGTTCAGTGAGCGACTTTGGTTCTTCCACCTGTTCAAGCTTTAAATCAATCAGGTCGAACAGCTCCGTGAGAGACAAGTTTCCCCTATGCGGCCGAGGATCAAGCCCATGGGAAAGCGCCAAGTCCTCGATCATTCCGCACCAGTCGTTAACCTGAGCGGAACTCTCGTAGCGATGTATCCCATTGCCGATGACAAGCGCGACGCGCCCGCTCTCCTGACTCCGGATGAAGGCCGGGATGGTGCCGGTGATCTTCTGCGGCGCCACGGTCAGTTCACCGGACAACACCAATCGGAGCCTGGACGGAAGCGGCTCCCCGACTACGCTTGGCCTTCGGCGCGGCGGCGCGTTCGGCCCGGATGCGCTCCAGCAGGACGCTGGCCGGTTCATCCGCGGGGTCCTGCGGGACCAGCTCGCCCCGGAAGGCCCTGGCGAGGATCGCCTGATCCAGCCGGTCGAGCAGACGGCGGGCGGCGGCGGCCTCGTCGGTCAGGCGGTCAATCTCCGCGAAGGCGGCCTCGACGCGGCGAACGATTTCAGTTTGCTCGACAAGGCTCGGAAGCGGGATCATCAGGCTCTTCAGCTGTTCCGAGTTTATGTTGTTCACCCCGCTGGTCGACTTCGCGAAGCCCTCGATCACACCCCGGATAGAAGGCTCCTCGAACGCTAGTTGCAGAAAGTCAGGGCTCACTCGCTCCATATTCAACCGGAGCCGAATGAGGTAGCCAGCGTAGAGGAAGCCAGCGACCTCGTCAGTGGCAACGGCGGAGCGGCCGACGAGGGTCAGGCTTCCGTTCGACCGGATCACAAGCACGTCGCCCGCCTTCAGAGCGAGTTTTGCGCGCTCCTTCTCGTCGAAGCTCGCATGCTTCAGGTCGGTGGTGTCGATCCGCCCCTTCGCGATATTGGGGATGCGGAGAACGGGCGTCTCCGAAGGGGAGAACGCACACTTCGTGGCTGTTCCATACCGGACGTCGGTCGCAAGGCTTCCAATGTTGGTGAGATGCCAAGTGGCCCCCACTCCGGCCTGTCGTCGCCACCCCGCCGTTAGTTCCCCGCTGAACGCCCTCGCCAGCACCGCCTGCTTGTAGCGGGCGGCGAGGGCGGGGATGCGGTCGAGGTCGGCGCGGGCGCGGGCAGTGCGGCCAGTCAGGGCGTCGAGCTTCGCCACGAGGCGCCGCTGTTCGGCGAGGGGGGGCAAGGGAAGTGGGATCTCTTGGAGCGTCTTTGAGGACAGGTGCTTTACAGTCACCGAGTGGGTCGCCTCGTTGATCAGGCGGAGATACCCGGGCAGCAAAAACGCGAGGAAGCGCAGGTCGAGGATTCGCGCGTCTGGCGTGATTTTGCAGACACGCTGGTTAAGCAGGCCTCTCTCGGAACCCCATATGCGGCTGTTAAAGTCTCCGTCCATGCCCACGATGAGGTCGCCAGGAGCCACCCAATAGCCGTCTACCGGCGGCCCGGCATATCTCGTTTCCGTCCGGCCGCCAGTCACATCCCTGATCCGGATGAGTGGGTCGCCACCCACAGACTGGAAGTACTCCGACTTGAACGGGAAGCCGTTCAGGATCGTGGCGACGCAGCCCAGTGGCACACGTGGCCAACCCGGTGCCGCCTGCACCAGCGCCGCCTCAGACGTCTCGACCAGCTCGCTGACATTCGCGGAGAAGCTCACGCTTCCACCTCCGCCGGCACGGCCTCCTCGCCGGATAACTCGGCATCAACAGCCTCCACCTCCGCCAAGGCGGCCCGGAGGTGGCCCAGGATGGCCGCCGCGATGTCCTCAGGGTCGCTGAAGCCGTCCTCGGCGTCGGCGCTGTCGTCGCGCAGCCAAGCGATGTCGAGGTTGTCGTTGCGGGCGGTGATGGCGTCGCGGTCGAAGAACCGGAAGCGGCCCTCGGGCCCCTCATCCACACGCGGCGCACCGCCGTTGGGGTCGTCGCCATAGGCCGCCTCGAAGGCGGCGAAGTCCTCGGATTTAAGCGGGCGCGTCTTGCCGAAGGCCGGCATATTGGCGCGCAGGTCGTAGACCCAGACGCCGCGGGTGTTGGCCCGGTCTGTCCTGCCGCGCGTCAGGAACAGGACGTTGGTCTTGACCCCCTGGGCGTAGAAGATGCCGGTCGGCAGCCGCAGGATGGTGTGCAGGTCGGCCAGCTCCATCGCCCACTGGCGCAGCCGTCGGCCGGTGTTGTCCTCGAACAGGACGTTGTCCGGCAGCACCACCGCCGCCCGGCCGCCCGGGTTCAGCGCCCGGATGATGTGCTCGACGAAGGCCAGCTGCTTGTTGGACGTCTCGGCCGTCACCGAGAAGTCGGCCCGGCTGGGCCGCCCGCCACCCTTCTTGGTGCCGAACGGGGGGTTGGTCAGGATCAGGTCGGCCTTGCCGAGGGCTTCCCCGTCCGGCGTCAGGCTGTCCCCGAGGGTGATAGGGCCCTCGATGCCATGCAGCATCAGGTTCATCAGGGCGAGACGGTGGGTGTCGGGCACCAGCTCGACCCCGACAAGAGCGTTGTGCCGCTGGAAGTAGGCCTCCGCCGTGGACAGCGCGTACAGGTCGTCCGTGTGATCCTTGATGTAGCGGTCGGCGGCCACGAGGAAGCCGGCCGTCCCGGCGGCGGGGTCCTGGATCACCTCCCCCGGCTGCGGCTTCATCAGCCGCACGATGCAGTCGATGAGCGGCCGCGGCGTGAAGTACTGGCCCGCGCCCGACTTCTTCTCCGCCGCGTTCTTCTCCAGCAGCCCCTCGTAGAGCTCCCCCAGCCCCTCCTCGCGCGCCGAGAACCAGTCCAGCCCGTCGATGGCGGTGGTGAGGGTCTTCAGGTTGGCCGGCTTCCGGAGCTTGGTCTGGGCGTCGGTGAAGATGGCCTGGACGACGGGGTCTGGCGACTTGCCGAGGTCCAGCAGGGCCCGCTTGTAGTGGTCCAGCTGGTCAACCCCCTCGCGGCCGGCGAGGTCGGCCCAATGGTAGCCCTCCGGCAGCCGCTTCTCCCCGCCCGTCTCCTCCATCATCTTGAGGAACAGCAGGAAGGTCAGCTCGGTGACGTACTCCTGATAGCTGACCCCGTCATCGCGCAGGACGTTGCAGAGATTCCAGAGCTTCTGGACGATGTCCTGGGTGGTGACGCGTCCCCGCGTCGGTTCGACGTTGGCCATTCCTGCTCCCTGAGGTCCTTGCGGTCAGTCGTCCGACGCGGCGACCGGGAATGCCTTGCCCGCGAGGTGCTTCGCAAGCTGTTCGGTGCCCTGAACCTTCACCCCCGGCCCGAGGATCGGGCTGAGCTGCAGGTACTGCGCTCCGCGGACCAGCCCCGTGGTGATCTTCCGGAGGTCCGTGAGCTCGAACCGGTCGACGATGTAGTAGCGATGGTCCTGCGAGCGCAGGTCATAGACGGTGGTCGCCTCGATGATCTGCCGGACCCGGTCGAGCATTTCCGGCGTCGCCTCGCCCCGTTCCTTCGAGGTCACAACGATCTCTCCAGCCTCCAGGCGGGCGATGATGACGGCCTGGATTTCGCCGACGAGCGACACGCGCTTGTCCTTGTAGGCCCCGAGGTACCTGCAGGGGGACCGCGAGGGGCGCTGGGCCCCATCGTAGTAGACGCCGTAGCGCTGGTTCTCGTCGTAGGAGACCCCGCAAGGCACCACGAGCATCCAGTCATCCGAGGCGTACAGCAGGCCCTCGCCTGCAAGGAAATCCACGAAGTCGTTCACGACGGCCTTGAGAACGGCCTCGTGATCCGGACAGGCGCCCTGCACGGCCTCCGCGAGCTGCAGGAAGCTGATCGACTTGAACACCACCGAGTGGCGCTTGCCCCACTCCGCCACCGCGTCCTCGTCCCGCTTGAGCATGGGCGCTGTCGACAGACCGATGAGGACCGCCTCCTGATGGCCTGCTGTCCCTGCAATGCTCTCGATGTGCCGCCGAAGCTGGGGGAGGTCGAGCGCCTGGGTCAGCTTGGTCTCGAAGTAGACGCGAACGGGCTGCTGCTCGATCAGGGCGTCAGGAATGCTATGCGCGCCCCTGACCTGCTGCGTGAACGTCGGACCGAGGCTCAACTGGTCATCGCCAAGGAGCTCACGAAGCACCTGCTGCAGCTTCGCCGGCCCCGCCTCGTACAGGTGGCGGAGCACCAGCAGCGTGTTGTTCGTGACGTGGTTTTCCCTCTGCGCGTACCGCTGGAAGTAGGTCACGCCAGCCACTATCCGACCTCCCGCCAGACGGCGTCGCTCAGGTCCGCAAGGACCGACTCCAGCTTGCCGTCGAACCGCTTGTTGATGACCCGGAAGCCGCCGTCAGCCTTGAAGGGCTCTTCATCGAGCGACGCGCGGTCGACGACGATCTCCTTCTGGAGCTGTTCGCCGATGCGGTGAAGCCACCGCTTCTGGACATCGGTCCACGAGCCCCGGCGGATCACCGTGTCCACTGCCCGCTTCACCCGGTCCCCGTAGGGCACCAGAGGATCCCCGAGGGCCGCCTGGCGGACATAGCCGATGATCGAGGCGGCGATGTCCTCGTTGCGGGCATCGTTCCAGGCGCGCCGGATACTGGCGTCCGAGAAGCCCTTGGCGTCCAGCTGCAGCCGCAGCTCCCGCAGCTGGGCCCGGGTCAGGTCCCGGGGACGCTGAACGACAATGCTGAGCGCCGCGATCTGGTTGACGTTGTCCCGCACGAAGACCGCGAAGGCGTCGAGGTAGTCCTCGGGGCGCTGGGCGTCGCCGTAACCGCGGCTCACGTCGACCACCGCGTCGGGGTGGCTGGAGACCGGCAGCATGACCGGCGTACCGCCCGAGGTCTGCCAGTCGAGCGCCGGCCCGAGCTGCGGGCGGGCCTTCACCCACGCGGCCAGTTCGCCCGGATCACCCGAGCGGAAGCGCGCCAGCGTGTCCTCAGGGGCCTCGCCGGCCGCCAGCTCGACCTTGGCCCGGGCCTCCGTGGTGAGACGCTTCAGACGACGGCTCAGCCGGACAACGATCTGGTCCCGCAGGTCGGCCCGGTGGCGGCCGTCCTCGACCTCGGCCAGTTCCTGCAGCAGCTGGGTCAGCGTCAGGCTCGGGTCGGCCGCGACGGGCCGCATCTCCGTCAGGTCCTGCAGCCGCCTGTAGAGGTCGACGGCGTCAAAGATACGGAAGGTCTCCTTGCCGATCTCCGGGCACAGCCGCGTCGCCCGCCCCAGCATCTGCTCGTACAGGATGCGGCTGTTGACCCGTCGCAGGAACACGAGGTTGGTGATCTTCGGGACGTCGACCCCGGTGGTCAGCAGGTCAACCGTCACGGCGATCCTGGGCAGGGCGTCGTTGCGGTAGCCGAGGATCAGCTTGCCGACCTTGTCGACGCTGCCCGTCAGCTTGCGGATGGCGGCGTCCTCGATGTCCCCGTGGGCGGCCCTGAAGGCGTCCCTGAGGGCCTTCACGACGATGTCGGCGTGGGCGTCCGACGCGGCGAACACCAGCGTCTTGTCCGGCTCGGCGAGGTCGATGTGGCGGGTCAGCTCATCGGCGACGGCGCGGTTGAAGGGCTCGGTGATGACCGTGCGATTGAACGCCTCCACGTCGAAGTCGAGGCTGTCCGGAAGCTTGAACAGCTCCACCCGGCCGCTCGGGGCGTGGACGAAGGGCACCTCCTCATCGGCCGTGAAGTGGATACCCGACTGGGCGAGGGCCGTCGTGATGCGAATGGGCGGCTCATGATCGATGAGGTACCCGTCCACCACAGCTTCCCGGTACGAGTAGCGGAACACCGGCTCGCCGAAGATCTGGACCGTATGCAGGGCCGGGGTCGCGGTGAGGCCGATCTTCACCGCGTCGAAGTAGTCCAGCACCCGGCGGTACTTCGAGACGTAGTCGTCCTGGTCACGGAAGCTGAGCTCCGCGTCGGACATCTCCCGATCCAGCAGGTAGCCGCGGTGGCACTCGTCGACGATCATGAGGTCGTACTGGTCGACGTTCGGCGCATCGGCCGGGTCGCTGGCGAACAGGGTCCGTTTGACGAGCCCCTGAATGGTGCAGATGTGGATGCGCGTCTCGGGATCGGGCGTGACGTCCCCCAGCCCCTTCAGGCCGAAAATCTCGGCGAACGCCTTGCCGGCCACGACCTTGGTGGTGGTGAACTCCCGCTCGGTCTGCTCGCCCAGGGCGCTGCGGTCGACGACGAAACAGACGCTGCGGAAGCGCTTGGCCGCAATCAGCCGGTACAGCATGGCGATGGCCAGCTTGGTCTTGCCGGTGCCCGTGGCCATCCCGACGAGCATGTGCGGCCGCCCCTCCGCGAGGCCGGCCTCCACCGCCTCGATGGCGCGCCGCTGGTAGGGCCTGAGCTCGAAGCCGAAGTTGAACCCCTGGGCGCTCAGGGCGGCCTCGGCGGCCTCCTGATCGGCCTCCAGTCGCTCAAGAAGCCCCTGGGGCGACGGCCAGCCCATAAGGGCCGCTGCCGGGTTCGTGGGCCTGCGGAGGTCCCGCCGCCAGATGCCCGAGGCGGTCTCCAGCTGCTTGAGGTAGGGGCGGCCGTTGGTCGAGAAGGCGAACGGCGCCTTGAAATCTCCCCACGGGCCACCCGGGTGAAGCTGGACGGACGACGCGTCGATGCCGGCGGCGTAGCGCTCCGCCTGGGGCAGCACGCTCATCACATTGCGGTTGCGCCGCTTCGCCTCGACGACGCCGACCAGCGTAAGACCTGCAAACAGGGCGTAGTCGGCGGGCCCGCTCGCAGTGGGCCATTCGGCGATGGCGAGGTTCCGCCCCTTGGTCGGGCGACTGCCCCGTGAGTACCGAAGCGCCTTGGTATCGGCCTCCCAGCCGGCGTCCCGGAGCTGCTGGTCGATGAGGGCCCGCGTCGCCGACTCGTCGAGGTTGATGGCGCTGTCGGCCGCTGCAGCGGCTTCCTCCAGCCTCGCCAGCTGCGCCGGCGGCGTGCTCTCGGCCTGCCGCTGGGTCGCCTCAAGGGCCGCCCTAACTTCGCTGGCGGCCGCCTCCGCCTCCTCGGCGAGCCGCTGCCAGAGTTCGCGCTCCTCGGCTTCCCGGCTGAGGCGTTCGGACGCCGCCATGTTCTCCACCGCGAGGGCCTCGGCCTGCGCCTGGGCCACTTCGGCGGCGCTGCGGTGACGCTCCGCCTCGACCTTCAGCGCCTCCAGTTCGGCCTTGAGGGCGGCCGTGGGGTCGACTGGCGGCTGCGGCGGTACGAACGGCCCGAGCGAGAGGCCCGGCGTTCCGCCGTAGCTCCTGACGAACCACGCGCCGAGTTCACGGGCCACCTTGAGGCCGGCGAGGGCCGCGCCGAAGTCGTCGAGGTCGCCGTGGACAGCCTCGTTTCCGGCCTTGCGGAGGTAATGGAACAGGTCGAGGGCCTGCCGGGACGCGTACCCGCTGCGCCCCAGAACCCCGAGCACGTCGGCGAAGGCGTCGTCGGGGGACCTCAAGGTGCCCGTCCGCGCCGCAATCTCCCGCGCAAGCAGCTCGGCCATCTGCCGCAGCTTGATGAGGGACGTGTTCGGGTCGCTACGGAAGTAGTGCTCCGCCTGGGCCGCCAGACGGAACAGCTGCTGCCCGTGGGGGCGCAGGAACTCGAAGTTGGCGCTCGCTGGCTGCATCGTCTCCCCGGCCTTGACAGTTGGCCGCAAAGGGCGACCGGGCGCAACCAAGGGGTGCGACTACGCCCCCGAAAAAAGCAGGGGAGGCCGGGCGCTTGCGGGAGGCCTTACGGGTTCCAGTTATGGCCTACGGTCTCCCCCGGTGGCCCTCGGGCGGCCTAGGGTGTCGACGACGACCTGGCCTCCTCAGAAGGACCAAGCCTCAAGCCAGGAACACGGGTCACCTCGATGTCGTCGTCTCCGGTCACGTCGAAGTAGGCGGCCTCCATGGCGGCCTGGAGCTCGTCGGCCCATCGGTCCGCCACGATGACGCTGTCGTGGATCGGCAGGACCGCAGCCCCGAGCCGGTTCATGCGGTCGAGGACACGCAGGAGCATTTCGCTGTCTGCGAACTGGAGCGCGAGGCTGGCGCTCGTGCCGAACGCCGATGCGACGGCCCCATGCATGCGGATTAGGGCCGCGGCGAACCGCCGATACTCTTCGACCGGGATGTCGGGTGGCGTGCCGTTCGGCCGGCTCATCCGCGCCACGTCCACCGGGCCATCGCTATTGAGCAGTCGGCCGAAGGTCGCCTTGCCCGCGGGGCGCAGACGAGGATCGAAGCCTGCCGGCAGGTACGGGTCGAAGGTCAGCTTCATGCCGGCCCGGGCGTAGAGGAGTGTCGGATGGAGACGGCCGTAGTCGAGCTCAACCGTCGCCTCGCCGTCGATGGTCAGGTGGCGGCGCTCGGCCTTCCTCATGTTCTGCCAGAAGCCGCCGTAGAGCCTGCCGCCGGCCGTCCACGTGTCGTTGAATATGCGGCGGAGGGTGATGGCGGAGGAGTCGCCCGCCTGAACCCGGGCGCGAAGCTCGTCTTCGTCGGCCGGCTCGGCCCCGGCAGCTAAGGTCGGTCGAGCAGGCCCGGCGACGGCAATATCGGCCGCAGCGATGAGGCGGTTCGTCTCGGCGATAATCGCCCGGCTGGCTTTCACGCTCTCCGGCTCTGGCCCCGGATCAACGCTGGCGAAACGACCGAATGGCGAGCGCCGCATCACGATCAGGGATTCCGACGGCAGCCTTACGACGCCATGGTTCGGAGTCCCCCGGGGAGCCGAGAGGTCGATGCCCGCCTCGCCGGCCCAGCTCAACAGGGACTCCGTCGCCCGGAGCCGGGAACGGCGGGCATGCCCCGCAACGACCGTCTCACTGTCCCATCGGTCCCAGCGGGTGTAACCGCGCTGCCACTCAATGAGGCCTCCGGCCCAGAGGAAGTCCCGCACGGCCCCCATCGAGGTCTCGCTCAGATCGGTGCCGGAGTACCAGCCGGCCTGAAACGGAACGGCGACGAAGATCAGGGCGCTGTGCCGGTTCCGCCGCGCGGTCAGCAGGTTGGCCAGCAGCGCGCTGACTGTCCGCTCATGGCGTAGTTGGTCTGCGGCCCGCCGCCTCCTCGTGCGGCTGCTCTTTGCCTCCAGTTCCGCGACGACCCGGGCCCCGAAGCGGGCCCCGGCGCCGCTGTCGAGCCGGAGATCGGGCTGGAACGGCATTGACGCCTCAAGTTCGGCGCTCGTGAACTGTGGGGATGCGGGAGACGCTGACACGGGGGTTCGAAGAGGTCGGTAAAGCTGCGAGCCGGGCAGACCCGAGGGCGAGGAGAAGGTCAACCCTGAAGGAGATCAAGGCGATGGCGTCCCGCGTCGGCATGTCCGGCGCACGGGCGGACTGGAGGCGTCGGGGGCTGGTCTGACGTTTCGGCATGGGCTCTGGGGATGGCGGTCGCTGGAGCAGGCGGCCTGGGGACGAAAGGAGCTCCGACGCAGGGCGAGCCTCCCCCCCGGAAGTCAGCCGTCGGTGGGCCTGCGGTACCCCTTGGGGCCGCTGGCGACCCAGGCCTCCAGATCGTCGAGGTAGTAGGCCACGTACTGCATCCGGCGGTGGTGGGCCGGGCCCGTGCCCCGCGCGCGGCGACGCTCAAGGGCCTTCTTGGTGACCCCGAGGATTTCCGCAGCGCCGGCCTCAAGGACCCAGTCCCGGGTCAAGGCCGGACGGGGGGCGACCTCCAGGGGATCGAAGGTGGCCTCGACCTCGGCGACCGCCAGCTCGTAGGTGGTTGACTTGGGTGCGCGACGGGGCGGCATCTGTCAGATCTCAGGAGACGTTCAGCGACCCGTCGGGAGCTCTGGCCCCGCGCCGGTCTGGCGGGCGCAGTAGCGCTTCACGGACGCCTCGGAAATCCCGAAGCGCTTGGCCGTGTCCTTGATGCTGGCGCGGTTCGCGACCCTCCACGCCGCCACAGCGGCCCCGTCGGCCGCCATGGGGCGCCCGAGGCTCTCCTTGCCCCGGTGCGTGCGGCCCGTCGCCGCGAGCGACGCCCGGGCTGCTGCTCTGCCGGCGGCGGTTCGCTCGGCGATCCTCCGGCGCTCCATGTCAGCCACCTGGGCGAGGACGGCAAGAATGAGCTCGCCAACGCCGCGCGAGATGGTGCCGAGCCCGTGAACCTCGACCGCGACGCCCCGCTCAAGAAGGCCCCGGACCGTCGCCTGGACGTCGAGGGCATCCCGGCCAAGCCGGTCGACGGCGTAGACGCAGACCACGTCACCCTCCCGCACGACCTCCAGCAGCCTTGCGAAGGACGGACGAGCGGCCGCCAGCGTCCCGCCGCTGACGCCTTCGTCGGCGAACTCGCGGTCGAACGGCCCACCCATGGCCTGCCGCTGCGCCTCGATGGACTGGTCGGTCGTCGAGACCCGGTAGTAGGCGATCTTCATGGGGTGGCTCACAAGTTAGTCTAGTGTCCTGAGTGGCTCATAAGCCGGATCAAAACGACCGGTCAAGTATCTTGTGGACCATGGCGCGGAAGTTAGGCCTTTTGATCCTTTCACTGCGCGGCTCGGCTGCATGAAGCGGTGGATTACGGCCGGTCGGCTGGGGCCACACAAGCCGCCCCCTTCCGCACCCAGGTGGGTTTGGGGGGCCTACGGGGGAAGGGGGCCACGAGGCAGGAGCAAATGACCCCGCGTACGAGGGACCCCAAATCGACCGAGGGTCCCCTTTGGTGCTCCCGTATCAAGTTCAGGGAGCCGGGAAAGGGCAGCCCAAAACGCTAGAGGCCCGGGTCGCTCAACGAAGGCGTAACCCCGCGAGGGGCAGGCTGCCGGGCGGCGTAGACGCAGCATCGAGGGAGTATCGATGAAGCACCTTTTCGCTCCGGCGGTCTTCCTGGCGGTCGCCCTGGTGACCACATCCGCCCAGGCCCATGCGCGCCTGCTGTCCGCAACGCCGGCCAGCGGCGCGACGGTCGCGGCGCCGAGGACGGTCAGCCTGACCTTCAGCGAGCGCTTCGTCGCCCCGTTCTCGACGGTCGAGATCCGGGACGGCCAGGGCCGGACCGTGCCGGCGACGCGCAGCGTGTCGCAGGACGGCAGGACGCTGGTCGCGACCGTCGCGACGCCCCTGCCGGCCGGCGCCTACCGGGTGACTTGGGCCATCGCCGCCGCCGACGGTCATCGCATGACGGGCGACTACAGCTTCACCGTCCGCTGAGATGCCGGTCGAACCGGCCCTGGTGATGCTGCGCTGGCTGCAGTTCGCGGCGGCCGCCGTGGCGCTGGGTCTGCCCCTGTTCGAGGCGTACGCCGTCCGCGCCGGGTCATCGTCGTCAGCGCGACGAACAGGCCTCGCGGCGGGGGGGCTGCTGGCCTGCGCCGCCGCCGCCGGACTGGTCGCCCAGACCGCGCTGATGGCCGGGGGCTGGACAGCGGCGCTGAGCCTTCCGGCGCTGGGATATGTCCTCCAGTCAACCGGCCCCGGCCTCGCCCACGGCGTGCGCGCCACCCTGGCCCTCGCCGGGACCGCCCTCCTCCTGCTCGGCCGCGACGATCCGCGGGCACGCCGGCTGGCAGTTGTCGCCTTCGCCGGCGCCACCGCCAGCTTCGCCTGGAGCGGCCACGGCGCCTCCAGCGAGGGGCCGGCCGGAGTGGTGCACCTGCTGGCCGATATCGTCCATGCCGTCGCCGCGGCGGTCTGGCTGGGCGCGCTGGTCGGCTTCTGCCTCAGGCTTGTGCGGGAGGGGCCGGACAGCGCGGGGACGGCCCGGGCGCTGACGCGGTTCGCCGGCGTCGGCACGGCCGCCGTCGTCGCCCTGGCGCTGAGCGGGCTGGTCAACGCCGCCTTCCTGATCGGGCCGGACGGCGCGTCGCGCTTGCCGGGTTCGATCTGGGGCGGGCTGCTGCTCGCCAAGCTGGCGCTGTTTGCCCTGATGCTCGGCCTGGCGGCCCACAACCGGTACAGTCTCGCGCCCGCGCTCGCGGCCGCGGTCGCTGCGGGCCGCGACCCGGCGCCGGAGGTGCGCGGGCTCAGGCTCAGCATTGGCCTGGAGCTCGCGACCGGCCTCGTCCTTCTGGGACTTGTCGCCGTGATGGGCATCCGGATGCCGCCGGTCGCGCTGTGAGGGCGCGACACCCTCCCGGCCCCGGTTCGCAACAGATAGGCTGGGATTTGGCTGGCAGGGCAGCGGGCCCCCGCGAGGGGGCGAGCCTCCGCCTGCGTATGGCAACGGCAAGACAGGATGAGGACCGGCATGGCTGACCTGGACCGACTGATCGCCCACGGTCCAGCGCCCCGTGAGGCGCGGCTCGAGACGCTGGAGGACGCCGTCTGGGCGCGCGTGGCGCGGGGTCAGGCAAGGCGGCGCGAGGCGCGTCTGCGGCTGGCGGCGCTGGCCGTGGCCGCTCTGGTCGGCGGCGTGATGGGCAGCCAGATCGTGCCGCCCGCCGTGCCGGCCGGGGGCGAACTGGCCGTGTTCAGTCCCCGCGTCGCCGCCGCGCCGCTCGATCTGCGGAGTGCCTTGGGATGAGCGGCCTGAAGTCCACCCTGGTCACCGCGATCCTGTCCGCCGCCATCGGGGCGGCCGCCGCCTGGGGCGGCATGACGTGGCAGGCGGAGCGGGCGCGGCCCGCCGATCTGCACCGGATCGTTCACCAGCAACTCGATCTCAGCCCCGAACAGACGCGTCGGCTCGACGAGATCGAGGCCGCCTATGCGCGCGAACGCGCCCCGCTCGAGGCCGAGGTGCGTGCCGCCAATGCCGAGCTGTCCGCCGCGATCGCCGAGAGTCGCGGCGACACCGCCGAGGTCCGGGCCGCGGTCCAGCATTTTCATAGCGCCATGGGCGACCTGCAGATGGCGACCATCCGCCATGTGTTCGACATGCGCAGCGTGCTGACGCCGACGCAGGCCGAGGCGTTCGACCGCGCCGTGGTCGAGGCCCTTCGCGCCGACGCCGACTGACGCGGGCGTGGGGGGCGAAGACACCGACGAACGGCGGGCGGCCTCGGGGGACGTGGCCGCGTTCTCCCGTCTGATGACGGCGACGAAGGGCGACCTGTATCGTCTGGTGGTCCGCTATGCCGGTGATCCGGACGAGGCGCTGGACCTCCTGCAGGACACCTATGCGGCCGCCTGGCTGTCGATCCGCCGCTATGACGCCGCCCGCCCCTTCGGCGCCTGGCTGCGCACCATCGCGCTGAACAAGTGTCGGGACTGGAGCCGGCGACGGCGCGTGCGGCGACTGATCCGGGGCGTGGTCGGTCTCGATGCGCCGGAGGCGATGCGGGTCGGCGATCCCGCGCCCGCCGCGGAGGACCGGCTCGACGACCGCCGGCGCATGGCCCGGCTGCAGGCGGCGCTGGAGACCCTTCCGGACGGGCAGCGGGCGCCATTACTTCTTTCGGTGCTCGAAGGCCGCTCGCACAGCGAAATCGGCGACATCCTCGGCCTTTCGCCGAAGGCTGTTGAACTGCGCATCGCCCGCGCCCGGAAGGCCCTGCTGGCGCGCCTCGGACCGGCCTGAACGGCGCCTGCGACCGGGCGCCGCGAGGGCGAGGCGTCATCCGCGCGTAAGGCCTGTCACGAGCACAGGGGCCAGCACATGGGGGGCGAGCACGGCATGACACGTCCGGGACCAGATCGACGCGCTCTTCTTGGCGGCCTCGCCGGTGGGGCCGGCCTCTGGGCGGCGCAGGGCCTGATGCCGGCCTGGGCGCGGAACGGGTCTCCCGGACTGCGCAGCGAGGCGCCGACCCTTGAGGGGCCCGACGTCCAGCTGAGCGTCGGCCACTCGCCTTTCACGGTCGGGGGACGGACCGGGCACGCGGTCACCGTCAACGGCACGCTGCCGGCGCCACTGATCCGCCTGCGCGAGGGGCAGAGGGTGCGGCTGTCGGTGACGAACACGCTGGACGAGGACACCTCGATCCACTGGCACGGCCTGCTGCTACCCTTCCACATGGACGGGGTGCCCGGCGTCAGCTTCCCCGGCATCCGGCCGGGCGAGACGTTTCACTACGAGTTCCCGATCATCCAGTCGGGCACCTTCTGGTATCACAGCCACTCCAACCTGCAGGAGGCGATGGGGCACTATGGCCCGCTGATCATCGACCCGGCGGGACCTGATCCGGTGGCGTGGGATCGGGAGCATGTGATCGTCCTGTCGGACTGGAGCTTCCTGCACCCGCACGAGATCCTCGACCGGCTGAAGAAGAGCCCCGGCTACTTCAACCGGTCGCGCACGACCCTGTCGGGCCTGCTGTCCGGCGACGACGGCATGTCGCTGGCGGACCGGCGCATGTGGGGCCGGATGCGGATGGACCCGCGGGATATCGCCGACGTCAACGGCACGACCTACACCTACCTCGTGAACGGGCATGGGCCCGACGAGAACTGGACGGGCCTGTTCCGGCCCGGCGAACGGGTGCGCCTGAGGATCATCAATGCCTCGGCCATGTCGATCTTCAATGTGCGCATTCCCGGCCTGGCCATGACCGTGGTCAACGCCGACGGGGAGAACGTCCGGCCGGTCGAGACCGACGAGTTCCAGATTTCGGTGGCGGAGACCTACGACGTCATCGTTCGTCCGACGGAGGACCGCGCCTTCACCCTGGTGGCCGAGTCCGTGGACCGCTCGGGCATGGCGCGGGCGACCCTGGCCCCGCGTCCCGGCATGACCGCCGAGGTTCCGCCGCTGCGCGAGGTGCCGACGCTCACCATGCGCGACATGGGCATGGGCGGCATGGACCACTCCGGCATGGACCACTCCGGCATGGGGCACGGAGACATGGACCATGCCGCCATGGGGCGCACCGGACATGGGTCTGCACCGGCCCGGGGCCCCAGGGATCATGGCGGCATGGATCACGACATGCGCAATCCGGACAATGCGCCGGCGGGCATGGCGGTCGGCGTCGGCGTCGACATGATCTCGCCGGCCCCGGTGAACCGGCTCGGGGAGCGGCCCATGGGGCTGGAAAACGTCCCGCACCGGGTGCTGGTCTACACCGACCTCGTGTCGCTGGCGCCGAACAAGGACCAGAGGCCGCCCTCAAGGGCGCTGGAGATCCACCTGACCGGCAACATGGAACGGTTCATGTGGGGCTTCGACGGCCGCAAGTTCTCCGAGATCGTCGAACCGATCCGGTTCGAACTGAACGAGCGGGTGCGGGTGACGCTGGTCAACGACACCATGATGGCCCACCCCATCCATCTGCATGGCCACTTCTTCGAGCTGGTGACCGGCGGACCCGCGGGTCACCAGCCGCTGAAGCACACGGTCAATGTCGCGCCCGGGTCCCAGGTGACGTTCGACCTGACGGCGGAC
>CAZUXK010000049.1:0-11022 GCA_964624025.1 uncultured Brevundimonas sp.
GTGTCCAGCCGGTAGCCGGTGAGGATGCCCGCCACCTGGATGGGGTGGGCGAAATAGGGGTCGCCCGAGGCGCGCAGCTGCGACCCGTGCATCTTCATCGCATAGACGTAGGCGCGGTTCAGCAACGCCTCGTCAGCCGTGGGGTCGTAGGCCCTGACCGCCTCGATCAGCTCGAACTGGCGCATGACGCGCGAGGCGGCGGCGACGCGCGCCTTGGGGGAACTCTCGTCGGCGGGCGCGGGCGCGGGCGGCGGGGGCTCGGGGGACCGCGCCGGAAGGACGGTGACGCCGGGGAGCGGCTCTGCCGTCAGTAGCGGTCCTCCTGGCCGCCGTCGCGATCCGACTGGAGCGCGCGGATCAGCTCCTGCTCGGCCATGTTCATGTGCTGGGGCTCGGCCAGCAGGGCGATGGTCTCGGCCTCGTCCTCGGCCTCGGTGCGCTCGTCGACGCGCTGCAGCGTGGTGATCAGGTTCTCGCGCAGCTCGTCCGGCTGGACGGTGTCGTCGGCCAGTTCGCGCAGGGCCACGACCGGATTTTTGTCGTTGTCGCGGTCGAGGGTCAGCGGCGCGCCATTGGCGATGTTGCGGGCGCGGTGACCGGCCAGCAGCACAAGGCCAAAGCGGTTCGGAACCTTCTCGATGCAGTCTTCGACGGTGACGCGGGCCATGGAGTCCTCGGAACGGGGAGAGAACAAAACAAAATAGAGGAAGTCCGCCGTTCGCGCAACGGCGCCGCGGGTCTCAGGCGATCGGGCGCGCGTCCGTTCCGACCGTCGCCGCCCTCGCCAGGCCGACGGCCGTCTCCCCTGTCTCGGGGTGTCGCCACGCCGGGGCGATTTCCGCCAGCGGCCCCATGACGAACAGCCGGTCCGCCGCGCGGGGGTGCGGCAGGATCAGGTCTCCGAACTCGCCCGCCAGCCGGCCGTAGGCGATCAGGTCGAGGTCGAGGGTTCTTGGCGCATTCCGGACCGAGCGGACCCGCCCCATGGCCGTCTCCAGCCCGGCCAGCGCCGCCATCAGGGCTTCCGGTTCCAGCGCGGTCTCGACCAGCGCCACGCCGTTCAGAAAGGGCGGATCGGCCGGATCGGGCCAGGCCGCCGAGGTCCACCAGCGCGACCGCCGCAGCATCCTCACGCCGACCTCCGGCAGCCGGGCCAGCGCGGCCTCCAGGGCGGTGGTCAGGTCAGGGCAGCCCCCCTTGTCATTGCCCCCCAGAGCGATCACCACCGCAGCGTCGAGGCCTGCGGAATCGTCTGGCGCGACGCTCATATTTGAAGGCCATTGCCCCATGCATCTCTATCCGAACGACCGCCTCGCCATGTTCATCGACGGCGCCAATCTCTATGCCGCCGCCAGGGGACTGGCCGCCGAGCTCGATTTCCGGCGCATGATCGAGGTGTTCCGCGAGCGCGCCCGCCTCGTGCGCGCCTACTACTACACCGCCATCGTCGAGGGCGAGGAGTACTCGCCGGTGCGGCCGCTGGTCGACTTCCTCGACTACAATGGCTTCACGGTGGTGACCAAGCCGGTGCGGCGCTTCACGGACGCCCAGGGCCATACCCGCACCAAGGGCAACATGGACATCGAGATCGCCGTCGACATGCTCGGGCTGGCCGGCGACATCGACCACGCCATCCTGTTTTCCGGCGATGGCGACTTCCGCCGGCTGGTCGAGGCGGTGCAGGCGAAGGGGGTGCGGGTCACGGTGATCTCCACCCTCAGGACCCAGCCGCCGCAGATCGCCGACGATCTGCGGCGCCAGGCCGACGCCTTCATCGACCTCGCCGACCTGCTCGAGCTGTTCGGCCGCCAGCGGGCCGGCGCATGATCCCCGAGGCTCCGCGCGACTGCCCCCTCTGCCCGCGGCTCGTCGCCTACCGGCAGGAGAATGCGACGAAGGCTCCGGACTGGTTCAACGGCGCCGCCCCCTCGTTCGGCGATCCGCAGGCGCGGCTGGTGGTGGTCGGCCTCGCGCCCGGCCGGACAGGGGCCAACCGCACGGGCCGCCCCTTCACCGGCGACCACGCCGGGGTGCTGCTCTACGAGACGCTGCTGGCCGCCGGCTTCGCGAAAGGCCGCTACGACGCCCGGCCGGACGACGGACTGGGGCTGGTCGACTGCCTCGTGACCAACGCCGTGCGTTGCGCCCCGCCAGGCAACAAGCCCCTGCCGGTGGAGGAGGCGACCTGCCGACCCTTCCTGCGCGACAGGCTGGCCGCCCTGCCCCGGCTGAAGGTGATCGTCACCCTCGGCGACGTCTCGCGGCGCAATGTGCTGAAGGCGCTGGGCCTGCCCGGCTCGGCCGCCCCCGCCGGACACGGGGCCGAGGCCGACGTCGGCCCCTACCGCCTGATCAACAGCTACCACTGCTCCCGCCTCAACACGAACACGGGCCGGCTGACGCCGGAGATGTTCCGCGCCATCTTCGACCGGGCCCGCACCCTGATCGGCTGAGCCGCCAACCTGTGGCGTTCGCGTCACAGGCGAAGCGGGACCTTGTGGCAAACGCCGCTCGACCCGGATCGGTCACAGCGGTGCAGCGTTGGACCGGCATGCAGAACACCATGCCGGATCACCGTCCCGCCTATTCCGCAACCGAGCGCCGGATCGCTGTCTGGCTGCTGGTCGCCGTCCTCGCCCTCGCGGCTCTGGCCGGCGTCATCCGCGAGCTCATGCCGCCGTCGCTGGGGGTCTGGGACCGCGGTGCCAGCCTGCCGGCCCCGCCGGGCGTGATCGACGCCACACCCCTGCCTGCCGCGGCTGGGGGAGCGGCCATGGGCTGAGGCTCAGCCCAGGTCCTTCATCAGCCGGGCCTTGTCGCGCTGCCAGTCGCGCTCGGCGGTCGACTCGCGCTTGTCGTGCAGCTTCTTGCCCTTGGCCAGGGCGATCTCGATCTTCGCCCGCCCGGCCTCGTTGATGTAGAGGCGCACCGGAACGATGGTGCGGCCGTCGCGCTGGACCGCGCCGATCATGCGGTCGATCTGCCGCCGGTGCAGCAACAGCTTCCGCGGCCGCCGGGGTTCGTGATTGAAGCGGTTGGCCTGCTTGTAGGGCGGGATGTCGGCGTTGATCAGCACGATCTCGCGCCCTTCGACGGCGGCGTAGGACTCGGCGATGTTGGCCCGGCCGTCCCGCAGCGCCTTGATCTCGGTGCCCGTCAGCTGCAGGCCCGCCTCGACCACATCTTCGAGGAAGTAGTCGAACCGCGCCCGGCGGTTCTCGGCGATGGTGCGGGCCTTGCTCTCCGCCATCAGACCAGGCCGACCCCGGCCATCGCGGTGGTGATGGCCGGACGGACGCCGGCGGCGCAGGGCAGCAGCGGCAGCCGGGTCTCCTCGGCGCACAGCCCCAGCTGCGACAGGGCGAACTTCGCCGGCCCCGGCGAAGCGTCGAGGAACATGGCCTTGTGCAGGTCGATCAGCCGCGCCTGCCAGTCGCAGGCGGCTTCGGCGTCGCCCGAGACCGCCGCCGTGTGCAGGGCGACCATCGCCTCCGGCGCCACGTTGGACGTGACCGAGATCACACCGTGACCGCCCTGGGCGAGGTAGCCCGGATAGCTGGCATCGTCGCCGGAGATCAGGGCGAAGTCGCCGGCGATGCGGCTCCGCATCCAGCTGACCCGCGACAGGTCGCCGGTGGCGTCCTTGATGCCGACGACGTTCGGATGCGCGGCCACGGCCGCGACCGTGTCATTGGCCATGTCCACGCCCGTGCGCCCGGGCACGTTGTAGAGCAGCAGCGGCAGCTCGACGGCGTCCGCGATGGCGCGGAAATGCGCCTCCAGCCCGGCCTGCGAGGGCCGGTTGTAGTAGGGCGTCACCACCAGCGCGCCGTCCGCCCCGACGGTCTTGGCGTGACGGACGAAGTCGATGGCCTGGGCCGTCGAGGCCGAGCCGCAGCCGGCGATGACCCGCACCCGGCCGGCGGCGACGCGGACGCAGGCCTCGACCACCGCCTGGCGCTCTTCGGCGGTCAGGGTGGCGCTCTCGCCGGTGGTGCCAACGGGCGTCAGGCCATGGACGCCCGCGGCGATCTGGCGCTCGACGAGAGCCTCGAACGCGGCGAAGTCCACCTTTCCGTCACGAAAGGGTGTGATCAGGGCGGTGATGACGCCCTTGAACAGCGGAGCGGGCATTGAGATGAACGGACCTGGCGGAAAAGGGCGATCGGCGCCCGGAACAAGGGCGCGGAAAGTAGGCGCCCCCCGTCATGGCTGCAACAGGGATCGATGGGGTTCGCACAAGGCATGACGATCACGACTCTCGCGGCGGCCATCGCCCTGCTGGCGCCGATGCCCGACCCTGCCCTGTTCCTGGGCGCCGCCCCGACCGCGGTGCAGGTCGGCTACCAGCCGCGCGCCCTGTCTGACGCCGACGCCACAGCGTTCCGGGAAGGTCTGGCCGCCGCACGGGCGCGCGACATCCCGGCGACGCGCGCCGCCATGGAGCGGATCGGCGACGCCACAGCCCGCCGCCTTGTCCTCTGGGCCCTGATCGACACCTCGGGGGCGCAGCTGACCCTTGCCGACCTCGCCCCGGCGAAGCGCGATCTCGCCGCCTGGCCGCGCGCCGGCTCGCGACACAGCGACGCCGAAGCGGCCCTCGATCACGCCATGGCCGATCCGGCGACGGTGCTGGCCTTCTTCGATGCGGGTGCCCCCGAGACGGCGGCCGGCGCCGTCGCCCTCGCCGGGGCGCTGGAATCCAGCGACCGCGTCGCCGATGCGCAGGCGCTGGTCCGCGGCTGGTGGCGCACCCGCGCCTTCGACGTCGACACCCAGAACCGCATCCTGAGCCGCTGGAGCGGCTGGCTGACCCAGGCCGACCACGACGCCCGTCTGAACCAGCTGCTGCTCGGGCCGCACGGTCCGGCGACGCGGGCCATGGCCGGCCTCGTCTCCCCCGAGCGTCGCGCCGTCGCCGAAGCCGTCTTCGCCCTGCGCACCGCCTATCAGCCCGACGCCATTGTCGCCGGCCTCAGCCCGGCCCAGGCGAGCGATCCGGCCGTGGTGCTGGAGCGGGTGCGGCTGCTGCGCTCGGCCGGGCGCGAGGCCGAGGGCTTCACCCTGCTGGCCGGCCTGCCGCCCGCCCCGACCCATGACGCCGGCCAGGACACCCTGTGGAGCGAGCGGCGCAACTACTTCATCGACGCGCTGGAGCAGCGCAACTGGCAGGGCGCCTATCACGCCATGGCCGGCCACGGCTTCCCCGGCGGCGAGCGCAAGGTCGACGCCGAGTTCTTCGCCGGCTGGGTGGCCCTGACCAAGCTGAACGACCCCGCGCGGGCGGAGGGGCACTTCGAGACCCTGCGCCAGTCGTCCCAGACCCCGATCACCCAGGGCCGGGCCAACTACTGGCTGGGCCGGGTCGCCGAGGCCCGGGGCGACGCGGCGACGGCGCAGGCGCGCTATGCCGAGGGCGCGCGCCACATCCAGAGCTTCTACGGTCAGCTGTCCGCGGAGAAGGTCGGCATCACCACCCTGACCCTGCCGCCCGAGGTCGAGATCACGGACGCCGACCGCGCGCGCTTTGAGACCCTCGAGCTGGTCCGCGCCCTGCGCATCCTCGGCGAGGCCGGCGAGATGTCGCTGTTCCGGGTCTTCACCTACCAGCTGGACGACCAGCTGACCGAGGCGGCTGACTTCGCCCAGTTGATCGACCTGTCGCGGGCCTATGGTGACCAGTTCGCCTCGATGATGGCCGGCCGCGCGGCGAGCCAGCGGGGCGTCATCCTGCCCGAGCGCCAGTACCCGATCCGCATCCCGGAGCAGCGCCCCGGATCGGCTTCGCTGCCCTTCACCCTGGCCATCACCCGGCAGGAGTCGAGCTTTGATCCGGCGGTCGTCTCGTCCGCCGGCGCCCGCGGGATGATGCAGTTCCTGCCGTCGACCGCCCAGGGCGTGGCCCGCCGGCTCGGCCTGCCCTACGCCCCCGAGCGGCTGTTCGACCCGGACTACAACATGACGCTGGGCAGCTATCACCTCGGCGAGCTGATGAGCCGGTTCGGCGGCTCCATGCTGCTGACGGCGGTCGGCTACAACGCGGGCCCGGGTCGGCCGCCCCAGTGGGTGGCGCGCTGCGGCGACCCGCGCGGCGGCCAGGTCGATCCGGTCGACTTCATCGAGTGCACGCCCTTCACCGAGACGCGCAACTACATGATGCGGGTGATGGAGAACCACTCCATCTACAAGGCGCGGCTGAACGGCGGCTCGGCGCCCCTGACCCTGTCGGCCGACATCGCCGCCGGGACGCCCGAGGGTCCGCGCCCCTACCAGCCCTGAGGCCGACGCGCCCTCAGGCCCTAATCAGGCCGCGCTGGAGCGATGCCATAAGACCGTCCACCAGACGGTCGCGCTCGACCCAGTCGAAGTAGGGCTTGGTGATCACCAGCGACGCGAGGCCATGCACCCCGGCCCACAACACCTGGGCGGCGACACGAGGATCCTCGGTCAGACGCCCGGCGGCCGCCACCGCCGCCACCTCGGTCTCGAAGCTGCGATAGAGCTGATGACCGAGCGCGGTCGCCGTCGCCTCGGCCCCGCCGCGCGCCTCGGCCGGCCGCGTCAGATAGACCAGCCGGTAGGCATCGGGATTGGCGAAGGCGAAGTCGAGATAGGCCCGGAGCATCAGAACCAGACGCGCGTCGGGCGCAGCGGTCGTCCGCCGGATCTCGTCATTGGCCTCGATCAGCCGCTGGAAGGCCGCCCGACAAATCTCGACGAGGATCTCGTCCTTCTCGCGGAAGTGCATATAGAGCGCCGTCGAGGACAGGCCGACGGCGTCGGCGATCTTGCGGATCGTCGCGCCCTCGTAGCCGTGCTCGACGAACAACCGCTGCGCCGCCGCCAGGATTTCCGCGCGCCGCTCGTGTCCGTCGCCGCGCGCCTTGCGCCCTGCAACCGCGCTCATCTCGGAGACTCATCCGCGCTCATGACGCTTGCTTAGCGCCGTTCGGCGGGCTGCGCCAACTTGCCGCCGTCACATACCACCGTTATACGCGAGCGGGGGTTGAAACCGGCGATGGCCAGCAACGACCACGGGCAGGAGGCGACGACGGCCCCGGCGCTGCCGCTGGCGGACAGCGCCCGACGCCGCGGCCTGACCCTCGCCCAGGCGATCGCCCTGCTCGTCCTCGGCGCGGCCCTGACCCTCGGGGTCGTCCTGTCTCCCGGCGCCACGGCCGACGTCATCGTCTGGAGCGGCTGGGTATTGTTCTGCTGGATGGCGGTGTTCCGCGCCGCCGCCTGCCTGATCTCGCTGATCCCCGCCTCCCGGGTCCCGCCACCGTCCGACTGGCCCTCCTACACCGTGGTGGCGCCCCTGCGCGGCGAGGCCGAGGTGGTCGCCGGCCTGATCATGCGGCTGGACGCCCTCGACTATCCGCGGGACCGGCTGCAGGGCCTGATCCTGGTCGAGCCGGACGACCCCGAGACCGTCGCCGCCGCCCACGCCGCCCCGCGCCCGGCGTGGATCGAGGTGCGGGTCGCCCCGCCCGGCGAGCCGCGCACCAAGCCCCGCGCCCTGAATGTCGCCCTCGGCTGGGCCACGGGCGAGCTGATCACCGTCTACGACGCCGAGGACGCGCCCGACCCGGGCCAGCTGCGGGAGGCGGCGAGCCGGTTCGCCGCGGCAGAGCCAACCCTGGCCTGTCTTCAGTCGCCGCTGCGCATCCGCACCCGGGGCGGGGCCCGGGAGACCTTTGTGCATGGCCAGTTCGCCGCCGAGTACGCCGCCCTGTTCGAGATCCTGCTGCCGGCGCTGGCGCGTCTCGGCTGGCCGTTCCCGCTCGGCGGCACCAGCAATCACTTCCGCGTCGAGGCGCTGCGCCGCGCCGGCGGCTGGGACGCCTGGAACGTGACCGAGGACGCCGACCTCGGCTTTCGCCTGTGGCGCAAGGGCTATCGCCTGGGCGTCCTGACCCGGCCAACCTATGAGCCGCCGCCGGCCGATGTCGCCGCCTGGGTGCCGCAACGCACGCGCTGGCTGAAGGGCTATATGCAGACCCTCGGGGTCCAGCTGCGCCATCCGCTCGCGCTGGGCTGGCGCGGTCTGCTGGCCCTGACCTTCACCCTGGTCCAGACCCTGCTGGCGGCGGCGCTCTATGCGGTGACGGCCGCCTGGACCGTCTGGCTGCTGGCGCTGTGGGCGGTGACGGGCCTGCCGCCGCTGGCCCCGGTCGGCGGCTTCGTGACCGTGGCCGCCGGGATCATCAGCGCCTGGCTGGCCTGCGCCGTCGGCTGTCGCCGGGCCGGGCGGTCCTATGGCCTGAAGCTGATGCTCAGCGCGCCGGGCTACTGGGCGCTGCAGAGCCTGGCCATGGCGCACGCGGTGGTCCGGCTGGTGCGCCAGCCCTTCGCCTGGGACAAGACCCCGCACGGGCTGGCCGATGTGGCGGTCCACGCGCGGGCGACGCCACTGGACGAGGCCCCCGCCCCGGCGCTACGCGGAGCCGATGCCCCAGCTCGCTTCCGCCCCGTCCCTGCTCACCACCCGGCCGTGGGAGGACTACGCGCTGCTCGACAGCGGCGGCGGGCGCAAGCTTGAGCGCTACGGCCGCTACGCCGTCGTGCGGCCTGAGCCCCAGTGCTTCTGGGCCCCGCGCGATCCCGTCGCCTTCGACGCCGCCGACGCCGTGTTCGACCCGACCGACGAGGACGAGGCCGGGCGCTGGCGCTTTGCCCGGGGCGCGCTCGACACCTTCCCCCTGCGCTGGGGCCCGACGCGCTTCACGGGCCGCTTCACCCCGTTCCGGCATCTGGCCTTCTTCCCCGAGCAGGCGGCCAACTGGGCCTGGATGAGTGAGCGCGTCGCGCGCCGTCCGGGCCTGAAGGTGCTGAACCTGTTCGGCTACACCGGCGTGGCCAGCCTCGCCCTCGCCGCCGCCGGGGCCGAGGTGACCCACGTCGACGCCTCGAAGAAGTCGGTGGGCTGGGCCCGGGAGAACGCCGAGCTGTCCGGCCTCGCCGATCGCCCGATCCGCTGGATCGTCGAGGACGCCCGCAAGTACGTGGCGCGCGAGGTGCGGCGCGGCAGCCGCTACCACGGCATCGTGCTGGATCCGCCCAAGTACGGCCGCGGTCCGACCGGCGAGGTCTGGCGCCTTTTCGAGGACCTGCCCGCCCTGCTGGGCGACTGCGCCGCCCTGCTGGCGGACGACGCCGACTTCCTGCTGCTCAACGCCTATGCCGCCCGCATCTCGGGGCTGTCGCTGGCCCATCTGATGGCCGGGGCCATGCCCGGGCGCGGCGGACAGGTCGACTGGGGCGAACTGGCGCTGGAGGAGGACGGCCCCGATCCCCGCGCCCTCGGCCTCAGCTTCTTCGCCCGGTGGTCGGCGTGAGCGCCGCCTTGCTGGACCGGCTGATCACCTCCCTGACCAATGACACGGTCAAGGCCGTCCGCGCCCTGCACATGCGCAAGGAACGGGAGGCGACCGGGCATTTCCTCGCCGAGGGGCTGAAGTTCATCGGCGAGGCGCTGGACCAGGGCCGCGCCCCGCGCCTGCTGCTGGTCGGTCAGGACGCACGGCCGCACCCCCTGCTGGACCGGGCGCGGGCCGAGACGCGCGCCTCCGGCGGCGACGTAGTGATCGTCACCCACGCCATCCTCGAGAAGATCAGCCGGCGCGACAATCCGCAGACGGTGCTGGGGGTGTTCGACCAGGCCTTCACCCCGCTGCAGGCGCTCGACCCGACCTCGGCGCCCTGCTGGGTGGCGCTGGAGCAGGTGCGCGACCCCGGCAACCTCGGGACCATCATCCGCACGGCCGACGCCGCCGGCTGCGGCGGGGTGATCCTGATCGGCGACTGCGTCGACCCGTTCTCGGTAGAAGCCGTGCGCGCCACCATGGGCTCCGTCTTCGCGGTGTCGATCAGCAGGACCAGCGTGGAGGAGTTCCTCGCCTGGCGGGCCGGCTGGCCCGGGTCGGTGATCGGCACCCGGCTGGACGCCACGGTCGATCACCGCGCCGCCGCCCTCAACCGGCCGGCCCTCATCCTGATGGGCAATGAACAGGCCGGCCTGACCGACCGGCTGGCCGCCGCCTGCGACGTCAACGTCAAGATTCCCATGCGCGGCCGGGCCGACAGCCTGAACCTGGCCGTCGCCACCGGCATCATGGTCTACGCCGCGACCGAAGGGCTTTAGGTTCCGCGCGGCTTGGCGCGGCTGGTGGCCTCGGCCTCGGCGGGGTCCTCGGGCCAGGGATGGCGCGGATAGCGGCCACGCATCTCGGCGCGAACCTCCTTCCACGAGCCGCGCCAGAAGCCGGGCAGGTCCTTCGTCAGCTGGATCGGCCGGCGCGCCGGCGACAGCAGGGCCAGGGTCAGCGGCGTCCGCCCGCCGCCGACCGTCGGATGCACCGTCACGCCAAACAGCTCCTGCACGCGGATGTCGACCCGCGGCCCGCCCTCGGCGGCGTAATCGATGGCGGCCGACCCCAGCGGCGTCTCCAGCCGCGCCGGGGCCAGGCGGTCGAGGTCGCGAACCCGGTCCCAGGGCACGACGGCCCGCAGGCCCTGCTCCAGCGCCGCGTCGCCGATCGCCTCCAGCGCCTGCACCGACTCCAGCAGCGGCCAGAGCCAGACCTCGCGCGCTCCCAGCAGGCCGGCGTCGGAGACGTCCGGCCAGCCGTCCTCCAGCCCGGCGAGAAACGCCAGCCGGGCGCGCAGCCCGGCCGCGCGCTCGCCCCAGCGCAGCCCCTTCAGCCCGTCGCGCTCGACCTCGCCGCGGAGCGCAGCGGTCACCTGGGCCCGATCCGGCGGCCCGACCACCGTCTCCTCCAGCACCAGCGCCCCGACGCGTCGCTGACGGCGGAGCTCCAGCCGGCCGCCGGGCGTGCGCACCAGCCGGTCCTCGACCTCGGCGCGGTCCGCAAGGGCGGCAGGATCCAGCGGCGCCGCCAGCCGGATGCGGTCGCCCGTCTCACCGCCCGAGAGCTCGGCCACGGCCAGCCACGGAGACCGCGCCAGCAGGTCCGTGGGGTCGAGGAAGGCCCCGCGCCCCGACGCCAGCAGCACCTCGCC
>CAZUXK010000049.1:11122-16966 GCA_964624025.1 uncultured Brevundimonas sp.
AGCGGCATCTGCGCCAGCTTCCGGCCGTGCGGGGTCAGCCGCCCCTCCCCGTCCAGCGCCCCCAGCCGGGTCAGCACGGCGCGCGCCTCAGCGAAGGCCCCGCGCGGCGGCGGGTCCAGCAGGGCCAGCCCCTCCGCCGAGGCCGCGCCCCAGCGCGCCAGATCGAGCGCCAGTCCGGTCAGGTCGCTCTCAACGATCTCCGGCGGCTGGTGGCCGATCAGGCCGCGGGTCTGTTCCTCGTCCCACAACCGGTAGCAGACCCCGGGCTCCGTCCGCCCGGCGCGGCCGCGCCGCTGCTCGGCCGAGGAGCGGCTGACCCGCACTGTGGCCAGTCGCGTCAGGCCGCTGGCCGGCTCGAACCGCGGGACGCGCGACAGGCCGCTGTCGATCACCACCCGCACGCCCTGAATGGTCAGGCTGGTCTCGGCCACGGAGGTGGCCAGCACCACCTTGCGACGACCGGGCGGCGCCGGCTCCAGCGCCTGGTCCTGCTCCGCCTTGTCGAGCGCGCCATAGAGGGGCGTGACATCCACCGCCGGGTCGCGCAGACGCTCGGCCAGCAGGCGGGCGACGCGGTGGATCTCCCCCTGCCCCGGCAGGAAGACGAGCAGCGAACCGGTCTCGGCCGCCAGCGCCGTCTGGATGGCCCGAACCACGGCGACCTCCAGCCGCTCGACCGGGTCGCGGCCGAGATAGCGGGTGTCGACCGGAAACACCCGTCCCTCGGCGGCGATCACCGGCGGCCGGTCCAGCAGGCGGCCCACCGCCTCGACGTCGAGGGTGGCCGACATCACCAGCAGCCGCAGGTCGTCGCGCAGCGCCGTCTGGGTCTCACGCGCCAGCGCGAGGCCAAGGTCGGCGTCGAGACTGCGCTCGTGGAACTCGTCGAACAGCACCGCCGCGACCCCCTCGAGCGACGGGTCGTCCAGAATCATGCGCGTGAAGACGCCCTCGGTGATCACCTCGATGCGCGTCGTCGCCCCGATCCGGCTCTGCAGGCGGGTGCGGTAGCCGACCCGGCCGCCGGGGGCCTCGCCCAGCGTCGACGCCATGCGTTCGGCCGCCGCCCGCGCCGCCAGCCGCCGCGGCTCCAGCAGCAGGATGCGGCCGTCGCCGCGCCACGGGGCGTCCAGCAGGGCCAGCGGCACGACCGTGGTCTTGCCGGCTCCGGGCGGGGCCGCCAGCACCGCCGTATTGCCCGTCGCGAGGGCGGTCGTCAGCGGCTCGAGGACGTCATGGATCGGCAGGCGCATCGTCCGCACCTGCCGCAAGGGCGCAAGATTGTCACGCGCGCCCGACGGCTGGCGCCGCGGTCACAGCCCCGAGGCCACGACATCATCCTGTGAAAACCACGTTGCCACCTTTCAGCCATCTGGTTAGCGTCCGCGCCGGAAGGCGGTCCGGGAGGGACCGTCGCGTATCGAGGTAGAAATTCCATGTCAGCAGAAGGCCTTAGGCCTCGGGGGAACCGACTGTTCCTCAGGAAGTCGATCGCGCAGATCCAGAAGGAGGCCGCCAAGAGCGAGCTGAAGCGGACCCTCGGGCCGCTGAATCTGATGAGCCTGGGCATCGGCGCCATCATCGGCGCGGGGATCTTCGTGCTGACCGGACAGGTCGCATCGGCGCACACCGGCCCGGCGATCATGTTCTCCTTCGTGCTGGCGGGCATCGCCTGCGCGCTCGCGGGTCTTTGTTACGCCGAACTGGCCTCGACCATGCCGGTCTCCGGCTCGGCCTACACCTACGCCTACGGCACCATGGGCGAGGTCTTCGCCTGGGTCATGGGCTGGCTGCTGGTGCTGGAGTACGGCGTCGCCGCCGCCACGGTGGCGGTGGGCTGGTCGGGTTATGTGGTGTCGATCCTGTCGGACTTCGGCATCAGCCAGAGCCTGTTCCCGACAATACAGTTCGCCGGCGGCGAAGGGGCCGCCTGGGCGACCCCGCTGGTCCAGTATGTCCAGGGAGCCGGGGGAGCCAGCTTCCCGCTGACGGGCACCTTCAACCTCGTGGCTGCGCTCGGCATCGCCGCGGTCTGCAGCCTGCTGATCCTCGGCATCTCGGAATCGGCCAACATCAACAACGCCATCGTGGTGCTGAAGATCGTCGTGCTGCTGGCCTTCATCGCCGTGGGCATCGCCTACATCGATCCGGCCAACTGGACGCCGCTGATTCCGCCGCAGGGCGATACCTGGGACCAGTTCGGCGTGGGCGGCATCTTCCGGGGCGCGGCCATCGTCTTCTTCGCCTACGTCGGCTTCGAGGCGGTCTCGACCGCCGCCGCCGAGGCCAAGAACCCGTCCAAGGACGTGCCGGTCGGCATCCTCGGGGCCCTGTTCGTCTGCACCCTGATCTACATGGGCGTCGCCGCCGTCATGACCGGCGTGGTCCCCTACCTCGAGCTGGCCTCGCCGGCGCCGATCGCGGTGGCCATCGACCGCATGGCCCTGACCTGGGCTGACGTCCCCCTGGCTTCGGCCGAGGGCGGCCAGCTGAACCTGATCA
The DNA here is from genome assembly GCA_964624025.1 of uncultured Brevundimonas sp. Classification (GTDB taxonomy): domain Bacteria; phylum Pseudomonadota; class Alphaproteobacteria; order Caulobacterales; family Caulobacteraceae; genus Brevundimonas. The sequence goes on from CAZUXK010000049.1 coordinate 13,625, forward strand.
GCTTCATGATCAAGATCGGGGCCATCACCGGCCTGTCGTCGGTGATGCTGGTGCTGGTCTACGGCCAGACCCGCATCTTCTACACCATGGCCCGCGACGGCCTGCTGCCGAAGGCGTTCGCGGTGGTTCACCCGAAGCTGAAGACCCCGTGGGTCGGCACCATCCTGCTGGGCATCCTGATCGCCACCGCGGCCTCGTTCCTGCCCATCTCGATCCTCGGCGATCTGGTGTCGCTGGGCACTGCCTGCGCCTTCTCGATCGTCTGCTTCTCGGTGATCATGCTGCGCATCCGTCACCCGGAAATGGAGCGTCCGTTCCGTGTGCCGGGCGGCATCTTCACCGCCGTGCTCGGCATCCTCGCCTGCCTGGGCCTCGCCGGCCTGAACTTCTGGCCGATGATCCAGCACGCGATGAACGACAACCCGCTGCCGCTGACGATCCTGGCGATCTATGCGGCGGTCGGCGCGGTGATCTACGCCGCCTACGGCTATTGGCACTCCAAGCTGGCCAAGGGCATCGACATCACCGAGGAGACGGCCCTGTCCTCCCCGGCCCAGGCCCTGGGCGGCCGCGTGGACAACGTCAAGGAAGACTAAGGCGAGCGACCCTCGCCAGGATGAAAGGCCCGGGGGCGACCCCGGGCCTTTTTTCTCGCGGCTGAAGCGGCGACGGCCGCGCGCCCTTCGCGCGGCGAGCGGTAGCGCCACTCGCGCTCAAGCAGCGAGCCGCCGCGCGGCGAGCGGTAGCGTCACGCGCGCTCAAGCAGCGAGCGCCCGCGGCGCGAGCGATAGCGCCACAAGAAAGATGGTGCGGATGAGAGGACTCGAACCTCCACGCCTTGCGGCGCTGGAACCTAAATCCAGTGCGTCTACCAGTTCCGCCACATCCGCGCGGGGACGGGTCTAGGGGCTGGACCCCGGTCCGTCCAGTCGTTCCGCCAGCAGCGGCGGCAGCAGCCCTGGCAGATCCTCGGCGATCAGCCCCGGCCCGAAGCGGCGCGCCGCCTCGGCGTGCAGGGCCACAGCGGCGCTGGCGGCGTCGAAACTGTCCATCGACTGGGCCAGCAGCCCGCCGATCATGCCCGCCAGAACGTCGCCGGTCCCCGCCGTGGCCAGCCAGGCGGCGCCGCCGGCCGCGATCCGCAGCCGTCCGTCCGGCGCGGCCACGAGGGTCCGGTCGCCCTTCAGCACCAGGACGCAGCCCAGCATCGCCGCCGCCTCGACCGCAGCGGTTTCCCGACCGGCGCGATCCAACAGACCGGGGAACAGCCGCTCGAACTCCCCGGCATGGGGCGTGACCACGTCATCCCGGTCGAGCCCCTGCGCCAGCTGCTCGACCCGGCCGGCGAACACGGTCAGGGCGTCGGCGTCGAGCACCAGGGCGGCCCCGGTGCGCTCCAGCGCCGCCATGTTGAGCACGGTCGCCTCGTCGACCCCGGCGGCGGGGCCGATCACCACGGCGTCCATCGGCTCGGCCAGCCGCTCCAGATCGAGCGGGTCGTGGAAGACGTCGAGCATCACCGCTTCCAGCGTCGGCGCCAGCACCAGCGCCGCGTCGGGCGGACAGAGCACCTTGACCAGCCCGGCCCCGATCCGCAGGCCGGCGCGCGCAGCCAGACGCGCTGCCCCGGTCCGCAGGGGGCCACCGGACACTACCCCGAGCCGGCCGCGATTGTGCTTGTGCGTGGCCGCGCCCGGCCGCGGCAGGTTGAGCGCGGCGAGGTCGATCGGCAAGGGCGTCGCGAGGCCCGTCATAGCGTCTGTCCGTCTACGATCATGGCGATTTTACAAAAGCCTCTTGCGTTATGCTGCAATGCAATGTCCCTTTGCTTCCCGAGCCGGGGACGCGCTGTGGGCGCAGGGGATCGGGGCCGCCATGAAGAAGATCGAAGCCGTCATCAAACCCTTCAAACTCGATGAGGTGAAGGAGGCGCTGCAGGATATCGGCGTGCAAGGCATGACGGTCCTCGAAGCCAAGGGCTATGGCCGCCAGAAGGGGCACTCGGAGCTCTACCGCGGCGCCGAGTACGTGATCGACTTCCTGCCCAAGATCAAACTCGAGGTCGTGGTTCCCGACGATCTCGCACCTGCGGTGGTCGAGGCGATCCAGTCCGCGGCCCGTACCGGCAAGATCGGTGACGGCAAGATCTTCGTCTCGACCGTGGATGACGTGATCCGCATCCGTACCGGCGAGACCGGCGCCCAGGCCGTCTGACCCTCAGTTCCGGCCGTCCTCTCCGGGGGGCGGCCGTTTTTCGTAGCCTCCCCCAAACGAACAGGACCCGAGAATGAGCTCCGCTGACAAGATCCTCAAGGAGATCAAGGAGAAGGACGTCAAGTACGTCGACCTCCGGTTCACCGACACGCGTGGCAAGCTGCAGCACGTGACCTTTGACATCGACCTCGTCGACGACGACTTCCTCAACGAGGGGACGATGTTCGACGGCTCGTCGATCGCCGGCTGGAAGGCCATCAACGAGTCCGACATGCTGCTGAAGCCGGACCTGAAGACGGCCTACATCGACCCCTTCTACCAGCAGACCACCCTGTTCCTGTTCTGCGACGTGCTGAACCCGGACACGGGCGAGCCCTACAATCGCGACAGCCGCTCGATGGCGAAGAAGGCCCTGGCCTTCGTCCAGGCCTCGGGCGTGGGCGACCAGGTATTCTTCGGCCCCGAGGCCGAGTTCTTCATCTTCGACGACGTGCGCTGGTCGACCCAGCCGCACAACACCTTCTACGCCTATGACTCGACCGAGCTGCCGGCCAACACCGGGGCCGAGTACACCGAAGGCAACATGGGCCACCGCCCGGGGCCGAAGGGCGGCTACTTCCCGGTCAACCCGGTCGACTCCTGCCAGGACCTGCGCGGCGAGATGCTGGCGGTGATGAAGGACCTCGGCCTTGATCCCGAGAAGCACCACCACGAGGTGGCGCCGGCGCAGCACGAGCTGGGCCTCAAGTTCTCGGACCTGCTGACGATGGCCGACCGCCTGCAGCTCTACAAGTACGTGATCCACAACGTCGCCGCGGCCTACGGCAAGTCGGCGACCTTCATGGCCAAGCCGATGTTCGCCGACAACGGCTCGGGCATGCACGTGCACCAGTCGATCTGGAAGGACGGCAAGCCGCTGTTCGCCGGCGACAAGTACGCCGGCCTGTCGGACATCTGCCTCTGGTACATCGGCGGCATCATCAAGCACGCCAAGGCCATCAACGCCTTCTCCAACTCGACCACCAACAGCTACAAGCGTCTGGTGCCGGGCTATGAGGCCCCGGTGAAGCTGGCCTACTCGGCCCGCAACCGCTCGGCCTCGATCCGGATTCCGTGGGTGCACAGCCC
>CAZUXK010000050.1:0-16601 GCA_964624025.1 uncultured Brevundimonas sp.
CATCCCCCCTCCACCGCCTTCGGCGGTCCCCCTCCCCCTGCGGGGGAGGAATGAGGGCGCGCGACGGCGGCCGGCCCCCTACCCCTCTTCCGCCAGCAGCGCCTCCACAAGGGCGCGGGCCTCGGGGCCGGCCCAGTCGGCCTCGCCGGAGAAGGCGGCGCGGACGCGGCCCTGACGGTCGATCAGGATGGTCTGGGGCATCTTGCCCGGATCGACGAACAGGAAGGGCAGCTGGAAGCCGGGGTCCGAATACATCGGCAGGGGCGCGTGCACGTCGATGAAACTGCGCGCGTCGGCGATGGCGTCCTCGCCGGTGTCGACATTGATCGGCAGGACGACGAGCCGGTCGTCGCCGGCATAGGCCTCGGCCAGACGCTGCAGCGTCGGCATCTCGGTGCGGCACGGGGCGCACCACATGGCCCACAGATTGACCACCAGCACCTTGCCGCGGAAGTCGGCCAGCCGGACCTCGGCCCCCTCGCGGTCATAGAAGACATGGTCGGGCGCGATCGGGGTGTCGGCCGGGGCCTCCAGCCGCGCCAGCGGGCCGACGGCGAAGCGCGCCAGCTCGCTTTGCGGGGCCGGGCCGTCATCGGCTTTGAAAGGGCCGCTCTTTGTCGCGTATAGGGTCGCCAGCGCGCCGCCGCCGACCAGCACCAGCGCGCCGAGCCCCGCCGCCGCCCAGCCGATTTTCCCCGAGACCGCCATGACTTCTGATTCCAACGCGTCGACCGCCGCCGGGGAGCCCGAGGGCGCGACCGGCGCGGGCCAGACACTATGGGGCGGGCGCTTCAACGCCAAGCCTGCGGAGATCATGCAGGCCATCAATGTCTCGATCGGGGTCGACCAGCGCCTGTGGGCGCAGGACCTGAAGGGGTCGCGGGCCCATTGCCGCATGCTGGTGGCCCAGGGGATCCTGACCGCCGACGACGGGGCCGCCATCCTCGACGGGCTGGACCGCATCGAGGGCGAGATCCGCGACGGGACCTTCCCCTTCCGCGCCGAGTTCGAGGACATCCACATGAATGTGGAGGCCCGGCTGGCCGAGCTGATCGGGGCGCCGTCGGGCCGGCTGCACACGGCGCGCAGCCGCAACGACCAGGTGGCCGCCGACTTCCGCCTGTGGGTGCGCGACGCCTGCGACCGCACGCTGGACCGGCTGAAGGGGCTGCAGGGGGCGCTGCTGGACCGGGCCGAGCAGCATGCGGCGGACCTGATGCCGGGCTTTACGCACCTGCAGCCGGCCCAGCCGGTGACCTTCGGCCACCATCTGATGGCCTATGTGGAGATGTTCGGGCGCGACCACGGCCGCTTCGCCGACGCCCGGGCGCGGCTGAACGAGAGCCCGCTGGGAGCCGCGGCCCTGGCCGGCTCGCCCTTCCCCATCGACCGGCACATGACGGCGGCCGAGCTGGGCTTCGACCGGCCGATGGCCAATTCGCTGGACGCGGTGTCGGACCGGGACTTCGCCCTGGAGAGCCTGGCGGCGGCCTCCATCTGCGCCGGCCATCTGTCGCGGCTGGCCGAGGAGATCGTGGTGTGGATGACGCCGCAGTTCGGCTTCGTCACCCTGCCGGACCACCTGACCACCGGCTCCTCGATCATGCCGCAGAAGCGCAACCCGGACGCGGCGGAGCTGGTGCGGGCCAAGACCGGGCGCATCACCGGGGCGCTGGTGGCCCTGACCACGGTCATGAAGGGGCTGCCGCTGGCCTATTCCAAGGACATGCAGGAAGACAAGCCGCCGGTGTTCGAGGCCTTCGACGCGCTCGATCTGGCGCTGGACGCCATGATCGCCATGGTCGCGGCCCTGCGGCCCAACGTCGGGCGCATGGCCGCGGCGGCGGGCTCGGGCTATTCCACCGCCACCGATCTGGCCGACTGGCTGGTGCGCGAGCTGAACCTGCCGTTCCGCCAGGCGCACCATGTGACCGGGGCGGCGGTGAAGCGGGCCGAGGCGCTGGGCGTGGATCTGGCGCAACTGCCGCTGGCGGAACTGACGGCGCTGGAGCCGCGCGTGACGGAGGCGGTTTACAAGGTGCTGTCCCCTGGGGCTTCGTGCGCCAGTCGCCTGAGTTACGGGGGGACCGCGCCGGACGGGGTCCGGGCGCGCATCGCGGAATGGAGGGTGCGTCTGTCATGACCGCACGCAAGGGCGTTGTTCTGATCCTGGCCGCCGCGGCGGCGCTGGCCGGCTGCGGCCGCATGGGCGATCTGGCCGAGCCGGGCCCGGTCGAGCCGGCCACCGTCAACCGCCCCTCCAGCCAGCAGCCGATCGACGGCGGCCCGGCCAACCCCTTCGGCGGCAGCGCCGCGGGCCGGGAGCCGCAGTAGGCCTTGGACCACTTCGACTATCGCGACGGCGTCCTCCACGCCGAGGACGTCTCGCTCGAGACCGTGGCGGACGAGGTCGGCACCCCGGCCTATGTCTATTCCACCGCCACCCTGACGCGGCACTACCGGGTGCTGGCCGAGGCGGTCGCGGCCTGGCCGGACGCCCTGCGCCGGCCGCTGATCGCCTTCGCCGTGAAGGCCAACGGCAATCTGGCGGTGCTGGCCACCCTGGCGCGGCTGGGGGCCGGGGCCGACACCGTGTCCGAGGGCGAGATCCGTCGCGCCCTCGCCGCCGGCGTCCCGGCTGACCGCATCATCTTCTCCGGCGTGGGCAAGACCGACGCCGAGCTGGCCTTCGCCGTCACGGCGGGGGTGCGCCAGATCAATGTCGAGAGCCGGCCGGAGCTGGAGCGGCTGGCGGCCGTGGCCGCCGGGCTGGACCGCACGGTCGAGGTGGCGGTGCGGGTCAATCCGCGCGTCGGCGCCGGCGGCCACGCCAAGATCACCACCGGCGGCGCGGCCGACAAGTTCGGCGTGGCCCCGGAGGAGGCGCTGGCCCTCTACGCCGAGGCCGCCGCCTCGTCCCACCTGCGCCCGGTCGGGCTGGCCTGCCACATCGGCAGCCAGATCACCGATCTGGAGCCCCTGCGCGCCGCCTTCGGGGTGCTGCGCGAGATGACCCTGACCCTGCGCGGCCAGGGTCTGGCCGTGACCCGGCTGGACCTCGGCGGCGGGCTGGGCGTGCCCTATGTCGGCGGCGCCGCCACCGCCTCGCCAGCCGACTACGCCGCCATGGCCGCGGCGGTCATGGACGGGCTGGAGGTCGACATCGTGCTGGAGCCCGGCCGGCTGCTGGCGGCCAACGCCGGGGTGCTGCTGACCCGGGTGGTGCACGTCAATGTGCGGCCCGACGGGCGGCGCTTCCTCGTGCTCGACGCGGGCATGAACGACCTGATGCGCCCGGCCCTGTACGACGCCTTCCACGAGCTGAAGCCGGTGCGCGCCACGCCGGGCGAGGCGACGCCGCACGACGTGGTCGGGCCGGTGTGCGAGACCGGCGACACCTTCGCCCGCGACCGCCCCCTGCCTCCGGTCGAGGCCGGCGACCTGATGGTCTTCACCGGGGCCGGGGCCTACGGCGCCAGCATGGCCAATGAGTACAACAGCCGCCGGCTGGTCCCCGAGGTGCTGGTCGACGGCGACCGCCATGCCCTGGTCCGCGCCCGCCCCGACTGGGACGAGATGCTGGCCCGCGACCGCGTCCCGGAGTGGCTGCGGCAGACCCCGGCCCTCACCGCGCCGCGCTGACCCGCCAGACCGCGTCGCCGACGTCGTCGGCGACGAGCAGGCCGCCCCGGGCGTCGACGACGACGCCGACGGGGCGGCCGCGCGCCTCGCCGTCGGGGCCGAGGAAGCCGGTCAGGACGTCGCGCGGCGGCCCGGCCGGGCGGCCGTCGGCGAAGGGCACGAAGATGACCTTGTAGCCGCTCGGCGGATTGCGGTTCCATGAGCCGTGCTGGCCCACGAACACCCCGTCGGCCAGGTCCGGCCCCAGCCGCGCGCCGGTGGCGAAGGCCAGCCCCAGCGAGGCGGTGTGGGCCCCCAGCGCATAGTCCGGCGTGCGCGACCGGGCCACCGCGGCGGGGTTCTCCGGCCGCACCCGCGTGTCGACCGTCCGGCCCCAGTAGCTCCACGGCCACCCGAAAAAGTCGCCGCGCCGCACCGAGGTCATGTAGTCCGGCGGCAGGTCGTTGCCGAGCTCGTCGCGCTCGTTGACCGCGGTCCACAGCTCGCCCGTCGCCGGGTTCCAGTCCATCCCCACCGGATTGCGCAGGCCCGAGGCATAGACCCCGACCGCCCCGGCGGCCGGGTCGATCTCGAGGATGGCGGCGCGGTTGACCTCCTCCTCCAGTCCGAACTCGGCGATGTTGGAGTTGGAGCCGACGCCGACATAGAGGCGCGTCCCGTCCGGGCTGGCGATCAGGCTCTTGGTCCAGTGATGGTTGCGGCCGGCGGGCAGGTCCGCGACCTTTTCCGGCCGGGCGGTCAGGCGCGTCTGGCCCGTCGCATAGGGGGCGACCACCAGGGCGTCGGCGTTGGCGATGTAGAGCCGCTCGCCGACCAGGGCCATGCCGAACGGCGAGGTCAGGTTGTCGGCGAACAGGTGGCGCTGCTCGGCGACCCCGTCCCCGTCGGCGTCGCGCAGCAGGGTGATGCGGTCGGGGCTTGGCGTGCCGGCCCCGGCCCGGGCCATGATCCAGCGCGCCACCCGGTCGCGCAGCCCGCCGCCGCCCTCGCGCGCCGGGGCGTTGCTCTCGGCCACCAGCACATCGCCATTGGGCAGGACGTAGAGCCAGCGCGGATGCTCCAGTCCGCGGGCGAAGGCCTGCACCTCAAGCCCCGTCGCCGGGGTCGGCGCCTCGCCCTCGGCCCAGCCGCGCGCCGGGGCGATCTTCACCAGCGGCAGCAGGCGCGCGGTCGGCTCGGGCAGGGCCGGCGACGGGCCGAAGCGCTCGGCCTCCGGGGCCAGCGGCCCGCCGGAACAGGCCGACAGGCCCGCCGCGGCGAGCCCGAGAATGACGGCGACAAACGGGCGGGTCATGGAACCTCCGGCGGGCGGGGATCAGAAGGCCGGGAACTCCAGCCGCGAGACATCATAGCCGAGCGCCGCGGCGCGCTGCACCAGCGCCTGACGCTCCGCCTCGGTCGGCAGCTCGCGGGTGTAGAGGAACAGCTTCTCGAACGTCGGGTCCGAGGCGATGAACCAGCTGTAGTCGTCGGCCCGGTCGAGGATCCAGTAGTCCCAGGTGACGAAGCCGCCGAAGTAGCGCACCCGCAGCCGGGCGTTGGTCCCCGGGTCGAGGATGCGGCCGCTGCCGGTCACCGCCACCTCGCGCCCCTGCGGCGTGCCGCGCTGGCAGGTGTCGCGCACCGCCACCCGGTCCGGGGCGGTGAAGACATAGTTGGAAGCCCCGGCGACGCAGCCGTCGGTGATGCTCATGGGCAGGCGGCCGATCTCCAGCCAGCGGCCGGACCACAGCCGTTCGGCGTCCACGGGCTTGAGCGGCGCCGGGGCGCGCCAGGCCGACTCCGGCGGGGCGGTGACGCAGGCCGACAGGCCGGCGGCGAGGGCGACGGCCAGCGCCGCAGCGCGGACGGCGGGGCGGGTCAGGACGCGAGGGGTCACGGGCGGTCTCCGGCAGGGGATGTGTCACTTATACGCCGTCACAGCCGCTGCGGATGCCGTCACGGCGTCGCGACGCCTTGAGCGCGCTCCCCCCGCCCCCTATCTGCGACCGGACGACGCAGGGGGCGCAGGCATGACAGCGGTGATCGAGGTCGAGGGCCTGACCAAGACGTATCCGTCGGGGCTGCAGGCCCTGAAGGGCGTCGACCTGACCATCGGCAAGGGCGAGATCTTCGCCCTTCTGGGGCCGAACGGGGCCGGCAAGACCACCCTGATCTCGATCATCTGCGGCCTCGTGACCGCCAGCTCGGGCCGGGTGCGGGCCGACGGGCACGACATCGTCACCGACTGGCGCAAGGCGCGGATGGCCATCGGCCTGGTGCCGCAGGAGCTGACCACCGACGCCTTCGAGACCGTCTGGTCGACCGTCCGCTTCAGCCGCGGCCTGTTCGGCAAGGCGCCGGACCCGGCCCATATCGAGCGGGTGCTGCGCGACCTCAGCCTGTGGGACAAGAAGGACGCGAAGATCATGACCCTGTCCGGGGGCATGAAGCGCCGGGTGATGATCGCCAAGGCCCTGTCGCATGAACCGGACATCCTGTTCCTCGACGAGCCGACCGCCGGGGTCGATGTCGAGCTGCGCCGGGACATGTGGGCGCTGGTGCGCCGCCTGCGCGACCAGGGCGTGACCATCATCCTGACCACCCACTATCTGGAGGAGGCCGAGGAGATGGCCGACCGGATCGGGGTGATCCTCAAGGGCGAGCTGATCCTGGTCGAGACCAAGACCGCCCTGATGACCCGCCTCGGCCAGAAGACCCTGACCCTGCAGCTGCAGGCGGCGCTGGCCAGCCTGCCGCCCGAGCTGGCCGACTGGGCCCTCGAGCTGAAGGCCGACGGGCACGAGCTGGAATACGCCTTCGACGCCCACGCCGACCGCACCGGGGTGCCGTCGCTGCTCCGCCGGCTGACCGATCTGGGCATCGGCTTCAAGGACCTGTCGACCCGGCAGAGCTCGCTGGAGGACATCTTCGTCGGCCTGGTGCACAACGGTCGGGAGGCCGCGTGATGAGCTTTAACGGCCACGGCGTCTGGGCCATCTACCGCTTCGAGATGGCGCGCGCCCTGCGCACCGTCTGGCAGTCGATCATCACCCCGGTGATCACCACCTCGCTCTATTTCGTGGTGTTCGGCGCCGCCATCGGCAGCCACATGGGCGGGGTGTCCGAGGTGCCCTATGGCGCCTTCATCGTGCCCGGGCTGATCATGCTCAGCCTGTTCACCAACTCGATCTTCAACGCCTCGTTCGGCATCTACTTCCCGAAGTTCACCGGCACCATCTACGAGCTGCTGTCGGCGCCCGTGTCGCCGCTGGAGACTGTGCTGGGCTATGTCGGGGCGGCCGCCACCAAGTCGGTCATCCTGGGGCTGGTGATCCTCGCCACCGCCGCCCTGTTCGTGCCGCTGCAGATCCTGCATCCGCTGTGGATGCTGGCCTTCCTGGTGATGATCTCCACCGCCTTCAGCCTGTTCGGCTTCATCATCGGCGTCTGGGCCCAGAACTTCGAGCAGCTGAACTTCATCCCCATGCTGGTCGTGACGCCCCTGACCTTCCTCGGCGGGGCCTTCTATTCGATCGACATGCTGCCGGGGGTGTGGCGCACGGTGAGCCTGTTCAATCCGGTGGTCTATCTGATCTCCGGCTTCCGCTGGGCCTTCTTCGGCGTCGGCGACGTGCATCCGGGGATCAGCCTGGGCGCCACCCTGGCCTTCCTGCTGGCCTGTCTCGGCGTGGTCGCCTGGATCTTCCGCACGGGCTATCGTCTGAAGACCTGAGCCCCGGAGGGACGCGCGATGGTGACGGCGACGTGGAACGGGGCGGTGATCGCCCGCTCGGACGACACGGTGGTGGTCGAGGGCAACCACTACTTCCCGCGCAGCGCGGTCGATCCGGCCTGTCTGCGCGACAGCCCGCACATCTCCCTGTGCCCGTGGAAGGGCACGGCCCACTATTTCAGCCTGCTGGTCAACGGTGCCGAGAACCCGGACGCGGCCTGGTACTATCCCGAGCCGAAATCGGCGGCCGAGGAGATCCGCGACCGCGTCGCCTTCTGGCGCGGCGTCAAGGTCGGCTGAACGGGCCCTATTCGGTGTGGCGGTACGGCAGGTAGCCGCGCTCGACCACCCGGCGCAGGCCCTCGTAGGCCTCGGTCAGCTCGTCGAAGGCCAGCCGCAGCTCCTGCAGGCGGCGCGCCTCGTCCGGGCGGATGGTGTGGCCGGTCTGGGTCATGCGCAGGGCCTCGCCGATCCAGCGCGCCCGGGCCGTGGCCGCGGCCACGGCCAGCTTCTGGAAGGCCGACGGGTCGGCGTGCTTCGCCCCCAGGCCGAGCACCTGGGGAATGACCTCGCGGTTGGAGATGAAGGCGGTGTAGTCGATCTGCTCCAGCTGGCCGCGCAGGCGGCGCTGCTCATGCGGATCGAGATCGGTCGGCTCGAAATGATCCCGAGGCCGACGATAGCTGGACGTCACGCTGGTCGACATCACGCAGTCCTCCGGCGGGACCGGGAGGGGTCCCCGTGACACGAGGCTGCGCTGCGCCGGTTAACGGGCCCTTGCCGCCGGCTGCGACAGCCGCGCACGCACCGCGTCGAACACGCCGGTGACCGCGGCGGGCGGCGCCCGGTCCAGCAGGCTGACCACGATGATGGCCAGGGCCGAGAGGAGGAAGCCGGGCACGATCTCGTAGACCACGCCGCTCAGCGACCCGCCGTCGGGCCCCAGCGGGGCGTAGATCCAGACCAGAACCGTGGCGGCGCCCACCAGCATCCCGGCCAGCGCGCCCTTGCGGGTCATCCGCCGCCAGGTCAGGGCCAGCAGGATCAGCGGCCCGAAGGCGGCGCCGAAGCCGGCCCAGGCGTTGGCCACCAGCCCCAGCACATTGCTCTCCGGGTTCCAGGCCAGGGCGAGGGCGGCGAGCGCCACCGCCACCACTGCAAGCCGACCGACCAGCACCCGCTCGGCCTGACCCGCCCCCCTGCGCAGGAACAGGGCCCAGGCATCCTCGACCAGCGAGCTGGAGGCGACCAGCAGCTGGGAGGAGATGGTGCTCATGATGGCGGCGAGTATGGCGGCGTAGAGGAAGCCGGTGACCAGCGGGTCGAACAGCACCTCCGACAGCAGGATGAAGATCGTCTCCGGGTCGCTGACCTCCAGCCCTTGGGCGGCGGCATAGGCCACGCCGGTCAGGCCCACGCCCATGGCGCCGATCAGGGTCACGGCCATCCAGCCCATGCCGATCACGGTGGCGGTCGGCACGTCCTTCACCGAGCGGATGGCCATGAAGCGGACGATGATGTGCGGCTGGCCGAAATAGCCCAGCCCCCAGGCCAGCAGGGAGATCATGCCGAGCAGGGAGGCGTCGCGGAACAGGTCCAGCATGGCCGGGTCCCTGGCCGCCATCGCCGTCTCGACCGCCGCCGCGCCGCCGGAGCCGTTGAGCGCCGCCACCGGCACCACGATCAGGGCCAGGAACATGATGCTGCCCTGGACGAAGTCGGTCAGGCTGACGGCGAGGAAGCCGCCGAACACCACATAGGCCAGCACCGCCCCGGCCGTGATCCACAGGCCCCAGGCGTAGGGGACGTCGAAGGCGCTGTCGAACATCTTGCCGCCGGCCACCAGCCCGGCCGAGGTGTAGAGGGTGAAGAACACCACGATCACCGCCGCCGACAGCAGGCGCAGGGCGCGGGCGCGGTCGCCGAAGCGCTTCTCGAGGAAGTCGGGGATGGTGATGGCGTCGTCGGCCATCTCCGTGTGCAGCCGCAGGCGCGGGGCCACGACCAGGTAGTTGGCCAGCGCTCCGAAAAAGAGCCCGACGGCGATCCACCCGGCCGACAGGCCCTGGGCGAAGGCGGCCCCGGGCAGGCCCAGCATGATCCAGCCGCTCATGTCCGAGGCGCCCGCCGACAGGGCGGTGACCGCCGGGCCGATCTTCCGGCCGCCCAGCATGTAGCCCGAGACGTCGCCGGTCGAGGCGCGCCAGGCGTAGACGCCGATCCCGAGCATCAGGGCGAAGTAGATCGACAGGGAGATGAGAACGCCGGTGTCCATGCGACCCGGGGTAGCAGCCCGGGCCCCGCCCGGCCACCCCCGGCTTGGCGCCCGCCGCCGGGATGGTCCATAGGGGGCGCCGAAAGGGAGACAGCGATGGGCGCGTTCAGAACGCTGACGCGGGAGGCCTGGGAAGTCGCGGCGCGCAAGGCGCTGAAGGACCGGCCGCTGGAGGACCTGACCCGGCGCGACCGCGACGGGCTGGCGATCGCGCCGCTCTACACGGCCGGGGATGCAGAAGGGGCGGTCTGCGCCCCGCGCGCCGCCGACGCCGACAGCCGGGCCTGGGACCTGCGCATGGCGGTCGAGGCCGACAGCCCCGCCGAGGCCAATGCCGAAGCCCTGACCGACCTGCAGAACGGGGCCGCCTCGCTGCTCCTGTCCGGCGCAGTGCTGGCCGATCCCGACCCGCTGGGCGCGGCCCTGAAGGATGTGGCGCTGGAGCTGGCGCCGGTCGGCCTCGACGCCGGCATCGACGGGCCCGACGCCGCCAACGCCCTGGCCGTCGCCGCCAAGGGCGCGCCGCGCGCCCGGCTGATGTTCCACCTCGACCCGCTGTCGGCCTTCGCCGCCGCCGGCGGCGCCCCGCGCCCGATCGCCGAGCACCTGACTTTGGCCGCCAACACCGCCGCCCGGCACGCCGGGGCCTATCCGGAAGCCGATTTCTTTCTGGCCTCGGGCCGGGTCGTGCACGAGGCCGGCGGGTCGAACGCCCAGGAGCTGGGCTTCGCCGCGGCCAGCGCCGTGGCGTACCTCAAGGCGGGGGTCGAGGCCGGGCTGCCGCTGGCGCGCGTCGCGCGCGGCCTGTGGCTGGGGCTGGCGGTCGACGCGGAATACTTTGACGCCCTCGCCAAGGTGCGGGCCCTGCGGCTGATCTGGGCCGGGCTGACGGGGCCGCTGGGGCTCGATCTGCCGGCGCGGATCGAGGTGCGTTCGTCGCGGCGCATGCTGGCGGCGCGCGATCCCTGGCCGAACCTGCTGCGACTCACGGCGGCAGGCTTCGCCGGAGCCGTGGGCGGGGCCGAGGCGATCGTGCTGGACGGCTTCACCCGCGCCGCCGGGCGCCCCGACGCCTTCGCCCGGCGCCAGGCGCGCAACACCCAGCTGGTGCTGATGGAGGAGGCCCACCTCGGCCGGGTTGACGACCCCGCCGCCGGATCGTGGTTCCTCGACGCCCGCACCCGCGACCTGGCCGCCGCCGGCTGGGCCGAGTTCCAGCGCATCGAGGCCGAGGGCGGGCTGGCCGCCAGCCTGCTGGCCGGGGCGGTCCAGGCGCGGGTGGCCGAGGCCCGCGCCGCGCTGGAGGCCGCCCATGCCGGGGGCGGCAAGCCCCTCGTCGGCATCACCCGCTTCGTCGATCCCGAGCCCCGCCCGGCCCCGGCCGCGCCCCTGCCGCCCGCGCCGGCGCCGCTGGGCCAGATTGCGCCGCTCAGCCCCCTGCCCCTCGCCGCCGGACTTGAGGAGGCCGCCCGATGAGCGTCCGCTTCCCCGACTACGCCACCCTGCCGCTGAACCTGTCCGCGCCCCTGCCGGCGGGCCCGGCCCGCGCGCCCTGGCGCACCGCCGAGGGCATCGAGGTGGCCCCCGGCTATGGTCCCGACGCCGTTGAAGGTCTGGACTTCATTCATGGCCTGCCCGGCCTCGCGCCGTTCGGCCGCGGCCCCTATCCGACCATGTACGCCGGCGCCCCCTGGACCATCCGCCAGTACGCCGGCTTCTCCACCGCCGAGGAGTCCAACGCCTTCTATCGGCGCAACCTGGCGGCGGGGCAGAAGGGGCTGTCGATCGCTTTCGACCTGGCCACCCACCGGGGCTACGATTCCGACCACCCGCGCGTCGCCGGCGACGTCGGCATGGCCGGGGTGGCGATCGATTCCATCCTCGACATGCGCACCCTGTTCGACGGCATCCCGCTGGACCAGATGTCGGTGTCGATGACCATGAACGGCGCCGTGCTGCCGGTGCTGGCCCTCTATGTCGTGGCGGCCGAGGAGCAGGGCGTGCCGCACGCGGCCCTGACCGGGACCATCCAGAACGACATCCTCAAGGAGTTCATGGTCCGCAACACCTACATCTATCCGCCGGCGCCCAGCATGCGGATCATTGCGGACATCTTCGCCTGGACCGCACAGGAGACGCCGCGCTTCAACTCCATCTCGATCAGCGGCTACCACATGCAGGAGGCCGGGGCCTCGGCCGACCTCGAGCTGGCCTACACCCTGGCCGACGGCATCGAATACATCCGCGCCGGGGTCGCCTCGGGGCTGGACGTCGACGCCTTCGCGCCGCGCCTGAGCTTCTTCTGGGCCATCGGCATGAACTACTTCATGGAGGTGGCCAAGCTGCGCGCCGGCCGCCTGCTGTGGGCCGAGGCGGTTGAGCGCGAGTTCGCCCCGAAGGATCCCCGCTCCCTCTCGCTGCGCGCCCACTGCCAGACCTCCGGCTGGTCGCTGGCGGCCCAGGACGTATTCAACAACGTCAGCCGCACCATGGTCGAGGCCATGGCCGCCGCCGGGGGCCAGACCCAGAGCCTGCACACCAACAGCCTCGACGAGGCCCTGGCCCTGCCGACCGACTTCTCGGCCCGCATCGCCCGCAACACCCAGCTGCTGCTGCAGCTGGAGACCGGCCTGACCGGGGTGATCGACCCCTGGGGCGGCAGCCACTACGTCGAGCGCCTGACCCACGAGCTGGCCGACCGCGCCCGCGCGCACATGGCCGAGGTCGAGGCGCTGGGCGGCATGGCGAAGGCGATCGAGGCCGGCGTGCCCAAGCTGCGCATCGAGGAGGCGGCGGCCCGCACCCAGGCGCGCATCGATACGGGCCAGCAGACCGTGGTGGGCGTGAACCGCTACCTGTCCGACGCCGTGGACGACATCCCGGTGCTGAAGGTCGACAACGCCGCGGTTCTGGCGGCCCAGATCGACAAGCTGAAGCGCCTGCGCGCCGGCCGCGACGAGGCCGCGACCCGGGCGGCGCTGGAGGCCCTCACCGAAGGGGCCCGCGGCGACGCCAACCTGATGGAGCTGGCGGTGCGCGCCGCCCGCGCCCAGGCCACCGTCGGCGAGATCTCCGACGCCCTGGAGGCCGCTTTCGGCCGCCACGTCGCCGAGGTGAAGACCGTGTCCGGCGTCTATGGCCGCGAGGCGGGCGCCGACGGCCGGGTGTCGCGCGCCCGCGAGATGGTCGCCGCCTTCGTCGAGAACGACGGCGGCCCGCCGCGCATCCTGATCGCCAAGCTGGGCCAGGACGGTCACGACCGCGGCCAGAAGGTGGTGGCCACCGCCTATGGCGACCTCGGGCTCGAGGCCATCGCCGGGCCCCTGTTCCAGACCCCGGCGGAGGCCGCGCGCGACGCCGTGGCGCGCGGGGTGCACGTGGTCGGGGCCTCGTCCCTCGCCGCCGGCCACCTGACGCTGGCGCCGCAGCTGATCGCCGAGCTGAAGAAGCTGGGCCGCGAGGACATCATGGTGGTCGTGGGCGGCGTCATCCCGCCGGCCGACGTCCAGCCGTTGCTCGACGCCGGGGTGGCCGCCGTCTATCCGCCCGGCTCGGTGGTGGCCGAGACCGCCATCGACCTGATCGAGAAGCTCAACGTCCGCCGCGGCTACGCCCAGAAGGCCTGAGCCGGCGGGGGCGCGAGACGATCAGGGCCGCGCCCGGTCCGGCAGGGCGGCGACCTGTTCGGCCGTCAGCCGGCGCTCGACGCGGGCGAGGCAGGGGCCGGCATGGATCGGGCTCGGATGGCTGATGACGACATTGACCTGGTCCGAGGGGCACAGCCGGTCCGAGCCGCCGCCGAACCGCTGGACCAGGGCGATGCCGATAGCGCTGTCGACGTCGAGGCAGGCCCCGGTGGTCACCAGCTCGAACACCTCGTCCCGGCCGGTGCGGAGATAGATGCGCTGGTTGCGGTCGGCCCGGAAGTTGCGGATCTGGCTCGAGTAGAAGCAGGGGCGGGCCGAAGCGGTCCCGGCCTGCTCCGCCGCGCCGGGCGCGGACGGGGTGACGGGGGCGCAGGCGGCGACAGCGGTCGCCGCGGCGAGACAGGCGGGGAGCAGCACGCGCATCAGGAGTCTCCGGAACTGGGATCGCAAGCGTGGGCGTGACTTCCTGAACCCGCGCTGAACGGCAGGGTTCCGGCGCCCGCCCGGTCGGGGGCGACCCGCGCCGCCAGATCGGCCGGCAGCGGCGAGGGAACCCCGGCGAGGCGGGCCGCGATGTGCTCGCCTAGCAAGGGGGCGGCGCAGTAGCCGCGCGAGCCCAGCCCCCCCAGCACCCACAGGCCCGGCGCGCCGGGAACCTCGCCGCACAGGGGCAGCCGGTCCGGGGTGGTGGCGCGCACGGCGGCGCGGCGCTGCACCGGCCGGTCGCGCACCGCCGCCGCCAGCACGGGCAAACGCGCTTCGAGCGTGGCGAGGTTGCGCGTCGAGGCGGCCTCCGACGCTGCCGGCGCCGTCTCACCCCGGTCGTGGGTCGCGCCCCACAGCAGCCCCTCCCCGGTCGGTACGGCGTAGCCGCCCCAGGCCAGGGCGGCGGGCGGCGTCACGCCGTCGCTCCAGTCGGCCTGGCCGGCCACCGGCGCCAGACCGAGCCCCGGCAGCAGCTCCGCCGTCCCCCAGCCGGCGGTGATCACCACGGCGTCGGCGTCGATCGCCTGACCATCCTCCAGCCGGACACACCAGCCGCCCTCCACGGTCTCAAGCCCGACCGCGCGCCCGGTCCGCACCTCGACACCCTCCAGCCAGGCCTCGCGGACGGCCGCCGGAGCCAGGGCGAAGGCCGGGCCCATCCACAGGCCGGCGACCTCCACCGGCGTCCCCGACCGCGCCGAGGCGACCTCCGGCGTCAGCGGCGTCATCGCCCCGCCCCACCAGGGCTGGGCCGCCACCTTGTCGAAGCGCGCGGCGTCCCGGGGCTGGGCGGCCAGCTGCAGCACGCCCTCGGCCAGCACCGCCCCCGGAACGGCGCGATACAGGTCCCCGGCCCGCGCCAGCGTCTGGGCGTAGAGGGCGGCGAGGGTCAGGTCTCCGGCGTCCAGTCGGGGGGTCACGAGGGCGGCGGGAAAGCCCGAGGCCCCGGCGCCGGGCCGGTCGGCCTCGATCACCACCGGCGCCAGCCCCAGAGCCCGCAGCGCCCGCGCCGTCGCCTGGCCGGCGATGCCGGCTCCGAGGATGACGATCCGCGCCGGCGGGGCGGCCCGCGGCCCGCCCGGCGCGACCGCCTCCAGCCGCTCGCGCTTGCGGCCATGGCCGGGCCGCTTGTCCACCTGGAAGCCGCGCGCCTGCAGGCCGCGCCGCACCGCCCCGGCGACGGTGAAGGTGGCGACCCGCGCCCCGGGAGCCGAGCGGGCGGCCACCGCGTCCAGCACGGCGTCGGACCACATGGCCGGGTTGGTGGAGGGGGCGAAACCGTCGAGGAACCAGGCGTCGGCCTGGCCGGACCAGCGGGCGAGCCCCTCCGCCGCCTCGCCGATGGCGAGGTCCAGCGTCACGCCCAGGTCCTTCAGCGCGACGCGATGGAAGCCCGGCGTGGCGCGCGGCCAGACCTCCAGCAGGCGGCCGGCCGGTCCCGCCAGCTCGGGCCAGGCGGACAGGGCCCGGGCGGCGCTGTCGCGCGACAGGGGGTGGGCCTCGACGGAGAAGATAGACAGCCGCCCGCCGGCGGGGCGATGGCGCATCCACAGGTCCAGCAGGGCGACGATGTTGAGGCCGGTGCCGAAGCCCAGTTCGGCGACGGTGAAGTGCGGCCGCCCGGCCCAGGCCTGCGGCAGGCCGCAGCCGGTCAGGAACACGGCGCGGGTCTCGGCCAGGCCGTCCTCGCGCGAGAAGTAGACGTCGCGGAACTGGCGCGAGACGGGGGCCCCCTCGGGCGTCCAGTCGAGATCGGCGGCGTCGCTCATGGCCGCCTCATGCGCCGGATCGGGCGCACGAAAAAGGGGGCCGTCGATGACGACCCCCTTCCCGCAGGCGGTCCCGAAGGACCGGCCATCGCAAAAGCGATTACTGGGCCGGAGCGGCCGGAGCAGCGGCGGCGTCGGCGGCCGGAGCGGCTTCCGGAGCCATGGCGCCTTCGGCGGCGGCGGCGGCTTCGCCAGCGGCGGCGGCGGCGTCGGTGGCGGCTTCTTCCGCGGTGGCGGCGGCGTCGGTCGCCGTTTCAGCGGCGGCTTCGGCTTCGGCGGCCGGGGCTTCTTCAGCGGCCGGTTGGCAGGCGGCGACGGCCAGGGCGGCGGCCGAGGCGGCGATCAGGGCGACGATGCGCATGGGTGTATCCTTCAGAAGGGTGAGCGGGGTCATGAATCCCCGCACCCCCTGATAACGGAAATGTGAGCCTCCCGGCAAGCGAGAGGGGAAAAAACAGCGCCATGTTTCTCCGGTCAGGCAGCCGAAGGGCGCGAAGCGGGCACGAAAAAGGGGGCCGTCGAGGACGACCCCCTTCCGCAGGCGATCCCGAAGGACCGCCCATCGCAAAAAGCGATTACTGAGCGGCCGGAGCGGCGGCTTCGGCAGCCGGAGCGGCTTCCGGAGCCGTGGCGCCTTCGGCGGCCGGAGCGGCTTCAGCGGCGGCGGCGTCAGCGGCCGGAGCTTCGGCGGCGGCGTCGGTCGCCGTTTCAGCGGCGGCTTCGGCTTCGGCGGCCGGGGCTTCTTCAGCGGCCGGTTGGCAGGCGGCGACGGCCAGGGCGGCGGCCGAGGCGGCGATCAGGGCGACGATGCGCATGGGTGTATCCTTCAGAAGGGTGAGCGGGGTCATGAATCCCCGCGCCCCCCTGATAACGGAACCGTGAGCGCCCCCGCAAGCGAAAAGCTCACGGGATTGTGAAGTCTTGTGTCCTCAGGCGTCGGCCGGGGCGTTCTGCAGCGCCTCTTCCATCTCGGCGAAGCTGGGCTGGGCCACCGAGGGAATGTCGCCGCGGCCGATCTCGACCGAGATCTGGGCGGCGTTGCCGTGCAGGTGCGCCACCAGCACCGA
>CAZUXK010000051.1:0-8469 GCA_964624025.1 uncultured Brevundimonas sp.
CCTCCCCATGGAATGGGGAGGTGGATCGACGGCGAAGCCGGCGAGACGGAGGGGCGATCAGGGGATCACAGCGGCTACAGCAAGAGTCACAGCGGGCACGACGGGACCTGTGCTGCGGCGCGCGAAGCGCCTTCCTTGCGATGTTGGCAGAAGATGGCGGCCGCGGCGCAGCGCCGCCACGCCGTTGTGTCCTCTGTGCCTCTCGCTGTGTTCGTTGTGATGAACCTTCGACGGCTGGGATATCCAGCCCGGCCCGCCGCACCCGGCGCTACGCGCCACCCTCCCCTTGAAGCGGAGGGAGACCATAGCTCAGGCCCCCCACTCCAGCGTCACGGACAGGACCATGACGATGGCGATGAGGAAGGGGATCTCGTTGGTCATCCGCCAGAAACGCCCGGTGCGGACCGACGTCCCGGCCTCGATGCGGCGGAACTCGGCGGACAGGTAGCCGTGCCAGCCGCTGAGGGCGAGGACGCCGACCAGCTTGGCGATCATCCACGGCTGGTGGGCGAAGCTCCAGTCGGCGCCGTCGCCGCTGCGGATCCACAGCAGCCACAGACCCAGGCCCCATGATACGACCATGGCCGGGTTGAGGATGATCTTCAGCAGTCGCCGCTGCCAGGTGCGCAGCAGCTCGCGCATCTCCGACGTCAGCGGCTCGGCCTTGTCCGCCTGCTCGGCGTCATAGGCATAGAGCCGCGGCAGGAACAGCAGGCCGGCCATCCAGGCGATCACCGCCAGGATGTGCAGGCCGCGGGCGAGGTCGTACAGGTTCACGCGGCGCGCTTCCCGCGCTGCCCAGCCTGTCTTTGCTCGGCCTGGCACGGGCAAGCTTTCCAGCGGCCCTGGCAGCCGGGGCCGAACGGGGCGACCCCGGTGCGGCCCAGGGCCTCGCCGACGGCATCCGCGAGCGCGCCGATGAAGCGCGGCGCCACGCTGACCGTCGGGGCCCGCAGATAGGGGCTGATGCCGTGCTCATGGGCCAGCTCGCCATATTCGATGTCGAGCTCGACCAGGGTCTCGATATGCTCCGAGACGAAGGCGATGGGGACGAGGATCACCCCCTTGCCGTCGCGGCCGGCGGCCTCGATGGCGTCCGGGGTGGCGGGGCCCAGCCACTTCAGCGGCCCGACCCGGCTCTGGTAGCACAGGCTCCAGTCGACCGGCCCGAGCCGGGCGGCCACGGCGGCGCAGGTGGCCTCGACCTGCTCCTGGTAGGGGTCGCCCTTGCCGGTGACCAGCATCTCGGGGATGCCGTGGGCCGAGAACAGAACCCGAACGGGCCGGTCACCGGCCTCTTTCAGCCGTTCCCGGATCATCTCCGCCTGGGCCTCCAGCCAACCCTCCGCCTGCGGATAGCAGCAGACGGTGCGGCTCTTGCCGGGGCCCCGATAGGTCTCGTTCCAGAGCTTCAGCGACGACTGGGTCGTGGTGGTGGAGAACTGCGGATAGAGCGGCAGCAGGACGATCTCGTCCGGCGCAAAGGCGCCCACCTCGGCGGCGGTCCGGGCCGTCATCGGGTGCCAGTAGCGCATGGCGATGAAGACGCCGACCTCGGCGCCCGGGTGGCGCGCCGCCAGCTCGGCCTTCAGGGCCTCGGCCTGGAGCCGGGTCTCCGGCAGCAGGGGCGAGCCGCCCCCCATGCGGGCGTAGTTCTCCTGCGCCTCGCGCTCGCGGCGGCTGGAGATCAGCCGCGCCACCAGGGTGCGCAGGACGCCCGGCAGGCCGATGATGGCCGGGTCGTTGAACAGGTTGAACAGGAACGGCTTGACGCTGGCCTGGTCGTCCGGGCCGCCCAGGTTGAACAGGACGACGGCGATGCGCCGGCCCGCAGCTGTGTCCGTCATTCCGCGCCGATCCTCTTCAACACCTGCTCGACATGGGCGATCGGCGTGTCCGGAAGTATGCCGTGCCCGAGGTTGAAGACGTAGGGACCCTGTCCCCAGGCGTCCAGCAGCTGATCCACCCTGCGGTCCAAGGCCGCGCCCCCGGCCCGCAGCAGCAGCGGGTCCAGCGCGCCCTGGATCGGCTTGATCGCCTGCACCCGGCGGCCGACCTCGAGCGGACAGGCGGTGTCCAGCGCCACGGCCTGGACGTCGCAGGCGGCGGCGTAGCGCTCGGCCAGGGCCGCGGAACCGCGCGGGAAGCCGATCAGGGGTACGGTCACGCCCAGCGCGCGCACCCGGGCGACCAGCTTCTGATGCGGGGGCAGCACCAGCCGGTCGAACAGCTCATCCGACAGCCCCTCGGCCCAGCTCTCGAAGATCTTCAGCACCTGGGCGCCGGCGTCGGCCTGCATCTTCAGATAGTGGGCGGTGGCCTCGACCAGCACGTCCAGCACCGCCTCGACATGGGCCGGGTCGCGATAGACGAAGTCCCGGGCCAGGGCCCGCTCGCCCTTGCCGATAGTGCGGTTGGCCCCGTCCAGCATGTAGGTGGCCACGGTCCAGGGCGCGCCGGCGAAGCCGATCAGGGTGCGCTGCGGGTCCATCGCCGCCCGCACCCGCGACAGGGTCTCGCCGACCGGCGACAGGGCCCGGCCGGCGCCCTCGGCCAGCCCGGCCATGGCCTCCACCGGCGGCAGCTCGCCCAGCACCGGCCCCTCGCCAGCCTCGAAGGCCACCTTCTGCCCCAGCGCCTGCGGGATCAGCAGGATGTCGGCGAAGACGATGGCGGCGCTGAAGGGAAAGCGGCGCAGGGGCTGCAGGGTCGCCTCGGCGGCCTTCTCCGGGTCGAGACAGAAGGCGACGAAGTCCGGCGCGGTGGCCCTGAGGGCGCGGTACTCGGGCAGATACCGCCCTGCCTGGCGCATGAACCAGACCGGCGGCGTCGCCAGGGTCTCGCCGTCAAGAACGCGAAGGAGGGCCGGGCGCGAAGAGCTCATGGGGCGGCTCTAGGGCGCCGGGACCGACGGCTCAATCCCCGTCCCTTCTCCCTACCCTGTCTCTCTTTTGAAAAGAGATGGAGGAAGACAGTGGCAGGGGCGAACACCGGGCGCCGATCGCCGCCAGTCCCGCCCGGCGCCGCGGTTGTCCACGCCCCGCCCGGGATCGCCGACCTGTCCCCCGCCCGCCTGTCGATAACCGGGACAAATCCTAACGAAACCTTACCAGACTGGCCTCCGGGACGCCTCCCGCGCCTCTCCGGCCCTGTGCGTCATTAGGGATTGATTAACCTTTCCAACGAAACCCGGTCGGGCCTCGTCCTCCGGGGGACAACTGCCCCGTCGACGGCCGGGCTTCTCCACCCTCATCCCCGCTCGCCGCCGGAAGAGGCCCGCGCTATAGGAAACGGCGCCCCGCGGCCCCGGCCGTGTCCGGGCGTCATCCACAGGACGTCCAGAGTCCGACGCGAGATCACGCACGGGAATCCGCCGCTCATGCATAAGCCGCACGGCCGGCTCGCCACCTACTTCCACGTCCACCTGGTGTCGGACTCCACCGGCGAGACGCTCAACGCCATGGCCAAGGCGGTCGTGGCCCGCTTCGACGGGGTCATCCCGATCGAGCACATCTATGCGCTGGTGCGCTCCCGCAAGCAGATGGACCGGGTGCTGGAGGAGATCGCCGCCGGCCCGGGCGTGGTGCTGCACACCATCGTCGACAAGGAGCTGCGCGCGGCGCTGGAGGACGGCTGCCGGGCGCTGGACGTGCCCCAGATCGGGGCGCTGGACCCGCTGGTCGGGGCCCTGTCGCGCTATCTCGGCGCCGCCCTGTCGACCCGGGTCGGGGCCCAGCACGCCCTGGACCACGAATACTTCAACCGCATCAGCGCGCTCGACTTCGCCATGGCCCATGACGACGGCCAGGGCACGGCCGAGGAGCTGGAGCGCGCCGATGTGGTGCTGTGCGGGGTCAGCCGCACCTCCAAGACCCCGACCTGCATCTATCTGGCCCACCGCGGGGTGCGCGCCGCCAATGTGCCGCTGATCCCGGGCCAGGAGGACGGCGAACGGCTGGTCGGCCTGCGCAATCCGCTGGTGGTGGGGCTAACCGTGTCCCCGGACCGGCTGGTGCAGATCCGCCGCAACCGGCTGGACGCCCTCAACGCGGACCGGGCCTCGGCCTATGTCGACCATGAGGCGGTGCGCGACGAGACGGTCAAGGCGCGGCGGGCCTTCGAGCGCCGCGGCTGGCCCGTGATCGACGTCACCCGCCGTTCGGTCGAGGAGACCGCCGCCGCCATCGTCAACCTGCTCAGCGAACGCCGCAGCCGCCGGCTGGGAGCCAGCTGGTGAGCCCTGTCCCTTTGGTTCTCGCCTCGGCCAGCGCCCCCCGGCGCGCCCTGCTGACCGGGGCCGGCGTGCCCCACGCGGTCGAGCCGTCGCGCGTCGACGAGGCGGCGCTCAAGGCCGGCTGGCCCGACGCAACCCCCGCCGAGGTCGCGCAGCAGCTGGCCGCGGCCAAGGCGCTGGACGTCTCGGCCCGGCGGCCGGGGGCGCTGGTGCTGGGCTCGGACCAGACCCTGGACCTCGACGGCCGGACGCTGGACAAGGTCCCCGACCTGGCCGCCGCCCGTGACCGCCTGCTGGCCCTGCGCGGCCGCGCCCACCAGCTGCACAGCGGCGCGGCCCTGGCCCGCGACGGCAAGGTCCTGTGGGCGACGCTGGACAGCGCCACCCTGACCGTGCGCGCCTTCTCCGACGGATTCCTCGAGTCCTATCTGGCCGACGAGGGCCCGCAGGCGCTGGGCTCGGTGGCCTGCTACCGGCTGGAGGGGCCCGGCCTGCAGCTGATGGACCGCATCGAGGGCGACCACTCGACCATCCTCGGTCTGCCGATGCTGCCGGTGCTGGACGCCCTGCGCTGTTTCGGGGCGCTGCCGGGATGAGCGCGCCGGTCCACGCCGGGGTGGCCGGACGGCCGATCGGCCATTCCCTCAGCCCCCTGATCCACACCGCCTGGCTGCAGGCGGCCGGGATCGATGGCGGCTACAGCGCCTTCGAGCCGGCCGATGAGGCCGATTTCGCCCGCCTCGTCGCGCGGATCCGCGCCGGCGCGCTGGCCGGGATCAATGTCACCGCCCCCTACAAGGAGGCGGCGCTGGCGCTGGCCGACGACGCCACTGACACCGCGTGGACGGCCGGCTCGGCTAATGTGCTGGTCCTCACCGACGGCCGGCTGCTGGCCGACAGCACCGACGGGCTGGGGCTGCTCGAGGCCTTGGCGCATCAGGCGCCGGCGCTGGACCTGACCGCCCGGGCGGCGGTGATTCTCGGGGCCGGGGGCGCGGCGCGGGCGGCGGTCGAGGCGCTGCGCGCCGCCGGGGCGCCGGAGATCCGGCTGGTCAACCGCACCCGGACCCGGGCCGAGGCGCTGGCGGAGGTGTTCGGTCCGCCGGTGCGCGCCGCCGGGCCCGAGGCGCTCGACGGCGACGCCGGGCTGGTGGTCAACGCCGCGGTCGGCGGGGACCTGCCCGACCTCTCCCGCCTGCCCGCCGGGGCGGCGGTGATGGACATGACCTACAAGCCGCTGGAGACGGCGCTGCTGGCGGTGGCCCGGGCCCGGGGCCTGACCCCGGTGGACGGGCTGGGCATGCTGATCGGCCAGGCTCGACCGGCTTTCGCCCGCTTCTTCGGCCGCCCGGCCCCGGACCTCGATGTGCGCGCCCTCGCCCTGGCCGAGCTGGCGCGGCGGGAGGCCCGGCCATGAAAGTGCTGGGCCTGACCGGCTCGATCGGCATGGGCAAGTCGACCACGGCCGGCCTGTTCGCCGAGGCCGGCTGCCCGGTGTGGGACGCCGACGCGGCGGTGCATCGCCTCTACGGCCCCGGCGGGGCGGCCGTGGCCCCGGTGGCAGCGGCCTTCCCCGGGGTCGAGGCAGACGGCGCCATCGACCGGCCCCGGCTGGCCGCGGCCCTCGCCGCCGATCCGGAGGGCTTCGCCCGGCTGGAGCGGATCGTCCACCCGCTGGTCGCCGCCGACCGGGCCGCCGCCCTCGCCGGCGCCGCGGCCATGGGGGCCTCCGTGGCCGTGGCCGACATCCCCCTGCTGTTCGAGACCGGGGCCGAGGGCCAGGTGGACGCCGTGGTGGTGGTCACCGCCCCCGCCGAGGTGCAGGCTGAACGGGTGCTGGCCCGGCCCGGCATGACGCCCGAGCGCTTCGCCGCGCTTCTGGCCCGGCAGACGCCGGACGCGGAGAAGCGCCGCCGCGCCGACTTCGTCATCGACACCGGCCAGGGGCTCGCGGCTGCCCGCGCCGCCGTCGCCGACATCCTCCAGACCGTGCGCGATCCGGCGTGGATATCCCCGCGGCGGGGGATTCCCGGACCGGCCGAACCGGGCCACTAAGGGCCATGGCCCGCGAGATCGTCCTCGACACCGAAACCACCGGCCTCGACCCGCGTGAGGGGCACCGGCTGATCGAGGTCGGCTGCCTCGAGCTCGAGGACCTGATGCCCACCGGGCGGACCTTTCACCGCTTCATCAACCCCGAACGGCTGATCGACCCCGACGCCATCCGGGTGCACGGCATCACCGACGACAAGGTGCGCGACGCCCCGGTGTTCCGGCTGGTGGCCGAGGAGCTGCTGGCGTTTGTCGGCGACGCCCCCCTGATCGCCCACAACGCCGCCTTCGACCGCGGCTTCATCAACCACGAGCTGGGCCTGTGCGGCATGGGCGAACTGCCCGAGCCGCGCTGGATCGACACCCTGAAGCTGGCCCAGGCCCGGTTCCCGGGCATGGCCAATTCGCTGGACGCCCTGTGCCGGCGCTTCAAGATCTCGCTGGTCGAGCGCACCCTGCACGGGGCGCTGATCGACGCCCGGCTGCTGGCCGACGTCTATCTGGAGCTGAAGGGCGGCCGCGAGCGGGCGCTGGACCTCGGCGCGGGCCTGGCCGGTCGGGCGCGGACGGTGGCGGGCGAGGGGGCGGCGACCGGCGCGGGCCACGGCCCGCGACCCCGGCCGCTGGCGGCGCGGGTGTCGGAGGCCGAGGCGGCGCGCCACCTCGCCTTCGTCCAGGCGCAGCTCAAGGACCTGTCGCTGTGGACCGCCAACGGGCTGGAGGTCAGGGCCGAGGCCGAAGCCTCGACCTGATCACACGGCGGGTCAGGCCTGGCCGGCGGCCGGGGCTTCCATCTGCGCCTGCTGCTGCTGACGGCGCGCCATATAGATGGCGGCGAAGTCGATCGGCTCGAGCAGGAGCGGCGGATAGAAGCCGCCGTCCGAGGTCTGCTTCGACACGATCTCGCGGGCGAAGGGGAACAGGTAGCGCGGGCACTCGATCAGCAGCATCGGCTCGATGTCCTGCTCGCGCACGCCCTGCAGCTGGAACAGGCCGCCGTAGACCAGCTCGACATGGAACAGGGCCTGCTCGGCCTGGGACGCCTTGACCGACAGCTTGATGTCGACCTCGAACAGCCCGTCCGGGCGACCCTGGGCGCTCATCTCCACGCCCATGTCGATGGCCGGCTTGCCCTCGACGCGCAGGCTTTCCGGCGCGCGCGGGTTCTCGAACGACAGGTCGCGCACGTACTGGGCCAGCACGCGATAGGCCGGGGCCGGCGGCGCGCCCGCTCCGGTCAGGGTGGGCTCGGCGGGCGGGGCGGAGGCGTCGGTCATGAAATTCGGCCCTGTTTCGGCGCGGTTAAGGCGTGGCGGGTAGAAAGAGACGGGCGGCGACTAGCACGGCGGGTCGCGCGGGGGCAACGCTGCGCCCCCCGGCGGCGATTCGCCCGGGAGCGGACTCGCGCTTGCCTCCCTATCTAGGGCTGCTAGATCGAACCGATCACCAGGGAAAACCCGTGCCGCAAACCTTCCAGATCGTGATCTTCGCCGCCATCGCGGCCGTCGTCCTGTTCAGCCTCTACAATGTGTTGGGCAGGAAAGTCGGCCGTCAGCCCGAGGACAACGCCGCCAAGACGCCGCCGGGGATCCCCCCGAGCGAGATCGTGCAGCAGCCCAAGGCCCCGCCGCCGGTCGACCCCCTGACCGCCGCGGCCGCCGCGCCGCTCAAGGCGCGCGATCCGGGCTTCGACCCGACCCGCTTCCTCGAGGGCGCCCGCACCGCCTACGAGACCATCGTGCGCGCCTACGCCGCCGGCGACGTCAACGCCCTGCGGCCGCTGCTGACCGCCCCGGTGATGGCCTCGTTCGAGGCGGCCATCGCCGCCCGCGAGGCCCGTGGCGACCGCGAGGAGGTCGAGCTGATCCAGGGGCCGCGCGCCGACCTGGACGCCACTGCGGTGGAGGGCGACCGCGCCTCGGCCAAGGTGCGGTTCCTGGCCGAGCTGCGCAGCCGCGTCACCCACGGCGAGGGTGAGCCGGTGGTCGAGGAGCGGCGCACCGCCGAGCACTGGACCTTCGAACGCACCCTCGGGGCTTCGGACCCGAACTGGGTGCTGGCCCGGGTCGAGCCGGCCGAGGCGTGATCCGCCGGGCGACCGCGGTCGGGCTGGCGCTGGGCCTGCTGGCCGCCTGCGCCCCGCGCGTGGCCGAGGCGCCCCGGCCCGGCCCGGTCCCGCCCCC
>CAZUXK010000051.1:8569-16342 GCA_964624025.1 uncultured Brevundimonas sp.
CCGCCTGCGCCCCGCGCGTGGCCGAGGCGCCCCGGCCCGGCCCGGTCCCGCCCCCACTTCCCGGGCCCGCGCCCGCGCCGGCCCCCCGTCCCCCGACCTCGGACGGGACGGTCGCCGCCCTGCCCGGCTGGGCCGACGAGGACCACCGCGCCGCCCTGGTCGCCTGGGCCGCCGGCTGTCGCGTCCACACGGGGGCCCCGGAGCGCGCCGTCTGCGCCGCCGCCGCCAGCCTCGCCCCGGTGGCCACCGATGATCTGGCCCGCGCCTTCTTCGAGACCCGCTTCACCGCCGTCCCGGCGACCACCGCCGACGGCGGGCCGGGCCTGCTGACCGCCTATTTCGCGCCGGAGTACCCCGCCCGCACCACGCCCTCCGCGGAGTTCGACGCCGCCGTTCTGGCCCGACCGGCCGATCTGGTGCGCGAGGAGGGCCGGGTGCTGCGCCGCACCGCCGGCGGCCTCGTCCCCTACCCGACCCGCACCGAGATCGAGGGCGGGGCCATCGCCACCGAGATTCTCGGCTGGATGCGCACCGAGGACCT
Organism: uncultured Brevundimonas sp.; assembly: GCA_964624025.1. Taxonomy (GTDB): domain Bacteria; phylum Pseudomonadota; class Alphaproteobacteria; order Caulobacterales; family Caulobacteraceae; genus Brevundimonas. The sequence goes on from CAZUXK010000051.1 coordinate 9,111, forward strand.
GTTCTTCATGCAGATCCAGGGCTCGGGCTATCTGACCTTCGAGGACGGCCGCCGCGTGCGCGCCGCCTATGCCGCCGACAACGGCCAGCCCTTCGTCGGCATCGCCCGCCCCATGGCCGAGCGCGGCCTGCTGCCCCGCGACGGCACCTCGGGCGAGGCCATCCGCGCCTGGCTGGCCGCCCGTCGCGGTTCCGAGGCCCGCGCCGTCACCGCCCTGAACCCGCGCTACATCTTCTTCCGCATCGAGCCGGATGACGGCGAGCCGGCGGGGGCGGCGGGCGTGCCGCTGGTCCCGCGCCGCTCGATCGCCGTCGATCCGGCCGCCTGGCGCTATGGCGATCTGGTGTTCCTTGACGCCGACGCCGGCAACCTGAGGGGCGCGCGTCAGGGCTACCGCGGCCTCGTCACCGCGCTGGATACCGGCAGCGCCATCCGCGGCCCGGTCCGCGCCGACTTCTACATGGGCCGCGGCGACGCCGCCGGCGAGGAAGCCGGCACGGTCCGCCACCCCCTGCGCATGTGGCGGCTGGTTCCGCGGTAGGCAGGTCGCCGGGATTCTCCTCCGACTCCTGCCGTGCTACCATCGGCAGGTATTCGAAGGAGGGCTGGAATGGAAACGGCGGTCCTGACCGAGGAAATCAAGGCCTTCGACGAGATGCTTCCCCGTCTCCGACAGGAACACGGGGCCGTCTGGGCCGTGTTGGTCGGCCGGGATTTGAAGGGCGCCTTTCAGGAGTTCAGACAGGCCGCCGAGTTCGCCGTCGCCAACTTTGCGGACATGCCGTTCCTGATCCGGCACACCGAACAGCATACGGCGCAGATCCCCTTCGTCGCGATTGATCCCTGAATGCCGCAGTGGACGTTCGGCCCGGCGACGCCTGACGAACGCACGCGCCGGCGCGAGACGGCCATCTTCGGTCACCTGCTGTCCATCACTCTGGGGGACGTCCCCCTCGGGGGCGCAACCTCAGGCTCCACGCGGACCCTGGCGACACGAGGACTGATCGATACGGGCGCATCGGACGTCTGCATCGACTACCGCCTGGCGACGGAACTCGGGCTCAAGGTCATCAACCAGACGACCGTGGGTGTGGTCGGCGGAAGCACCATGGCCAGTGTCTATCTCGGCCGGCTTGCCGTGCCCGAAATCGGCTTCGATGAGGTGATGCCCCTGTATGCCCTGAAGGTGCGCCAGCCGACGCACGCGGTGCTGCTCGGCCGCTCGTTTCTCCAGAATTACATTGTCACCTTCGACGGACCGTCCGGCCACTTCACCGTGGCGCGCCGCGAGAATGACGACCTGCTCGGCTCGATCGAGGACGACTACGCGTCCTGAACCCTACCGCCGCCGCATCCCGCCCAGCACGCCGCGCAGGATCTCGCGGGTGATCGTCGCGCCGGCGGTGCGCAGGACCGACTTGGTCAGCGCCTCCATCGGCGTCTCGCGGCTGCGGGGCGCGGCGCGCGGACGGGGTTCGGCCCTCGACCGGGCTTCGGGGCGCTCGACCGGCGCGGTCTTCGTCGCAGCCTCGGCCCGGGCCTCCGCTTCGGCCCGCGCGGCCAGCACTTCGGCGGCGGACTCGCGGTTCAGGGGCGTATCATAGACCCCGCGCACCGGGCTGCTGGCCAGCACGGCGGCGCGCTCGGCCTCGGTGGCCGGGCCCAGCCGCGAGGCCGGCGGACGGATGCGGGTGCGGGCGGCCACGGTCGGGGCCCCCTTGTCGTCCAGCACCGAGACCACCGCCTCGCCGACGCCGAGCGCCTGGATCGCCTCGGCGGTGTCGAAGGCCGGATTGGCGCGGAAGCTGTCCGAGGCCGCCTTCAGCCCCCGCTGCTCCGACGGCGTATAGGCCCTCAGGGCGTGCTGGATGCGGTTGCCCAGCTGGGCCAGCACCGTATCCGGAATGTCGGCCGGGTTCTGGGTGACGAAATAGACGCCGACCCCCTTGGAGCGGATCAGCCGCACCACCTGCTCGATCTTCTCCAGCAGGGGTTTGGGCGCGTCGGTGAACAGCAGGTGGGCCTCGTCGAAGAAGAACACCAGCCGCGGCTTCTCCGGGTCGCCGATCTCCGGCAGGCGCTCGAACAGCTCGGACAGCAGCCACAACAGGAAGGCGGCATAGACGCGCGGGCTGTTCATGAGCCGCTCGGCGGCGAGGACATTGACCTGGCCGCGCCCGGACAGGTCGGTGCGGATCAGGTCCTCCAGCCGCAGGGCCGGCTCGCCGAAGAAGGCCTTGCCGCCCTGGGTCTCCAGCTGCAGCAGGGCGCGCTGGATGGCGGCGATCGAGGCCGGGGCGACGTGGCCGTAGCGCTTGCCGATCTCCGCGGCGTTGTCGGCGACGTGGGACAGCAGGGCCCGCAGGTCGTCGAGATCCAGCAGCAGCAGCCCGTCCTGGTCGGCGACGTGGAAGGCGACGGTCAGCACCCCCTCCTGCACCTCGTTGAGGTCCAGCATGCGCGCCAGCAGCAGCGGGCCGATCTCGCTGACCGTGGCGCGGACCGGGTGGCCCATCTCGCCGTACAGGTCCCAGAACACCGTCGGGGCCGACTGCGGGGTCAGGGTCAGGCCCATCTCCGCGGCCCGGGCCAGAAGCTTCTCGTTGGGGGCGCCGGGCTGACTGATGCCTGACAGGTCGCCCTTGATGTCGGCGCACACCACCGGCACGCCGGCGTCGGAGAAGCCCTGGGCGAGGATCTGCAGCGTCACCGTCTTGCCGGTGCCGGTGGCGCCGGCCACCACCCCGTGCCGGTTGGCGCGCCGGAACAGCAGGGTCTGGGCCCCGCCTTCACCCTCCGCCGCTGCGCCGAGGAACACGCCCGCCGCCTGATCCATTGACCGAGTCCCCTGCCGCCTGTCCGACCGCCTCTGGATAGGGCAGGTCCGGGGCCGGCTCCAGTCGAAAGGCTTTGCATTGACGCCCCCGGCCGCGCCCCTGACAAGGAGTCGTATGAAGACCCCTTTCGCCCTGCCCGCCTCCACCGTGACGCGCAACGCCGTGGTGCTCCTTGCCGCCGTGGCGGTGGGCGCGGCCCTCTACTGGCTGCGCGACATCCTCACGCCCCTGGCCATGGCCATCTTCCTGCTGATCATGATCGACGGGGTGAAGCGGGCGATCGAGCGTCGGTTGAAGCTGCCGTCACGGGCGGCGGCCCTGGCCGCCCTGCTGCTGGTCATCCTCGGCTTCTTCGCCTCGCTCGGGATCATCGTGAACGGGGCGGCGGGGTTCTTCACCGATGCGTCCGGGGTGTCGACCAATCTCGGGCCGCGGCTGGACGCCATCCTGCGCGACGGGGCCGCCCTGTTCGGGCTGGGCGCCGCCCCGACCGCCGCCGAGCTGGTCGAGGGGGTCGATCTGCGCGGCTATCTGACGGATCTGGCCTTCCAGATGCAGGGCATCCTGTCCGGGGCCTTCTTCGTGCTGGTCTATCTGGGCTTCCTGCTGGCCGCCCAGGCCGGCTTCCGCAAGAAGCTGGTGGCCATGTTCCCCAAACGCGAGTCGCGCGGCGAAGCCCTGGCCGTGTTCGAGCGGGTGCGCTCGGGCGTCGAGGGCTACCTGTGGGTCCAGACGGTCACCGGGGCGATGATCTGCGTCGTGGCCTGGGCCCTGATGCGGGCCGTCGGGCTGCAGAACGCCGAGTTCTGGACCTTCGTCATCTTCGTGGTGGGCTTCATCCCGGTGCTGGGCGGGGCCATCGCCGGCCTCGCCCCGCCCCTGTTCGCCCTGGTGCAGTTCGAGAGCTACTGGCCGGCCCTGATCCTGCTGGTCGGCCTGCAGACCATCCTGTTTCTCGTCGGCAATCTGGTGCAGCCGCGCATGCAGGGCGACAACCAGAACATCGACCCGGTGGTCGTGCTGCTGTCCCTGGCCTTGTGGGGCAAGCTCTGGGGCGTGATCGGCATGTTCCTGTCGACCCCGCTGGCGGTGATGATGATGGCCATCCTCGCCGAGTTCCGCGGCTCGCGCTGGATCGCCGTGCTGCTGTCCGGCGACGGCGAGCCCGACGGCCTGCCGCGTAACGGCTCGGGGCCGGGCCAGGCGCATGCCCGCGACAAGCCGCCGCGCCGGTCGCAGCCGCAAACGCCGCCTCCGGAGCATTGACGCGCGGCCGGGGGCTTCCCACCTCCGTCTCACTGGCGGGCCTCCTCTCCCCCCCCTCCCGAAGGGGTCCGCCTGCAAGCCGGCCGGTTCCTCCCTCCCCTCCCCCGGAACCGGCCACGAAGACCGCCGGCTGCACCTGCGCCGGCGGTCTTTTCGTTTGCGTCGGGCGTTTGCTTTTGTCCGGTTGATCGGCGCGGGCATCGGTCTAGTTTGCGCGCCAGCAGCGGCCGCAGGGCCGTCTTGGTCCAGGATCCCGATGTCCGCCCCCACGCGCCCCGCCCTCGCCCCCGCTTCCCAGGATGTGAAGGCGCTGACCCGCCTGTTCGCCGCCGCCGTCGGGCGCGCCGAGGCGGACCTCGGACCCCAGGCGGCCGACTACCTGGGCCAGGCCTGGGAGGACTATGTCGCGGACGAGACCCCCGAGGTGGATGTCCCGGACCTGGCCGCCCTGCTGGCCGAGGCCTGGCAGGCGGCGCTCGAGCGCGCCCCGGGCGAGGCCCCGCGCATCGGCGTGGGGCCCCTGCGCGGGGCCGATGACCGGGCCACCGGTTATGATCTCGTGCGCATCTTCCAGGACGACGCCCCCTTCCTCGTCGACAGCGTGATGGGCGAGCTGGCCGACGCCGGCGCCTCGGTCCGGGCCCTGTTCCACCCGGTGGTGACCCTGCCGCGCGACGGCGGCGGGACCCTGCGCGAGTCGGTCATCCTGGTGATCATCGATCCGGTGCCGCAGGAGCGGCGCGACGCCCTGGGCGAGGGTCTGGCCGCGGCCCTGGCCGACGTGCATTCGGCGGTGGCGGACCACCAGGCCATGGCCGGGCTGATGGCCGAGTCCGTGCGGCAGCTGGAGACGGCGCCCGAGGGGCTGGACCCGGCGGTGGTGGCCGAGAACCTGGCCTTCCTGCGCTGGCTCGGGGCCGACCACTTCGTCTTTCTTGGGGCCCGCGACTACGCCTATCCCCGAACGCCCGACGGCGGCTACGAGGCCGAGGCGCCGCTGGATCAGTCCGGCGAGGGTCTGGGCGTGCTGCGCGACCCGGCCCGCACCGTGCTGCGCCGGGCCTCCGAGCCGGCGGTGCTGACCCGGCAGATGAAGCGCCAGCTGGACCTGTCCGAGCCGGTCACCGTGGCCAAGGCCAACCTGCGCTCGCGGGTGCACCGCCGGGCCTACATGGACTATGTCGGGGTCAAGCGGTACGGCCCGGACGGCCGCCCCGCCGGCGAGACCCGCTTCGTCGGCCTGTTCACCGCCGACGCCTATGACCGGGCCGCCTCCGAGGTGCCGCTGATCCGGCGCAAGCTGGTCAACGCCCTGACCCGGGCCGGCAAGCTTCCGGGCAGCCACAACGAGAAGCGCCTCAAGAACATCCTCGAGAACTACCCGCGCGACGAGCTGTTCCAGATCAGCGAGGACGAGCTGTTGGACGCCGCCCTGGGCATCCTGCACCTGTACGACCGGCCGCGGGTCAAGCTGTTCACCCGCAAGGACCCGTTCGACCGCTTCGTCTCGGTGCTCGCCTTCATTCCGCGCGAACGCTACGACTCAAGCGTCCGCGAGCGCATCGGCCGGCTGCTGGTGCAGGCCTGGGGCGGGCGGCTGTCGGCCTGGTATCCGCAGCTGTCGGACGCGCCGCTGGTGCGGATCCACTACATCATCGGCGTGACCCCGGGCGACCATCCGACACCGGACCCGGCCCTGCTGGAAGCGGCGGTGGTCGAGACCTCGCGCAGCTGGACCGACCGGTTCGAGGCGGCGGCGCGCGCCTCCGACTTCGCCGAGGCCCAGATCGGGGCGGTCAGCGCCCGCTGGGCCGAGGCCTTCGGCGCCGCCTACCGCGCCCGCTACGACGCCTTCGAGGCGATCACCGACCTGACCAGCATGGACAGCCTGAGCCCGGACGGGAAGGGTCCGGACGGCGTCGCCGTGCGCGCCTTCCGTGGGCCGTCGGACACGCCGCTGCAGTTCCGCTTCAAGCTCTACAAGCACGGCGGGGCCGCACCCCTGTCCGACGTGCTGCCGATCCTTGCGGACATGGGGCTGAAGACGCTGGAGGAATTCGGTCACGAGGTGCGCCCCGCCGGGGACGCCGCGATCCATATCCATGAGTTCCTGCTGGAGGACCCGCGCGGCGCGGCGCTCAGCTTCGGCGATGTGAAGGCGCCGTTCGAGGCGGCCTTCAAGGCGGTCTGGACGGGCCGCACCGAGAGCGACGGCTTCAACCGGCTGGTGCTGGAGCTGGGCGTGTCCTGGCGCGAGGCGGCCCTGATCCGCACCCTGGCCAAGTACCGCCAGCAGTCGGGGCTCGACCCCAGCCAGGCGGTGCAGGAAGAGGCGCTGATCCTCTATCCGGACGTGGCGCGCGGCCTGCTGCAGCTGTTCCACACCCGTTTCGACCCGGCCCGCGGCTCGGTCGAGGCCCGGGGCGAGGCGGCCGCGGCGCTGAAGGCGGACATCGCCGACGGCATCCAGGCGGTGAAGAGCCTCGAGCACGACCGGGTGCTGCGGCGTCTGGCGGCCCTCGTCGAGGCCATCAAGCGCACCAACTACTACCAGACCGACGCCGCCGGGGCGCCCAAGGCCTACATCTCGATCAAGATCGCCTCGCGCGAGCTCGAGGACCTGCCGCTGCCCAAGCCCTACCGGGAGATCTTCGTCTGGGCGCCGCACATCGAGGGGGTGCACCTGCGCTTCGGGCCGGTGGCCCGCGGCGGCCTGCGCTGGTCGGACCGGCGCGACGACTTCCGCACCGAGGTGCTGGGCCTGGTCAAGGCGCAGCAGGTCAAGAATGCGGTGATCGTGCCGGTCGGCTCCAAGGGCGGCTTCTATCCCAAGGGCCTCGGCGCCCTGACCCGGGCCGGGGCCGACCGCGACGCCATCCAGGCCGAGGCCATCCGCGCCTACCGCACCTTCCTGTCCGGCCTGCTCGACGTCACCGACAACATCGAGGCCGACGGCGGCGTGCGCCGCCCTGACGCGGTGGTGGCCTGGGAGGGCGATGACCCCTACCTCGTCGTCGCCGCCGACAAGGGCACGGCGACCTTCTCCGACATCGCCAACGGGGTCTCGGCCGACTACGGCTTCTGGCTGGGCGATGCCTTCGCCAGCGGCGGCTCGGCCGGCTACGACCA
>CAZUXK010000052.1:0-16318 GCA_964624025.1 uncultured Brevundimonas sp.
GAACGGGAAGACCAGCTTGTCCTTGATCATCTGCCAGATGATGCGGGACATCTCGTCGCCGTCGATGTCCACGATGGGATTGGCGACCTTGATCTTGGCCATGAGCGGGTCCTGTCAAAGCTGGGAGGTTGGGATTGGCGCGCGGTATAGCGGCGCTGCGCCGGGGACGCAAAGGCGGCCGTCCCGAGGCGTCCTCCCGAACGACAGGGGCCGGAGCGCCCCGCGACGCTCCGGCCCCCGATCTGTCCTCAAAACGGCCCTCAGCGCGGCGCGCGCTGCGCCGCAAAGGCGGTGTCGGACTGCGAAAGCCGGGCGTATTCGCGCTCGGTCATACAGCGCGGCGCGCGCCAGGTGATGTCGTCGCGACGTGCTTCCAGCACCTGCTCGGCGGTCATGAAGACCGGCTCGACGCCGTGCTGACGCAGGAAGGCCGCCCGGGTCTCGACGTCGGCGGCGCAGATGAACAGGGCCCGCGGCGGAACTTCGGCCCGCGTCCTGTCCTGTCGCGCCTGCTGCGGATCGCCGGCGAAGGCGGGGGTGGCGGCGGCGAGGACGAGGGCGGCCGCGAGGGCCCGGTGGGTCATGGTCATTTCTGTTCGACTGCGCCTCCCAGCGCTCATTTCATGCCCGGAAACGCTCCGGATGCTGACGGAATACTACGCCCATTTTTCTGATTGTAAAGTTATCATGACAGACCTGCGTCAGAATGATCACAGGGCAGGCCGCGACCCTCGCCCGCACCGGCTTGATCCCGGCGCGCTGGCCCGGTTGAAAGGCGCCATGGCGGACTGGACGCGCAGGGGCATGCTGGGAGTGACGGCGCTGGCGGGGACCGTCGCGGCGGCCTGCTCGCCGCTGGCGGCCCTCAATGCGCTGGGGCCGCGCGACCGGGGCGCGCGGCGCGTGGCGCAGGACCTGCCCTACGGCCCGGAGCCGCGGCAGAGACTGGATCTGTACGCTCCGGACGGCGGCGGCCGCTGGCCGGTCGTGGTCTTCTTCTACGGCGGCGGCTGGGACTCCGGCGCCAAGGATCTTTACGGCTGGGCCGCCCAGGCGATCGCCGCGCGCGGGTTCGTGGTCGCCCTGCCCGACTACCGTCTTGTGCCCGAGGTGCACTTCCCCGCCTTCGTCGAGGACGCCGCCGCGGCCACGGCCCGGGCGGCGGCGCTCGCCGTCGAGGTCGGCGGCGACCCGGCCCGGCTGGCGGTCGCCGGCCACTCGGCCGGGGCTCATCTGGCGATGATGATCACGCTCGACCGCCGCTACATGGCGGCGGTGGACCGCCCGGAGCTGATCCGCGCCGCCGCCGGTCTGGCCGGCCCCTACGAGTTCCTGCCCTTCAATGTCCCTGCAGCGATCAACGCCTTCGGCCGGGTCGCCGACCCGCGGCTAACCCAGCCGGTGGCCTTCGCCCGCGGCGATGCGCCGCCGCTCTGGATCGCCCACGGCACGGCCGACACCGTCGTGCACGACGAGGACGCCCGGCTGCTGCACGCGGCCGTCCAGGCCGCTGGCGGCGAGTCGCAACTCCGGCTCTACGAGGACGTGGACCACGCGACGATCGTGGCCGCCCTTTCGCCCCTGTTCCGCGGCCGCGTCCCGGTCCTGGCGGAGATGAGCGCCTTCCTGCGCGACAAGCTGGGCTGATCTCGCCAAACCGCGTCTCCTCCTGTAAGGGAGGCCATGTCAGAGACCCTCACTCCCCAGGCGGCGACGGACCGCCTCATCGCCCGCTACGACGCCGCCGTTTACGCCCTGCGCCAGGCCGTCCGGGACTTCATCGACACCGGCGCCCTGCCCGACCCTGAAGCCCGCGCCCGGGGTTTGTTCGCCTATCCGCTGCTGCGCGTCGAATGGCAGGGCGACACCCCGCCGCCGCCCCAGGGCCGGGCCTATGCCCGCCTGTCCCGCCCCGGCGTCTACCAGACCACCGTGACCCGGCCGGACCTGTACCGGGCCTATCTGGTCGAGCAGCTGGAGCTGCTGGTGCAGGACTATGGCGCGACCATCAGCGTGCACGCTTCCACCCAGGAGATCCCCTTCCCCTATGTGATGGACGGGGCGGCGGTGGCGCTCGACGCCAGCCAGACGGCGGACATCGCCCGCTACTTCCCGACCACGGATCTGGCCCACATCGGCGACGAGATCGCCGACGGGGTGGTGTTCCCGGAGACCGAGGCCTTCCCCCTGTCGCACTTCGACGGGCTGCGCACCGACTTCTCGCTGGCGCGGCTGCGGCACTACACCGGCACGCCGGTGGAGCATGTGCAGTCGTTCGTGCTGTTCACCAACTACCATCGCTACGTCGACGAGTTCGTGCGCTGGGCCACCGCCCAGCTGATGGACCCGGACAGCCCCTATGACTCGCTGAGCTGCGCCGGCGGGGTGGTGATCACCCGCGACACCCCTGATCCCGAGCAGGCGGTGATGGATGCGGCGTGGCGCAAGCACCAGATGCCGGCCTATCACCTGACGGCGCCCGGCTGGCGCGGCGTCAGCCTGGTCAACATCGGCGTCGGCCCGTCCAACGCCAAGACCATCTGCGACCACCTGGCCGTAACCCGGCCGCACGCCTGGCTGATGATCGGCCACTGCGGCGGCCTGCGCCCGACCCAGCGCATCGGCGACTATGTGCTGGCCCACGCCTATCTCCGCGACGACCATGTGCTGGACGACGTGCTGCCGCCGGAGATCCCGATCCCGCCGATCGCCGAGGTGCAGCAGGCCTTGCAGGGGGCGGCGGAACTGACCACCGGCGAGGACCGCGACACCCTGAAGCGGCGCCTGCGGACGGGCACGGTGGTGACCACCGACGACCGGAACTGGGAGCTGCGCTACAGCCAGTCGGCCCTGCGCTTCAACCAGAGCCGGGCCGTGGCCATCGACATGGAAAGCGCCACCATCGCCGCCCAGGGCTATCGCTTCCGCGTGCCGTACGGGACCCTGCTGTGCGTCTCGGACAAGCCGCTGCACGGCGAGATCAAGCTGCCGGGCCAGGCCAACCGCTTCTACGAGGGGGCGATTTCCGAACACCTGCAGATCGGCATCGCGGCCATCGACCTGATGCGCCGGGAGGGCGAGCGCCTGCACAGCCGCAAGCTCCGCGCCTTCGACGAACCGCCGTTCAGATAAAGCACTTTACATCACAAAGTTCTTGGCGTAGGGTGTCCTCACTGAAGGAGGACACCCCATGACCCGCGAAGACATTCAGTCGGTCCACGACGACATCGCCTACATGCGCGCCCTGGCCACCGACGGCCGCCGCGCGCCCCTGCTCGGCGGCTCCATCCTCATCGCCGCCGGCCTGCTGTTCGGCAGCGCCTCCATCGTGCACTACGGGCTCGACAGCGGCCTGCTGAACCTGCCGCCCGTCGCCTACGCCTGGCTGTGGGGCGGCGTGTTTCTACTTTTCATGATCGCCCTGAATCTCCTTCAGCGGCGCATCGGCAAGCTGCCCGGGGCCATGAGCCTCGCCAACCGGGCGGCGGGCACGGCGTGGATGGGCGTGGGCCTGGTGATCTTCACGGCCTCGATCTCGATGGGGGTCATCAGCTGGAAGTACGAGACCCCCATCCCGGCTCTCCTGTTCCCCTCGCTGATCTTCGCTGTCTATGGCGCCGGCTGGGCCGTGTCGGCCACGGTCTCCGGAGTGAAGTGGCAGTGGGTTCTGGCCATCGCCGCCTGGATCGCCGCCCCGGCCATCGCCCTGCTTTCCGGCGATCCGGCGCTCTGGCTCGCCTACGCCGCCGGCCTGTTCGCCTTCGCTCTGCTGCCCGGCATCGCCCTGGTGCGGCAACAGCCGAGCCTGGTGGTGTGATGCCGGACGATTTCGACATCTCAAGACTGAACGAGGTCATCCACGGCCGCGTCCGCCTCGGCATCATGGCCTACCTGTCCGGCGCTGACGAAGCGGACTTCGCCACCCTCAAGGCCAAACTGGAACTGACCGACGGCAATCTGTCGGTGCACCTGAAGAAGCTGGAGGAGGCAGGCTTCGTAGCGGTGGACAAGCGCTTCGTCGACCGCAAGCCGGTAACCCGGGCGCGGATGACCGAGGCTGGCCGGGACGCCTTCATCGCCTACCTCGACGCCATGGCGGCCCTTGTGAAGGGCTGAGGCGATCAGGCGGCTGTTCAGGCGGGCGCGTGGCTTTATAGAGGAGTCATGCGCCTGCTCCCGTTCGAGGCCGTCGACAACTTCCGTGACTTTGGCGACTACGCCACCGCCGCCGGACGGCGGGTCCGGCCCGGCCACCTGTTCCGCTCCGCCCACCACGCCCGCGCGACCGAGGCGGATCTCGCCCGGCTCGAGGCCCTCGATCCCGGCGTCGTCGTCGACCTGCGCCGACCGTCCGAGCGGCGCCAGCAGCCCTCGCGACGGCCCGGCGGCTTCTCGGCCCGGGTGATCGAGAGCCATGAGGACGACGGCGGCGAGGCCCCGCACATCACCTTCCTCAAAACCGAGGACCTGACCGAGGAGTCCGGCCGGCGCTTCATGACGGCGACCTATCGCGAGCTGCCGTTCCTGCCGGCCCACGTCGACCTGTTCCGGCGCTACTTCGAAGCCCTGGCCGAGAGCGACCGGCCGGTGGTCATCCATTGCGCCGCCGGCAAGGATCGCACCGGCATGCTCGCCGCCCTGACCCACTACCTGCTGGGCGTGGGTCACGACGACCTGGTCGAGGACTATCTGCTGACCAACCAGGCCGTGAACCTGGAGGACCGCGCGTCGAAGATCGCCGAACAGCTGAAGGCCTTCACCGGACGGGACGCGAGCCACGGCGCCGTGGTCGCCTTCCTCGGCGTCGAGCCGGCCTATCTGGAGGCGGCCTTCGACGAGATGGAGCGGCGGAACGGTGGACTGGACGGCTATCTGGAACAGGTGCTGGGGCTGGACGGGGCCCGGCGCGCCCGAATCGCCGGGCGCCTGACCGCCTGAGGTGGACATCGACCTGACAGGGCTGGAGGCGGTCGAGCGCACCGCGATCCCGTGGCGACCGCCGCTGGCGACCCTCGCCGCCGTCGCCCGTGAAGACTGGTCGCTGGGCCTGATCTCCGACGGCGTCGAGGGCGGCTGGTCCTTCGTCGCCGCGCGGCCGGACCGGGTGCAGGTCGTCCCGGCGGGTGCGGCGGAGGGCTATGCGGCGCTGAAGGGCCTTGTCCCGGGTCGCGGCGCCGGCGAGGCCGCGGCGACCCGGCTGTTCCCCGGCGGCTGGGTGGCGTTGGCGGCCTACGATCTCGGCGCCCGGGTGATGATCGGCCGCGCGCCCGGCGACTGGCCCGACCTGGTCCTCGCCCGCTATCCGGCCGTGATCGCCTTCGATCATCGGCGGCAGCGCGCCTGGCGCATCGGCCGGGGGCCTGACGCGGCGACGGCCCGCACCGCGGCGGCGCGGCTGGACGACCTGCTCGCGACGGTCGAGCCCCCGCCCCTGCCCGACCCGCCAGGTCTCGACGCGGTCGAGGGCCTCGGGCCGGACGGCTATCGCGCTGCGGTCGCGGATGTGGTGGCGCGCATCGGCCGGGGCGAGCTGTTCCAGGCCAATGTCGGCCGCGACTGGTCGGGATCGCTGGCGGCCGGGCGGGACCCGTTCGAGGTCTTCCTGCGCGCCGCGGCCGCCGGGCCGGCGCCCTACGGGGCCTGGTGGCGGCCCCCGGGACGGGCGCTGGTGTCCAACTCGCCCGAGCGCTTCCTGCGGCTGAACCCGGACAGCGGCCGGCTGGAGACCCTGCCGATCAAGGGCACCGCTCCCCGCGGCGCGACGCCGGAGGCCGACGCCGCCGCCGCCGCCGCCCTGCTGGCCAGCGCCAAGGACCGGGCCGAGAACCTGATGATCGTCGACCTGATGCGCAACGACCTGGCCCGGGTCAGCCCGCCGGGCGAGGTGCGGGTCGACGCCTTGTTCGAACTGCGCAGCTACGAGCGGGTGCACCACCTCGTCTCGCGGGTCAGCGCGCGGCTGCGCCCTGACACGAATCTGGCCGACCTGCTCGCGGCCACCTTCCCGCCCGGCTCGATCACCGGGGCCCCGAAGCATCAGGCCATGCAGGTGATCGCCGGGCATGAGCCGCCGCGCGGCCCCTGGTGCGGGACGCTGGCCGTGCTTGGGGCCGACGGGGGCTTCGACGCCTCGGTGCTGATCCGGACCCTCGCCTTCACGCAGGAGGCCCAGGGCTGGCTCTGGTCGGGGCGCGCCGGCGCCGGGCTGACCGCCGACAGCGACCCGGAGGCCGAACTGGCTGAAACTGAGGTCAAGATGGCGGCGCTGAAGGCGGCCCTGCTCGGAAGCGATGACCTGACCTAGCAGCAGGTCACGGCAACCGTCTGACGCGGCCTCAGGTAATAGATGGCGTTGAGAGTGAGGCCATTGGGCAGTACGGCCCCGAGCGGCGAGGTGAAGGCATAGCTCGCCTCGGCGACGATGATGGTCTCGCCGTTCCCCAGCACGTCGCGCGGCAGCGGTATGTCGGCTGTGGACCTCAGGGCGCCTGCGCCGCTGCTACGGCTCCAGAGCACGACGGTCGTGCCGTTGGCGCGGCGTTCGATGCTCGTCAGGCGCTGGGTCAACGGCTCCCGTTCGAAGGGCAGCAGGATATGCTCGCCAGCGGCGAAGATGTCATCGACCATGGCCTGGGTGAGGGCGGCCTCCTGCGCCGCCAGGTCGGCGATGACCGAAGCCACGTGACTGACGCGCTTCTGGGCCATGTGCGCCTGCGTCAGCTCGGTGACGCCGGCGTACATGAACAGCATCAGCGGCGCGATCAGGGCGAACTCGACCGCACTGGTCCCGCGGCGGTCGCCGATGAGGCGACGAAGGATTTGAACAGCACGCATCAGAAGGGCTCGTTCCTGAAGGCCGTGGTGATCGAAACAATGGCTCCGTTATCGCCATTGCGCGACACGGCGCGCTGCATCAGCGGCGTGACCAACTGGTGGCGGTACCAGGCCCGAACAAGGATCAGGTCGCCCGCGTCGCCCATGTCGAACTGCTCCGGAAAGCCGTCCTCGTCGGGCTGGGGCGGCGCCTGGTTGCGAAACTGCGGGATCACTCGGACATCGACAAACAGGCTGTCGGGACAATTGTCCTCGAAGATCGTCATCTCGTCGCAGATGGCGTCGCGGAACCCATTGCGGTTGAGCCCGCCGTCCTGGGCCTCGCCTGTCCGGATCAGGCGACTCGTGTCGATCACAGCGTTCTCGAGCGCGGCGTCGAGCACCAGCAGCCCGCCGACTTCCAGAATGGCGAACAGAAGGAGCAGGAAGGGGATCGCCACGAAGGCGAACTCGATCGCCGCCACGCCGTCCCGATCACGGCGACGGCGGAGAAGACGACCCCAGCGAGCCTGATGGCTTTCCATGGGCTTCAGGGCGCCGCCGACCCGGGAGCCCGCAGGCTGGGGGCGCAGGAATCACCGCACGCCATCTCGGTCACCTCTCCCCCGCGCCAGACGCGCACCGCCCCTCGCGTCGGCGCGACCACGGCGATCTGGCCCTGGAAGAGGGTCCGACCGATGGCGTCCACAGCCACGATCTCGGTCAAGCCATAGCCTTTGCCGGTGATGAAGAGGGTGCTGGCGCCCACGACCGTGACGTCGGCGATCTCCGGGTTGGCCACGATCACCGACGCGGCGGCGGCGCGCAGCTCCACCCGGGCGGCATGGTCGATCTCGACTGTCAGGGCCCGGCCGTGAGCGCCGGCCGGCTGACCCGGGCTTTGGGCCTGCGCCGCCGCCGGCAGGACCGCCAGGGCTGCGAGGGCGATCAGGACGCCGCGCATGAAGACCTCTCTCAGAAGCGACCGCGCGCTCGCGCGGGAACGCCCGCAACCTGCGCCACAATCCTCAAGAAAGCCTAAAAGGCCGTCAGCCGCAGGACGCCCCATGATTAACAGTAGATAGCCATAGTGTCGTAGTAAATTTCATGTAAACCACGATTTATTTGATCGCAATACCAAGTTTTACCCTCATTTAAGGAACGGAGTCCATCTTGCAAACCGTAAGTTGGGGGTCCAGCGGGCAAGCCGAGGACCCTTGTGTCGGAAACCTCAGTTGCTCGCTGACTAAAAAGGATCAAAGACCATGACCAAGTTCTTCTCGCGTTTTGCCAAGAATGAATCGGGCGCCACCGCGATCGAGTACGGCCTGATCGCCGCCCTGATCGCCGTCGTCGTCATCGCCATCCTGACCACCATCGGTCAGAACCTGCTGGCGCGCCTGACCGAAGTCGCCAACGCCCTCGCCTAAGCCGCGACACGCGTCTGAAGCCGCGGGGGGCCGGAGCGGAAACGCTCCGGCCCCTTTCGCTTGCGCGCCGTCACTCCGGCGCAACCCGTCCTTAATCTGGCGAGGCTAGGGTCGCGCCCATGCAAATGCTGGCTTTGCCCCTCGCAGCCGTTCTGCCCTTGGTGGCCGTCGCCGCCGCCGTCCACGACGTGGCCACCTACCGCATCCCCAACTGGATGTCGGCCGTTCTCCTGGCCGCCTTCGTGCCGGCCGCTCTCGTCGCCGGGCTGGAGCCGCGGGCCGTGGCCGTCGATGCCCTTGTCGGCCTCGCCGCCCTTCTGGTCGGCATGGGCCTGTTCGCCGGCAACCTGCTGGGTGGCGGCGACGCCAAGATCATGGCGGCTATGGCCCCCTTTATGGGTATCGCCGCCCTGCCCCAGTTCGTCCTGTTCACCGCCGTGGCCGGCGGCGCCCTCGCGCTGGTCGCCCTCATCGCTCGCCGCCTTCCCGAAGCGACGCGCAACCGCGGGCCCGGCTGGTGGCGACGTCTGGCCCAACCCGGCGGCGCCCTGCCCTATGGCGTGGCCATCTGCGCCGGAGCCCTGCTGGCGTTTCCCGTCAGCCGCATCGGCCTCGCGGCTCTCGGCGGATGAGGCCGGCTTAGGCCGTCGTTAACCTGCGGGCCGCATGGTCGTTAACGCTCGGACAGGCGTGCGCACGCCTGCCCCTGGGGAGACGTCCGGATGAAGCCCGCCCGCATCGCCGTCATTGCCGTCGCCGCCGTGTCCGCCATCGGGCTGGCGCTGGTGGTGCGCGCCATGATGGGCGGCGAGCCCGCCGCGACCGCGACCGCGTCGGTCGTCGAGACGCGTCCCATGGCCAAGGTGCTGGTCGCCGCGCGCGATCTGCAGCCCGGACACCGTCTGACCGAGGCCGACCTCGCATGGAAGGACTGGGCCGTCGAGGACGTCAATCCCGTGTTCATCACCGATGGCTCGGTGCCCATTCCCCAGGCCGAGGCCGCCGCAAGGGCTGCGGCGGAAGCCGACGCCGAAACCGGAGGGAACGCCGGCGCGACAGCCGCCCAGCGCATCGCCGAGGCGGTGGACACCCTGACCAGCGGCGGCGCAAAGGCGGACTTCGTCGGCAGCGTCGTGCGCGAACCGATTCTGGCCGGCGAGCCGATTGTCGGACGCAAGATCGTGCGCGCCGGCGACGGCGGCTACATGGCCGCCTTCCTCCAGCCCGGCATGCGCGCGATGTCCGTGCGCGTCAGCGTCGAGACCGCAGCGGGCGGCTTCATTCTTCCCGGCGACCGGGTCGACGTGCTGCTGACTCGGGAGATCAAGACCGGAGACTCGGGATCCTCCGACGAGGGGGTCAGCCGCTTCTCTTCCTCTACGGTGCTGCAGAACATCAAGGTCCTGGCCATCGATCAAACCACGCGACCTGACGAGGACGAACAGGCTGTGGTTGGGGCCACGGCGACGCTCGAACTGGGGCCCCGGGACGCCGAGGCCCTGGCCCTCGCCAGGTCCGAAGGCGAACTGTCCCTGACCCTCCGGTCCTACGCCGACACGAACGGACCCTCCGGCCGGATCGCCGCGCCCCGGAATGAGAGCCGGGCCATCGCGGTTCACCGCGGCGGAGACGTGCAGATGGTGGTGGTGCAATGATGCTCAGGCCGAAGCCCCGGGCGATGGCCCTGGTCGCAGCACTGCTTCTGGCCGCCCCCGCGCTGGCCCCGGCGGCGCCCGCGAGCGCCCAGTCCGTCCGCGTCGCACTGGGCGCAGAAGCCCAGTCCCTGAACCTGCCGCGCGGCCGCTCGGCGGCCATCGACCTGCCGACCGACGCCCGCGACGTGATCGTCTCCAACCCCGCGGTGGCCGAGGCGATGCTGCATTCGCCGCGCCGGATCACCGTCATCGGCCTGGCCCCCGGCGAGACCGACGCGGTGTTCCTCGACGCCTCCGGGCGCGCCATCCTGAGCCTGCGCATTCGCGTCGACACCGGCGTCGGGGCCCTGCAGGACACCCTCGCCCGGGTTGTGCCCAACGCCCGGGTGCAGGTCGAGGCGGTCAACGAAAGCATCATCCTGACCGGGACCGTCTCCAGCCCCGGCGAGTCCGACCGCGTGGCCCAGATCGCCCGCCAGTTCGTCAGCCAGCCCGAGCGGGTGCTGAACATGCTCAGCATCGCCGGCGCCGATCAGGTGATGGTGCGGGCCAGGATCATCGAGGTGCAGCGCACCGCAGTGCGGCAGCTCGGCTTCGACCTGAACGCCATCCTCGACGCCGGAAACGGACTGTCCCTGACCCAGAACGCCACCTTCGGCGTCGCCGGCAGCCAGCTCGGCGGCGGCAACATCCGCTACTCCGACGGCACGGGCGAGGGACTGACCGGCACCCTGCGCGCTTTCGAGCGTGTTGGCTTGGTACGCACCCTCGCCGAGCCCAACGTTACCACTGTGAATGGCGAGAATGCCGAGTTCCTGGCCGGTGGCGAGTATCCCGTGCCCGTAGGCCGTGACCGGGACGGCAACGTCACCATCGAGTTCAAGCCGTTCGGCGTACGTCTGGCTTTCCGGCCGGTCGTACTGTCCGAGGGCCGCATCTCGCTGCAGCTCTCGACCGAAGTGTCTGAACTGACCTCCGAGGGGGCCTTCACCCTCGGCGGTGACACGCAAAACGCCCTGACCATCCCCGCGCTCAACGTGCGTCGGTCATCCAACACCGTCGAGCTGCCCTCGGGCGGGGCCCTGATGATCGCCGGCCTGCTGCGCGAGGAGACGCGCCAGAACATCGACCAGCTGCCGGGCGCCGGCGACCTGCCGGTCCTGGGGGCCCTGTTCCGCTCGCGCGATTACGAATCCGGCCAGACCGAGCTGGTGATCATCGTCGAGGCCTATGTGGTGCAGCCGACCTCGCCGGCCCGCCTGCAGACGCCGGCGGACGGCCTGCGCATCGCCGGCGACCTGCAGACGATCCTGTTCGGCCAGCTCAACCAGGTCTACCGCACCCCCGCCGCCGAGAGCGCCGATGCGCCGCGCTGGCAGGGCCCGGTCGGCTATGTGATCGAATGAGGCCGCCGATGACCGCCCGCGCCCCTCTCGCCGTCGCCCTCGCCCTGGCCGGAAGCCTGGCCGTCGCCGCCTGCGCGGCGGGCCCGGCGGCCGGCCCCGAGCCGCTGACCCCGACCAGCCGCTGGGCCCTGCAGGTCCAGCCCGGCGTGGACCAGATCGCCCTTGCGGTGCGCGAGGACGGCCTCTCCGCGGCCCAGACCGCCGCCCTGGACGCCCTGGCGGCGCGCCATGGCCACCGCGGCGTCGGCGCGGTCAGCGTCGCTGCGCCGGCCGGCGAGGACCCGGCCGCCGCCCGCACCGCCTGGAACATCCGCGACGCCCTGATGGCCCGAGGCCTGCCGCCCCAGGCGATCCGCATGGCCGGCTACGCCGCGCCGGATCCCCGCGCGCCGGTGGTCGTGAGCTTCGAGACCATCGAGGCCCGCGTCCCCGCCTGCGGCCGCGCGTGGGAAGACCTGTCCGCCAACACCAACCGCACGCCGAACAACTTCGGCTGCGCCCTCACGGCCAACATGGCCGCCCAGATCGCCGATCCGCGCGACATCCTGCAGCCCCGGACCATGCCGGCGCAGGACTCCCACCGCGCGGTCGTGGTCTTCGACAACTACCGGCAAGGCCGGCAGACATCCGCACCGCAGGAAGAACTCGTTCGCGGCCGCGTTACCCAGGCCGTGGAGTGAGCATGAACGCCTTCGCCCCGTCTCCCCACAGCGGATTCGAGGACGATCTGGACCTCGATTTTGAGGCCCAGCCGGGCGCGCTTGCACGTCCACCCGTTCCTGCTCCGGTAGCCGCCCAGGTGGCCGCCGGGCCGCTACAGTTCGCCCCGCCGGCCGCGCCGCGGCCTGTCGTGGCCGAGCCCGGCTTCAACCCCGTCGGCGACCTGATCGCCGGGGCCAGCCAGGCCCTGGCGGAAGTGTCAGTGCCGCGCATCGCCATCCACGTCTTCGCCGAGCGCCAGGACACCCTCGCCGCCGCCGATCGCGCCGGCCAGGACCGCCGCCTGTCGCGCGCCACGACCACCATCCGGGTCGGCGGCGTCAATGCGGCCATCGAGACCTATCGCCACGAGCCGACCCCGCCGCTGATCATCGTCGAGCACATGGGCGATGCGGCCACCCTGCTGAACGACATCGACCGGTTGGCCGAGGTCTGCGACGCCGGCACCAAGGTGGTGATCATCGGCGCCGCCAACGACATCCTGCTGTTCCGCGAGCTGATGCGGCGCGGGGTGTCCGAGTATCTCGTCGCCCCGGTTCATCCGCTGCAGCTGATCGGCGCCATCGGCGGCCTGTTCAACGATCCGGCGCAGCCCTTCGTCGGCCGCTCGATCGCTTTCGTCGGGGCCCGGGGCGGGGCCGGCGCCAGCGCCGTGGCTCACAACACCGCCTACGCCCTGTCCGAGCGGATCGGCGCCAATACGGTGATCGTCGACTACGACCTGCCGTTCGGCACAGCCGGGCTCGACTTCAACCAGGACCCGATCAACGGGGTCGCCGACGCCCTGGCCCAGCCCGACCGGCTGGATCCTGTGCTGCTGGACCGGATGATGGTTCGCTGCACGGACAAGCTGAGTCTGTTCGCCGCCCCGGCCACCTTGGACGCCGACTACGAGATCAGCGCGGAGGCCTTCGAGGAGGTCACCACCCGCATCCGCGCCACGGCGCCGTTCGTGGTGCTGGATCTGCCGCACGTATGGTCGCGCTGGGTGCGCCGGACCCTGATCTCGGCGGACGAGGTTGTGGTGGTGGCGACGCCGGATCTGGCTTCGCTTCGCAACGCCAAGAACATGATCGACCTGATCCGCCAGGGTCGGCCGAACGATGCGCCGCCGCGTGTGGTGCTGAACCAGGTCGGCATGCCGGGCCGGCCGGAGATCCCGGCCAAGGACTTCGGGGACGCCCTCGGGGTGCACCCGGCGCTGATCATCCCCTTCGACCCGAAGGTGTTCGGCGTCGCCGCCAACAGCGGCCAGATGGTCCTCGACGCCGCCGCGAAGTCGAAGGCGGCCGACGCCTTCCAGGTGCTGGCGCAGATCGTGTCGCATCGGGAGATGCCGGCCATCGCCGCGCCGAAAGGCGCCAGGGGCGGCGGCAAGTCCCTGCTGGGCGGACTGTTCAAGAAGAAGGCGCGCTGACGCGTGTTCGGCAAGCGCACATCGCCGGTGAGCGGTGGCCCGGGGCCCGCCGCCGCGGCCCCGGCTCCCGGGCCCGCGCCGTCTCCGTTTGCCGCCGACGGCGCGCCGCCCCAGCCGGCCCAGGGCGTCCAGACGCAGGCCTTCGCCTTTGACGCCAACGCCGACAGCGCCCTCACCGGCGGCGCGCCCGAGGGCGCAGCCCTGTTCACGCCCCAGCCGGGGGCCGAGCGCCTCGACGCCCTCGCCGACCCGGTCGCCGCCCGCCCGCGGCCGGCCGCCGACAGCCGTCGGGGTCCCGGCCCGCGCGCCACGCCCGCCTTCGAGCAGCTGAAGAAGGCGCAGCAGGTCACCGAGATCGTTCGCGAGCAGTCGGACTACTATCACGCCACGAAGACGACGATCTTCAACGCGCTGATGAACACCATCGACCTGGCCCAGCTGGCGCAGCTGGAACAGAAGGCGGCGGCGGAGGAGATCCGCGACATCGTCGCCGAGCTGGTGGCGATCAAGAACGTCTCCATGTCGGTGGCCGAGCAGGAGCACCTGGTCCAGGACATCGTCAACGACGTCCTCGGCTATGGCCCGCTGGAGCCGCTGCTGGCGCGCGACGACATCGCCGACATCATGGTCAATGGCGCCGGCCGCGTGTTCATCGAGGTCGGCGGCAAGGTTCAGCTGACGAACGTGCGCTTCCGCGACAACGGCCAGCTGATGAACATCTGTCAGCGCATCGTGTCCCAGGTGGGCCGGCGCGTGGACGAGAGCAGCCCGATCTGCGACGCGCGCCTGCCGGACGGCAGCCGGGTCAACGTCATCGCCCCGCCGCTGGCAATCGACGGCCCGACGCTGACGATCCGGAAGTTCAAGAAAGACAAGCTGACGATGAAGAACCTGGTGGAGTACGCCTCCATCAGCCCGGAAGGGGCCAGGGTTCTGGGCGTCATCGGCGCCTGCCGCTGCAACATCGTCATCTCGGGCGGCACCGGCTCGGGCAAGACCACCCTGCTCAACACCCTGACCGCCTTCATCGACCCGACCGAGCGGGTCATCACCTGCGAGGACGCGGCGGAACTGCAGCTGCAGCAGCCGCACGTGGTGCGTCTCGAAACCCGCCCGCCCAACCTCGAGGGCCAGGGCCAGATCACCATGCGCGATCTGGTCAAGAACTGTCTGCGGATGCGCCCCGAGCGGATCATCGTCGGCGAGGTGCGCGGCCCCGAGGCGTTCGACCTGCTGCAGGCCATGAACACCGGCCACGACGGCTCGATGGGCACCCTGCACGCCAACAGCCCGCGCGAGGCGATCAGTCGTCTGGAGTCGATGATCACCATGGGCGGCTACGGCCTGCCGTCCAAGACCATCCGCGAGATGATCGTCGGCTCGGTCGATCTGATCGTCCAGGCCGCCCGCCTGCGTGACGGCAGCCGCCGCATCACCCATATCACTGAGGTGGTTGGGCTGGAGGGCGACGTCATCGTCACCCAGGACCTGTTCGTCTACGAGATCACCGGCGAGGACGAGAACGGCAAGATCATCGGGCGACACCGCTCGACCGGCATCGCCCGGCCCCGCTTCTGGGATCGCGCCCGCTACTACGGCCTGGAGCGCGAGCTGGCCGAAGCCCTCGACGCGGCGGAGTAGGCCATGCTGCTCCCGACACTCGCCGCGGTTCTGGCCTTCATCACCATCGGCGGCCTTGGATGGGCCTTCGTCGGCGGCGACGACTCCAGCGGCGAGGCCCTGAAGCGGGCCCGCGCCCTGCAGGGCGGCAAGCAGGCCAAGAGTGGCGCCCGCCGCGCCGCCCAGGGCAACACCCCCGAGGGCCGTCGCAAGCAGATCCTCGATCAGCTCAAGGAGGCCGACCGGCGGGACCGCAAGGCGCGGATGACCATTTCGGCGCGCATGGCCCAGGCGGGCTTGACCCCGAACCTGCGCATGTTCTGGATCCTGTCTTCGGTGTTGGGCGGCGTCGGCCTGCTGCTCGCCCTGCTCATCGGCATGTCGCCGCTGCTCGCCGTGATGGCCGCCGGCGTGCTCGGGATCGGCCTGCCTCGCTGGGTGCTCGCCTTTCTCGCCAAGGGGCGAATGAAGAAGTTTTCCGGCGAGTTCGCCAACGCCGTCGACGTCATCGTCCGCGGCATCAAGTCGGGCCTGCCTGTGCACGACTGCTTCAAGATCATCGCCCGCGAGAGCCCTGCGCCCCTCGGGCCGGAGTTCCAGCGGCTGGTTGAGGCCGTTGGCGTCGGCATGACCCTCGGCCAGGCCCTGGACAAGATGTACGAGCGCATGCCCTCGCCGGAGCTGCGCTTCCTCTCGATCGTCATGGCCATCCAGCAGAAGACCGGCGGCAACCTCGCCGAGGCGCTGGGCAACCTCTCCACGGTGCTGCGCGCCCGCCGCATGATGGGCGAGAAGGTCAAGGCCCTGTCGTCAGAAGCCATCTCCTCGGCCGGCATCATCGGCTCGCTTCCGGTCGTCGTGATGGGCCTCGTGATGGTCGCCTCACCCGACTACATGAGCCGCATGTTCACCGACCCCCGCGGCCACGCGATGCTGCTCGGCTCCGCCGTCTGGATGGGCCTCGGCATCCTGGTGATGAAGAAAATGATCGCGTTCAAGATCTGAGGACCGGATGGACGCGATCTTCGACCTGATCATGGACAAGAACAACTGGCTCACAGGCGCGGTCGCCGTGGGCGTGTTCCTGACCGTCCTTACCCTGATGAACGGGCTGACGCAGGGCGCCAGCCTTGAGAAGCGGATGAAGGCCGTCGCCAGCCGCCGTGAGGAGCTGCGTCGACGCTCTCGCGAGGCCATCGCCACCCCGGGCGCGCTGCGTCAGGCCGACGACGGCTTCAAGAAGCGCATCGTCGAACG
>CAZUXK010000053.1:0-16207 GCA_964624025.1 uncultured Brevundimonas sp.
AGGTGCCCCGGAGGGGCGGATGAGGGGTCGCGCTGCGTCGTCGGAGAAACCCCTCATCCGACCTCGCGCCGCGCGGTCACCTTCTACCCCGAGGGGAGAAGGAGGCGACTCGATCTGCACAGCCCGCTCGCCCAGCCTTTCCGCCACCGCGCGCGTCTCCGGCTCATCAACCCCGACCAGCGCCGTCGCGCCGGGCGCGAGGGCTTGGAACAGCCGCGCCTTGGCAGCGACATAGCCCTCCATCCCGCCGTGCCGGTCGAGGTGGTCGGGGGTGATGTTGGTCAGGATCGCCACGTCCGGGGCGAAGCTCGTGGTCAGGTCGAGCTGGTAGCTGGACACCTCCAGGACATAGACCGCGTCAGGCGAGGGCTCGGGCAGGGCCAGCACGCCGATGCCGATGTTGCCGCCGACGTGGGTCTTGAGCCCCGCCTGCTTCAGCACCCAGCCGAGCAGGGCCGTCGTCGTCGACTTGCCGTTGGTGCCGGTGATCCCCACCACCTTCGGCCGCGCCCCCTCGGGCAGGGCGGCGATGGCCCGGGCGAACAGCTCGATGTCGCCGATCACCTCCACGCCCGCGGCCCGGGCCCGGGTCACGCTCCAGTGGGGCGCCGGATGGGTCAGGGGCAGGCCCGGCGACAGCACCAGCGCCGCAAAGCCGGACCAGTCGGCGCGAGCCAGGTCCTCGACCTCGAACCCCTCGGCCTCGGCCTGCAGCCGGCCGGACACGCCGTCGTCCCAGAGCACAGGGACCGCCCCGCCGGCCTTGAGGGCGCGCGCCGCCGTCATGCCCGACCGTCCCAGGCCGAACACCGCCACGCGCCGCCCTGCGAAGCCGGGGACCGGGATCATGTGAGGTCTGCTCCGTCATCCTCGGGCTTGACCCGAGGATCGAGCGCGGTGCGCCGCGCCGCTGGGGACGTCCCGCGCCCCCTCGGCCGCCGCCGTGCGACGGACGCCTCGATCCTCGGGTCAAGCCCGATGGTGACGGCAGCACTGGGGCACAGGTCCGCCATCACCGCAGCTTAAGGGTGCTCAGCCCGATCAGGGCCAGCATACCGGCGACGATCCAGAAGCGGATCACCACGGTCGGCTCCGGCCAGCCCATCTTCTCGAAGTGATGGTGGATCGGGGCCATCAGGAACACCCGCTTGCCGGTGGCCTTGAAGTAACCGACCTGGATCATCACCGAGAGGGCCTCGATGACGAACAGGCCGCCGACGATGCCCAGCACCAGCTCGTGCTTGGTGGCCACGGCGATGGCCCCCAGGGCCCCGCCCAGCGCCAGCGAGCCGGTGTCGCCCATGAAGATCCGCGCCGGCGGGGCGTTGTACCAGAGGAAGCCCGCGCCCCCGCCGATGATGGCGCCGCAGAACACCGCCAGCTCGCCGGCGCCCGGCACGTGGTGCACCTGCAGATAGTCGGCGAACAGGAAGTTGCCGACGAGATAGGAGATCACCCCGAAGGCCCCGGCGGCCATCATCACCGGCACGGTGGCGAGGCCGTCCAGCCCGTCGGTCAGGTTCACGGCGTTGGAGAAGCCGACGATCGTGAAGGCGGCGAACAGCACATAGAACCAGCCGATGTTCAGCAGCACCGCCTTGAAGAAGGGGAAGGCGATCGAGGTCTCGAGGTTGGGCGAGGTCGGCGAGGCGTACATCCACAGCACGGTCAGGGTCCCGGCGATCACCGCCACCACCGTCTGGGCCGCCAGCTTCTGCCGCGAGGTCAGGCCGGCCGAGGACTGTTTGGTCACCTTGGCGTAGTCGTCGACGAAGCCCAGCACCGCATAGGCGGCGGTCACGAACGACACGATCCAGATGTAGGGGCTGGTCAGGTCGCCCCACAGCAGCACCGCCACGGCGATGCCCGCCAGGATCATCAGCCCGCCCATGGTCGGGGTGCCGACCTTGGACAGGTGGGTGACCGGCCCGTCCTCGCGGATCGGCTGGCCCTTGCCCTGTTTGACCCGCATCCAGGCGATGAAGCGGCTGCCCATGGCCACCGCCACGATCAGCGCCGTAGCCGTGGCCAGTCCGACCCGCACCGTCTGGTACTGGATCAGGTTCAGCAGCGGATAATCCTGCGCGACATCCGCGTAGTAGAGATACAGTAGATAGAACATCGGCCCCTCAGCCCTCCGACAGGTCCAGCCGCCGCTCGAGATCCGCCAGGGCGGCGGCGACCAGCGAGGCCCTTGATCCGTTCGATCCCTTGACCATGACCACGTCGCCCGGCTGCACCAGCGCCTCGACCTGCTCGGCCAGCTCCGCCGCCGTGGCGGCCCACAGGCCGCGCCGCTCGGGCCGCAGGGCCTCGTACATGACCCGCATCTCCGGACCGGCGGCGTGCACCACGTCCAGACCGGCGGCGTCGATCGCCACGGCCAGCCCCTCGTGCAGGGCATGCGACTGGTCGCCCAGCTCCAGCATGTCGGTCAGCACCACCACCCGGCGCCCGCGTCCGACGTCGCGCGCGGCCAGGTTGGTGAAGCCCGCCGTCATCGACAGCGGGTTGGCGTTGTAGCTCTCGTCGATCAGGGTGAACTGGCCGCCCGCGATGCGCACCGTGCGGCTCTGGCCCCGCCCCGACAGCGGCTGGAACCCGGCCAGCGCCTGCAGCGCCAGCTCGACCGGCACATCCAGGGCGTCCAGCATCAGGATCACCGCGAGGCTGTTCAGGCCCCAGTGGAAGCCCGACTGCTTCAGGGTGAAGACGTGGGTGCGGCCCCAGACCTCGGCGATGACGCGCGCGCCCTCCCCTTCGGCCCGGAAGTCGATCAGGCGCGCGTCGTGCTCGGCCGCCGAGCCGAAGGTGACGACGCGGGCACCGACATGCAGGGCCGCCTGGCGCAGCTGCGGCTCCCAGACGATGTCGCCATTGACCACCGCCACCCCGCCTGGCCCGAGGCCGGCGAAGATCGCCGCCTTCTCGCGCGCCACTCCGGCCTCGCCGTCGTCAAAGGCCTCGATATGGACCGGACCGACCGTGGTCACGCAGGCGGCGTGCGGCTGGACCATGCGCGACAGGGGCGCGATCTCGCCCGGCGCGTTCATGCCGATCTCGAATACCGCCCGCTCGACCGTCTCGGCCATGCGGGACAGGGTCAGGGGCACGCCGATGTGGTTGTTGTAGCTCTTGATCGAGGCGTGGGCCGGCCCGGCCAGATCCAGTCCGGCCTTGATCGCCTGGGTCACGCTGGTCTTGCCGACCGAGCCGGTGACCGCCCCGCGGCGCACGTGCGGGGCCCGATCGCGCGCGGCGGCGGCCAGCCGTTCCAGCGCCCGCTGGGTATCGTCGACGACGATGCAGGGGCCGCCCTCCACGGGCCGCTCGACCAGGGCGCCCACCGCGCCGGCGGCGAAGGCCCCGGCGGCGAAGTCGTGGCCGTCGCGCGCGCCCTTGAGCGCCACGAACAGGTCGCCCGGCTGGATTTCCTTCGAGTTGTAGCCGACGCCGGAGGCGGCGAAGGCGCCGCCCTCGATGCGACCCTCCACCGCCTGGGCGATATCCTGGGCCGTCCACAGCGGCGAGGCGCGATCAGCCATGATCAGTCTTCCAGAGCGGTCTTCACTTCGGTGGCGTCGTCGAACGGGTGCACGGTCGCGCCGACGATCTGGCCCTGCTCATGCCCTTTTCCGGCGACGACCACCACATCCCCGTCGCGCAGCAGGCTGACGGCGTGGCGGATCGCCGCCCGCCGGTCGCCGATTTCCAGCGCCGCCGGACAGCCGGCCCGCACCTCGGCGCGGATGGCGGCCGGGTCCTCGGAGCGCGGATTGTCGTCGGTGACGATGGCGATGTCCGCCAGCCGGTCGGCGATGGCCCCCATCTGCGGGCGCTTGCCGCGGTCGCGATCGCCCCCGGCCCCGAACACCACGATCAGCCGGCCCTGCGCGTGCGGGCGCAGGGCCTTAAGGACGGTCTCGAGACCGTCCGGCGTATGGGCGTAGTCGACATAGGCCTCGCCGCCGTGACGACCGGCGCCGATGCGCTGCAGCCGGCCCTCGGCGCCCTTGAGGCGCTCCAGCGCGGCCAGCACCGCGTCCGGGGACTCGCCCGCGGCGATGCACAGGCCGGCGGCGACCAGGGCGTTGGAGGCCTGGAAGGCGCCGGCCAGCGGCAACAGGATCTCGCGCCGGGCGCCGCGCACGTCGAGCGTCAGGCGCTGCCCGTCGGGGGTCGGCGTCCGGTCGATCAGGGTCAGGTCGCGCCCCCGCTCGCCCACCCCGAACACCGACAGGCCCGACATGATGCCGGCCGCGGCGAAGGCGGAGTAGGCGTCGCTGTCGGCGTTCAGCACCGCGGTCCGTCCGCGCGGCAGCAGGGTGTCGAACAGGCGCAGCTTGGCCGCCCGGTAGCTGGCCATGTCGCCGTGATAGTCGAGGTGGTCCTGGGTCAGGTTGGTGAAGCCGGCGGCGCTGAGCGCCACCCCGTCCAGCCGCCGCTGGTCGATGCCATGCGACGACGCTTCCAGGGCCAGGTGGGTGACCCCGCCCTCGGCCAGCGCCGACAGCAGCCGCGCCGCCTCGCCGGCGTCAGGGCTGGTCAGGCCGGGGCCGGTCAGGCTGTGGATGTCGCTGCCGCGCTGGGCCACCACCCCGAGCGTGCCCATGCTGGCGGCGTTGTGGCCCACGTGCGCCCAGATCTGGCGGCAGAAGCCGGCCACCGAGGTCTTGCCGTTGGTCCCCGTCACCGCCACGCAGACGCGCGGCTGGGCCCCGTAGAAGCCGCGCGCGGCCAGGGCGTAGGCGCGGCGCACGTCCCCTGCCGTGACCAGCACCGGCGCGGCCTCGCCCGGCGTGCCGAACGGGGCCAGGACAGCCGCGGCGCCCTGGGCCAGGGCCTGGGGGATGAAGGCGCGGCCGTCCGACTGGCTGCCCGGCAGGGCGGCGAACAGCACGCCCGGCTGCACCTTGCGGCTGTCGGCGGTGATGCCGGTGATGACCGGGTCGGCCGGCACCTCGCGGCGCATCAGGTCGGACAGGCGGACGCCGGACGCGCTCATGGCTGCGCCTCCGCCACGGCGACCGGGACCGGATCGAAGCGGCGCTCGACCTGCACGAACGGCGCGATGCGGTCGGCGATGCGCCCGACCGCCGGCGCGGCGACGACGCCGCCGGTGCGCACGGCGCTCCGCGGCTCGTCGATCAGCACGAACACCACATAGCGGCGGGCGTCGACCGGCCCATCGGTAGGGAACGTCCCGACGAAGACGCCGATGCCATGGGCAGGATCGTAGCGACCATTGACAACCTTGTTGGTCGAGCCGGTCTTGCCGCCGACCCGCAGGCCCGAGGCGTCGGCGCGCTTTCCGGAACCACGCTGCACATTGGCGCGCATCAGGTCGCGCATGGTGGAGGAGGTCCGCTCCGAGATGATCCGCCGCCCCTCCACGCCGGCTCCGCCGCGGCGTAGCGACAGGGGCCGGTAGATCCCGCCGTTGACCAGGGCGGCGGTCGCCGCGACCATCTGGGCCGGGGTGACCATGATGGCGTAGCCGAACGACAGCGACGCCAGGGTGTTGTTGGACCAGTTGCGGGGCAGCACCGGCGCGGCCGACTCCTTCAGTTCGATCGGCGCGGCGCGGAGCAGGCCGAAGCGATCGTAGAAATCGCGCATCACGTTCGGGCCCATGTCGATGGCCAGGCGCGAGGTGCCGATGTTGGAGGAGTGCAGGAACACCTCCTCCAGCGTCATGACGCGGTTCTGGGCGCCGTGGTCAGCGATGCGGCGGCGCCCGATCATCAGCGGGTCGGTGGCGTCGAAAGGGGTGCTCACATCGGCCGCGCCGGTCTCAAGGCCGGCGGCGACCACGAAGCTCTTGAACACCGAGCCCATCTCATAGGGTGTCGAGACGGCACGATTGGCGGGAGTAGGGTCCGACTCCCGACGGCGGCGGGCCGGGTCAAATGCAGGGTAGCTGGCCATGCCCAGCACCTCGCCGGTCGAGGCGTCGACCACCATGGCCACCCCGGCCTCGGCCTGGCTGTCCTCGACCGCCCGGTACAGCTCGGCCTCGACCACCCCCTGAACCCGAAGGTCGATCGACAGAGCCACGGCTTCGCCCGAGGCTCCGGCCGCGCGGACGGCGTCGTCGAAGGCCAGCTCGACCCCTGTCACACCGCGGCCGCCCGTGTCGGCGAATCCGATAAGATGTCCCGCCGAGGCGCCCAGCGGATAGATCCGGCGGTTCATGGCCTCGAACGACAGGCCGCCGAGCCCCAGATTATGCAGCCTCCGACGCTCCGTCGGCGTCAGACCCTCCGCGACAATCACGCGACCATTCCCCTTCAGCGCACCCGCCAGCCGCTCGGCCGGAATGCGCGGCAGCGCGCGCCGGATCTCGCGCGCCGCATGCTCGCGGTCCCAGACCTCGGCCGGGTCGATGTAGGCGGCGTAGTGCGGAAGGTTGGCGGCCAGCAGCAGGCCGTTGCGGTCGGTCAGGTCGCCGCGCACGAGGGCCGCCGCGCCGCCGCTGAAGCGCGGAACCTCGCCGCGGAACAGCGCCGCCCAGGTCGCCCCGGCCGCCAGCAGCACGAACACGGCGCTGAACAGCAGGAACACCAGTGAGATGCGGACGCGCGTGTCCTCCTCGGGCCGGGCGTCGGCGCGCGCGCGCTCGAAGGCGTGCTCGATCGACCAGATCGAATGCACCATGCGCCGCCACAGCGGGGCCAGGGCAGGCGCGGCCGCGCGGCGGTACAGGTCGAAGCGGGGATCCTGAACGCTCATCGCGTCCCCTCCCCTTCCGGCAGCACCACGACGGGGGCCGGCTCGGCCAGCTCGGGCAGGCGGGCCTCGGGCACCACCTGGGCGGCGTCGGCCGGCGCCAGCCCGGCCTGCCGCGACAGGGCCTCCAGCCGCGCCGGGCTCTCCAGCCGGGCCGCCTCGGCGCGCAGCAGGCGCACGCGCGCATCGGTCTCCGCGATCTCGCGCTCCAGCGCCGCGATGCTGGCGCTCTGGCGCGCCGCCGCCGCCTTGGCGACATAGACCGACAGCACCAGCACCGCGACCAGCACCACGCCGACGATCTCGACGACCCGGATGCCGCGCAGCTTGAGGTCGAACACGCGTTTCAGGCCGGAGCCCAGGGCGTTCGCGAGGGCGGTCATGCGGCCGCCCTCCACGCCGGAGCCCCGGTGCGCACCGCCGCGCGCAGCCGCGCCGAACGGGCCCGCGGATTGGCCGCCCGCTCCGCCTCGCCGGCCTCGCGCGCGCCCTTGAACTGCAGGGTGAAGCTGGGCGGCGGCGGGGCCTTGGCCGCCGGCGCATGGCGCGAGGCGCCGGGGGTGTGGCCGCTGCGCTCGGCCAGGAAGCGCTTGACGATCCGGTCCTCGAGCGAATGGAAGGTCACCACCGCCAGCCGGCCGCCCGGCGACAGTGCCGCCTCGGCGGCGGCCAGACCCGCCTCCAGCTGGCCCAGCTCGTCATTGACGGCGATGCGCAGGGCCTGGAACACGCGCGTGGCCGGGTGGATCGGCGCGCCGCGGCGGCCGCCCACCGCAGCCTCGATGGTCTCGGCCAGGTCAAGCGTGCGGGTGAAGGGCTGTTCGGCCCGACGACGCAGGATGGCCGAAGCGATCCGCCCGGACTGTCGCTCCTCGCCGTACTGCTTGAAGATGTGGGCCAGCGGCCCGTGATCCCAGCCGTTGACGATATCGGCGGCGCTCGGCCCCTCGCCGGACATGCGCATGTCCAGCGGCCCGTCGCGCAGGAAGGAGAAGCCGCGCTCCGCCTGGTCCAGCTGCATCGACGACACGCCGATGTCGAACACCGCCCCGTCCAGCCGCGGCCGGCCGCTGTCGGCGAAGGCCTCGGCCAGGCCGGAGAAGGGCGTCTGCACCAGCCGGAAGCGGTCCGGGAAGTCCGCCGCCAGGGCCGCCGCATGCGCCGCCACGGTCGGGTCGCGGTCGAGCCCGACCACCTCCGCGCCACTTTGGAGCAGGGCGCGCGAGTAACCGCCGGCGCCGAAGGTGGCGTCGATGATCAGCTCGCCGGGCGCCGGGACCAGCGCCTCGATCACCTCGGCCAGGAGGACGGGAGCGTGGGGCGCGATCATGCCGCACCTCCGGTCGGGGCGGTCAGGGCCTGACGCGCCAGCTCACGGCTGCGCGCCTTGCGCGCCTGCCACCGGGCCCGGTCCCAGATCTGGAAGCGCGGCCCCAGGCCGACGATGACCACGTCCTCGCTGAGCCCGGCGTCCTCGCACAGGCCCTCGGGCAGGGTAATGCGGCCGCCGCCGTCGTAAGCGAGGGGCCGCTGGCCGGCATAGAAGGCTTCCTCCAGCGCGGTGCGGGCCTCGCTGCCGAACGGCAGGGCCTCGATGCGCGCCACGTACTCGGCCATCAGCTTGTCGCCGCCGGCCTCGAGACAATCCGCCGTGATGGAGAAGAAACAGAACACGCCGGCCTCGGCCCCGTTCTGCGCAGTGCGGTACTCCTGCGGGATCAGCAGGCGGCGTTTGCCATCCAGTTGTTTCTCGTAGGTCGAGAGAAACACGCCCTGCCCCGCCAATGGCCCCCGCGAGCCTTGCCCATGTCACCGGACGCCGAACACGCGTCCGTCAGCCCCAAATCATCTGATTGGGATAGCATGGGCTGGAATGGGCCTCAATGGGATTGGTTGACGAGACTTTACCAAAGCCCGGGGGACAGCCTGTGGAAAACCTCGGCCGGGCGAGAACATATACAGAACAGTTACAGTAACGGACCTCATCGACCTGGGCGGAAGTGGGAAAGGAGAGGCGCCAGACGGCCTGTAAGCCGGGTTCTGTACCCGCCCGGGGGCGGGTGACGATCATTCCTCTGGACCGCCCATCGCTGGGCGGTTCTCGCGACCTACCCGGGCGTCTCGGGCGGTGAACCCTGCGGACCGGAGTCCGCGCGACGCCCCTATTCGGTCTTGCTCCAGGCGGGGCTTGCCATGCCGGCCGCGTTACCGAAGCCGCGGTGGGCTCTTACCCCACCCTTTCACCCTTCCCGGCCCCGCAGGGCCGGAGGTTTGCTTTCTGTGGCGCTATCCCTCGGGTCACCCCGGGCGGGCGTTACCCGCCGCCTTTTCACCGTGGAGCCCGGACTTTCCTCGACAGGGCGAACCCCGCCGCGACCGCCCGGCCGTCTGGCGAGCCCTAGGTGAGCCTCCCGACGCGCCCCGTCAACTCGCCGGCGCCCGCGCGGCGTGGTAGGGTGCCGCATGTCCGAACCGGCGCCCGAGCTGCCCGTAGACCTTGAGTCCGAGACGCCGGCCCGGCGCGAGGCGCGGCTGGCGTGGGAACGGGCCCGTCTGGATGAAGCGTTCGACGACATCGCCCATGGCCGGGTCATCTCGGGTCAGGCCGCGCTGGACTGGCTGCACGCGGAGCTGGAAGCTGCCGAGCGTGGAGCGGCTTCAGAGCCGGAGTGAGCCGGCGCTACCGCCTCATCATCCCGGCGCAGGCCCGATCGGACCTTGCGGCCGCAAAAAGTTGGCTCACCCAACCGGGCAGCGGGCGACGGTCACACCAGCGCTACATCGACATCCTCAAGGCCTTGCTGGCGCTCGAAGATACCCCGGCGCTCTGGCCCGCCAGCGGCCATGGCGGGCTGCGACGCCGCGTCCTGCACGGCTACAGCCTGCTCTACAGCGTTGATGAGGGCCGTCGGGTCGTGACGCTCTTGCGCATCTTCGGCCCGTATCAGGACCGCCCGGAGTCCTAGTTCAGCACCCCGGTGACGCTCTCGGCCGAGGCCAGCTGCAGCAGGCCGACCAGCCGGGCCCGGGTCTCGCCGTCGGCGATGCCGTCGACCCGCGACGGCCGCCAGTGGCGCTGGAAGGCAGCCACGGTCAGACGGGTCTCCTCGTCATAGTCGCCGGACGGGGCCAGGCCATAGCCGAGCCGGTGCAGGCCCGAGCGCAGCACCAGCACCCCGACCCCGCCGTCGCCGGGCTGCAGCAGGCCGCCCAGCGCCGCGATCCGCTCCGGGGCGGGCTCGAACCACAGGCCGTGGCCGGCCTCGGCCAGCCGCTTCCACGGGAAGCGCTCGCCGGGGTCTTCCTTGCGCGCCGGGGCATAGTCGGAATGGCCGATGATGCGGGCGTCCGGGATGCTCCAGCGACTGCGGATGTCGGCGACCAGCGCCGTCACCGCGGCGATCTGGGCCTCGGGAAAGTCGCGATAGCCCCACTCGTGGCCGGGATTGACGATCTCGATGCCGATCGAGACGGAGTTGAAGTCGGTCTCGCCCTGCCAGGCCCCCTGGCCGGCATGCCAGGCGCGCCGCGCCTCATCGACCAGCCTGAAGATGCGGCAGTCTTCCTCGACCAGATAGTGGGACGAGACCTTCGCCTCCGGGTCCCGCAGGCGCGCCAGCGCCGCCTCGCCGGTCTGCATGCCGGTGTAATGCAGGACAATGGCGTCCGGCGGGCCGCGCCGGGCGTTGAAGTTCGGCGACGGCGCCTCGATGAACTGCAGCGTCACCGGCCTCAGCGACCCTGACGGTCCCAGCCGTAGGTGACCCAGGTGTCGCCGACCTTGCGGGCGTCCAGCACTCCGTCGGCGGCCGAGCGGGCCCGCACCGTGCGCCGCGCCCTCAGCGCCATGCCGGTGAACAGCATGGTCACGCCGGCGACGAGCGCCAGCACGGCCACCGCCGCGGCGGTCAGCACCGCCAGCACGGCCCCGAGCGTGACGGCCACGCCGGTGGCGATGACCCCGAGCAGCCAGGTCAGCGGGCGCAGCACGCGCGGGCCGCCGGCGGCGCCGAGGCGGTAGTGGACGAAGCGGTCCTTGGTGCCGGTCATGTCAGCTGCCTCGCAGGGACGGCGTGCGCCGTGGCGTCAATGTCGGACTCCCGGCCCACGCGGTCAATGCGTCGGACGTTCACAGCCCGGTGTGAGGGGCGGCGGCTCACCGCAGCGGCTGGTCGGCCAGCACGACCCCGCCCTGCGACCGCAGCTGCTCGGCCCGGGCCCGGGCCAGCAGGGCCTGGGCCTCCGGATCGCTCATCACGGTCCCGACCGCGGCCAGCGCCCGCGCCCCCTCAGCCGAGACGCCGAACGCTGCGGACAGGGCCTCGAACGGCGACTTCTCGGCCGGGTAGCGGATCAGGCGCACCGGGGCGTCGGCCTCGATCTCCGCCAGCGCCTTCGCCCGGGCGATGGCCTCGTGCAGGCCGCCCAGCTCGTCGACCAGCCCCAGCTCGCGGGCCTGGGCCCCGGTCCAGACGCGACCGCGGGCGATCTCGCGCACCCGCGCTTCCGGCAGGTTGCGGCCGGTGGCCACCCGGGTGATGAACTGGTCGTAGGTGCGGTCGATGGAGCTGGCGAAGGCGGTGCGGTCGGTCCCGTCGAAGCGGGTCACCGGCGAGAAGGCGTCCGCGTACTCGCCGCCCACCGACAGGCCCCGGATGTCGACCCCGAACCGGCCCAGCGCCTCGCTCAGCACGAACTTGCCGCCGAACACGCCGATCGAGCCGGTCAGGGTCGAGGGCTGGGCCACGATGGCCGAGGCCTCGGAGCTGATCCAGTAGCCGCCGGACGCGGCGTAGGCGCCCATGGAGATGACCACAGGCTTGCCCGCGGCCTTGGCGGCGCGGATGGCGGCGAGGATCTGCTCCGACGCATCCGGCGAGCCGCCGGGCGAGGACACCCGCACGACGATGGCCTTCACCGCCCGGTTCTCGATGGCGTCGTAGATCGCCTTGGCCGTATCGTCCGAATAGATCATGGCCCCGGAGCCGAAGCCGCCGCCGCTGTCGCGGCCGGTGACGATGGCGCCCTCGGCCTGGACGATGGCGATGGCGTCAGCGCCCGAGCCGGCCTGCAGACCGTGGCTGGAGACATAGTCGCGCAGCGGCACCAGCCTGGCCCCATTGCCGGCGCGGCGCAGGATTTCGGTCTGGGCCTCCTCGACCTGGCCGACCTTGTCGATCAGCTTCAGGGCGACGGCGCGGTCCGCCGGGTAGGGCCCGCCCTCGATCAGGTCGCGCATGGCGGCCGGGGTCATGCGGCGGTCCGCGGCGGCGGCGGCGAGGGCCTGGTCGTACAGCGACCGCATCCAGGCCAGCATGGCCTCGCGGTGCGCCGGGGTGAAATCGTTCTCGGTGTAGACGTTGACCGCGTTCTTGTACTCGTAGCGCTGCTCGAAGTCGGCGGTCACGCCGTAGCGGCGGAAGGCGTCGCCGAGGAAGATTTCATCGGCCGAGAAGCCGGTGGCCTGGAAGCTGGACGTCTCCTGCATCCACAGCTCCGAGGCCGAGGCCCCGACCATGTAGCTGGACAGCACCGCCCCGACCGGCAGGAAGCCCTGGCTGTGGGCGATGACCGGCTTGCCGGCGGCGCGGAAGCGGCGGATGGCCTGGCGCACCTCGTCGGCGGCGGCCGGGGTCATGCCCATCTCCGGCAGACGGATCAGCACCGCCTTGACGTTGCGGTCCTCCTCGGCGCGGTCGAGCGCATCGACCACCTCAAGCACCGACAGTTGCGCCCCGCCGAAACTGGCGAAGGGGTTGGTCGGCGGCTGGTCGGTCAGGCCCTCGCGCAGGTCCAGCTCGAGCACCGTGCCCGGGGCCGTGGTCGGGGCCGAGGAGCCCGCGGCAGCCAGCCCGATCAGGGCCACCGGAACCAGGATCACGAACAGGACCAGCCCGGCGAAGACGCCCGCCAGCGTGAGGAAGAACTGCTTCATGGCCGAAATGCCGCCTTCTGCCGCCAGCCCGTCGCACGGGCCCGCACAAACCATAGTGCGCGCCCCCCTTAAATCAAATGAAGCCCCTGTAACGCGACCTCCGGCCGCGTCCCTGCTGCAACGCAGCACGCACGATTGATGGCCGGGGCCGAAATCCCTATATGCGCCGCATCACGGGGCCCCGCCCCGCCCCAGTTCCGGAGACCGCCCATGCTGGTCACCCTGATGAAGTCCAAGCTGCACCGGGCCGTGGTGACCCAGGCCGACCTCGACTACGAGGGCTCGATCGCCATCGACCGCGACCTGCTGGACGCCGCCGACATCCTGCCGCACGAGCAGGTCGATGTGCTGAACATCACCACCGGCGCGCGCTTCACCACCTACGCCATCGAGGCGCCGCGCGGCTCGCGCGTGATCGGCGTCAATGGCGCGGCCGCCCGTCTGGTGCAGAAGAACGACCGCGTCATCATCGTCACCTACGGCCAGCTGCCGCAGGAAGAAGCGCGCAACTACAACCCGACCGTCGTCCTCCTCGACGACCGCAACGAGATCAAGCGGGCGGCCTGACCGGCTGCTGTTCGGCCCAGGCCGCCTCGGCGCCGGCCTTCATTCGCTCCAGCCCCGTCTCCATGAAGGGGCGGAACTGCGTCTGGACGAACAGCCACAGCGGAACGCGGGCGAGGGGCGAGCTCGGGTCGAAGGCATAGGTCCAGGTCACGCGGGTGCGCTCGGTCCCGGCTTCGGCGAGGCGGAACTCGCCCACGGCATAGTCGGCGAACCGGCCTGCCGGGCTGGTGAAGCCCCACACCTGGTAGCGGAACAGCGCCGGGCCGTCGTTGGCCAGCACCTCCTCCACGGCCTGATGGCCATCGGCAAGGATGACCCGCCGGCGTGCCCCGACCGCATCCCAGTCGCCCGAGATCACTTCCGTTCCGGCCACAGCCGGGATGCCCGGCGCCCCGGGCAACACCTCGCTCAGCGGCACCTCCTGCCGCCAGGCGTCATAGAAGGACAGCGGGGTGTCGATGACGACCTCCGCCCGATGACTGATCCATCCCGCCTCGACCAGCTCGGGCCGGGGCCCGGAGTAATCCGGCGGCGTCACGGGCGGGGGGCTGGCGCAGGCGGCAGCGAGACTGGCCACGCCGGCAAGCGACGCGAGAGAAGCAAGGCGCATCAGCGATCTCCGTATGTTTCGGCGATCGGATAATACGAATATCGAACTATTAGGGCCAGCCGGGCGGTTTGTCGCGGGGGCTCACGGCGGCAGCGACCTTCTCCATCAGACCGACGATGGCCCGGCGCTCTTCGGTCGAGAGCGGCTCCAGCATGGCGCGGTAGCGACGCTCGTGCTCGGCCTCGACGCTGTCGAAGGCCCGGCGCCCGTCTTCAGTGAGGCGGATGCGTACCGAGCGGCGGTCGATCTCGTCCCGACTGCGCGTCACCAGGCCCTGCCGCGCCAGACGATCAACGATGCTGGTGCAGGTCGTTGCGGCGACGGCCAGATGAGCGGCAACTTCGCCCGGCGTGGCCCCGTCGGCCTCGCCCAGAAAAAGCAGGGCGTGAAGTTCCGGCGGGGGCAGCTCGGCGATGTTGTGGCTGTCCGCCACCTTGAAGATGCGCAGTAAGGTCGAGGTGGCGGCGGCGAGCCGCCGCACCAAGTCATCATCGGACATGGGCGGACCCTAGACGCCGGCCCGCCCTGCCCTCAAGCGCTCACTGCGCCAGATCGTACACCCCCGTGATCTCGACCCGGACGGTCAGCTCGCCGCCCGACACCGGGGTCGAAGCGTCCATGCCCTCGGCCACGGCCGCCATCCGGTACATCGGCATCGGCGGCGGGGGCGCATAGCCGCCGCCCTCGGTCAGGCTGCGGATCCCGTCCAGCCGGACGCCCAGCGCCTCGGCGTAGAGGGCGGCCTTCGCCTGCAGCGCCCGCACCGCCAGCCGGCGCGCCTGATCCTCGGCCGCCGACGGATCCTGCAGGCCGAAGCTGACGCCGTCGATCTGGTTGACCCCGGCGGCGACCACGGCGTCGGCCACCTGGCCGGTGCGGGCGAGGTCGCGCACGATCACCGTCACCCGGTTCGAGGCCTGGTAGCCGCGCAGGCGCGGGGCCTCGTTCTGCACATAGTCGTACTGGGCCGACAGGTTCAGCCCGGCGGTCTGGATGTCGCGTTCGGCGATCCCGGCGCGGCGCAGGGCGGCGCTGACCTCGGTCATGCGCCGGGCGTTCAGCTGCATGGCCTCGGCGGCGCTTGCCGCCTCGGTCACCACGCCGAAGGTCAGGGTCGCCATGTCGGGGGCCAGCTTCACCTCGCCGGTCGCCGAGAGGTTCAGCGACGGGACCGGCTGCATCACCTGCACCGGCTGCGCCTGGGCCACGGCCGGCGCAGCGGCGACGGTGGCGAGCATGGCGGCGCCCAGCGCAGCGGCGAGAACGGAACGGGACATGGAGACGTCTCCTGAAAAAAGGGGACCGGCGAACGCGCCGGTCGATGGGCCGACCTTGGCCTTGGACGGCTGAATGAACGCAAGCCCCCGGCTGGCAGGTTCCGTTCATCCGCATGACATCGTGCTCACCTCGCGCCGCTTTTCCGCCGCGCCGGTCCCTGCTAGGCCATGCCCCCTCGCGTCCGCGCGGGCCCGTAGCTCAATGGTTAGAGCCGACCGCTCATAACGGTCTGGTTGGGGGTTCGAGTCCCTCCGGGCCTACGCCGCCGCCTCGCCCCGCTTGACCGCGCCATACCAGGCCCACAGCAGGTGGGCGGCGACACCCCGGTGCGGGCGCCAGGCCTCGGCGCGGACATAGGCCGCCTTCTCGCTCGGCCGGGCCTCCAGCCGGTCCAGCCAGCCCATCGCTGCCTGCAGGGCCACGTCCCCGCCGGGGAAGACGTCGGTGCGGCCCTCGCAGAACATCAGATAGGTCTCGGCGGTCCAGCGGCCGACGCCCTTGATGGCGGTCAGGGCCCGCACGGCCGTGTCGTCGTCCATCTGCTCGAGGGCGTTCAGGTCGATGCGCCCCTCGACCTGGGCCAGGGCGATCTCGCGGCCATAGCGCGCCTTCTGACCGGACAGGCCGAAGCCGCGCAGCGCCTCCGGCTCATGCGCCAGCAGCCGCTCCGGCGTCACCTCGCCCAGACCCTCCCCCACCCGGCGCCAGATGGAGGCGGCGGCGGCGACCGACACCTGCTGCTCGACGATCATGCGGAACAGCCCCTCGAAGCCGCCGGGCCGGAGCCGCCATGCGAACGGCGGCAGGGCCGCATGGGCGCGCGCCAGCGCGGGATCGGCGGCGGCCAGCGCCTCGCGGGCGGCGTGCAGGGCGGCGGCGGACGGGGCGGACGGCATGGGGGACAGCATGCTCGCCCATCGGCCGCTGGCAAGTCAGCTGCCCGGAAGGAGTCCGGAAAGCGCCACCCCCTTCCTTCTCCCCTTGCGGGAGAAGGTGTCATGCGGAGCATGACGGATGAGGGGTGTCAGCGCCGACGTCGCCGGTTCATCACGGAGAGCACCAAGGGGTCACAGAGGGCACAACGGCCC
>CAZUXK010000054.1:0-16194 GCA_964624025.1 uncultured Brevundimonas sp.
GCCAACCGCGGCGAGATCGCCGTCCGCATCATCAAGACCTGCCGCCGTCTCGGCATCGGGACGGTCGCGGTCTATTCGGAGGCCGACGCGAGGTCGCTGGCGGTCGAGATGGCCGACGAGGCGGTACTGATCGGCCCGGCCCCGGCGACCCAATCCTATCTGCTGGCGGACCGCATCGTCGAGGCGGTGCGCCGGACCGGAGCCGAGGCGGTGCACCCCGGCTTCGGCTTTCTGTCCGAGAATGCCGGCTTCGCCCGCCGCCTGCGCGACGAGAAGATCGCCTTCATCGGCCCGAACCCCGAGGCGATCGACGCCATGGGCGACAAGATCACCTCCAAGAAGTTCGCGGCTGAAGCCGGCGTCAGCACCGTGCCGGGCCACATGGGCCTGATCGAGACGCCGGATGAGGCGGTCGGGATCGCCCGCGGCATCGGCTATCCGGTGATGATCAAGGCCTCCGCCGGCGGCGGCGGCAAGGGCATCCGGGTGGCCCACTCGGACGCCGACATGGCCGAGGGCTTTGCCGCCGTGAAGGCAGAGGCGAAGAACGCCTTCGGCGACGACCGCGTCTTCCTCGAGAAGTTCATCGTCAATCCGCGCCACATCGAGATTCAGGTGCTGGGGGACAAGCGCGGCAACATCGTCCACCTGTTCGAGCGGGAGTGCTCGATCCAGCGCCGGAACCAGAAGGTCATCGAGGAGGCGCCGTCGCCCCTGCTCGACCCGGAGACCCGCGCCGCCATGGGGGCCCAGGCCGTCGCCCTCGCCCGGGCTGTGAACTACGACTCCGCCGGTACGGTCGAGTTTGTGGCCGGGCAGGACAAGTCCTTCTACTTCCTCGAGATGAATACCCGTCTTCAGGTCGAGCATCCGGTCACCGAGCTGATCACCGGGGTCGATCTGGTGGAGCAGATGATCCGCTCGGCGGCGGGCGAGGCCCTGCCCTTCAGCCAGGATCAGCTGGCCATCAACGGCTGGGCCATCGAAAGTCGAATCTACGCCGAGGACCCCTATCGCGGCTTCCTGCCGTCGATCGGCCGCCTCGTTCGCTATGAGCAACCGGAGGAAGGGCCGCAGTCCGGTCCCGACGGCGACTATGTGGTGCGCAATGACTCCGGCGTCCGCGAGGGCGACGAGATCAGCATGTTCTACGACCCCATGATCGCGAAGCTGTGCGCCTGGGGCGAGACGCGCGACGCGGCCATCGACGGCATGGCCCGGGCGCTGGAAGACACCCACGTCGCCGGCCTCGGCCACAATGTGCCGTTCCTGTCGGCGGTCATGGATCAGCCGCGCTTCCGCTCGGGGGCCCTGTCGACCAGCTACATCCCCGACGAGTTCCCGGACGGCTTCCACGGCCTGCCGCCCTCCCCGCGCCAGCGCGACCAGATGGTCGCCGCCGCCATGGCCATGCACGAGGTGCTGGCCGAACAGGCCGGTGATCCCTCGAACCGCACCGACTGGACGGTGATGATCGACCGCGACGCTGTCGGCGTCAGCCTCGGCTACGACACCGACGAAGCCATGGTGCTGGAGGTCGAGGACCGCGAGGCGCCGCTAAGGCTGGAATTCATCGACTGGCGTCCCGGTCTGGCCCAGTTCCGCGCCGTGCTGGACGACCTGCCCTTCACCGCGGAGGTGAAGCGCGTCGCCGACGGCTTCGAGATTCGCTCACGCGCCGCCCGCGCCCGCGTCCGGGTGCTACCGCCGGCGATCGCCGAGCTCTACGGCCGCCTGCCCGAAAAGGCTGCGGCGGACACCTCCAAGCTGATCCAGTCGCCCATGCCTGGCCTGGTGGTTTCCATCCCCGTGCAGCCGGGCCAGGAGGTCAAGTCCGGCGAGCCCGTGGCCATCATCGAGGCCATGAAGATGCAGAACATCCTGCGCGCCGAGCGCGACGGGGTGGTCAAGACCGTCAGCGTCCGCGACGGCGACAGCGTCGCCGCCGACGATGTGCTGGTGGAGTTCGCCTGACCGGGTAGCAAAGATCCCGAAGGCCCGGCACGGCCACTGGCGTGACCGGACTAAGTCCGTTAGTCTGGTTCAATGGAAACGGTGAACATCCATCAGGCCAAGACCCACCTGTCGCGCCTTATCCAGCAGGCGCTGGAGGGTCGGCCGTTCATCATCGCCAAGGCCGGGAAGCCTCTGGTCAAGGTCGAGGCGGTGACAACCGAGCCCGCCCCGGTGAAGCGGTTTGGCATAATGAAGGGCCAGATCGCCGCGCCGGATGATTTCGACACGATGGGGCGCGACGAGATCCATCGCCAGTTTGGCCTTGAGCCTTGAGGGTTCTTCTGGACACCCATTTGCTCGTCTGGATCGTCGCCGGTGATCCGCGAGCCGAGGCGCTGAAGGACCTGATCGACGACCCGGCCTCTGACGTCGGCTTCAGTGTGGCGAGTCTGTGGGAGATCGGCATCAAGAGGGCGCTTGAGCGGCCTGACTTCAGGGTCGAGCCGGCCGCACTGCGCCACGCCCTCATCAGGGGAGGCTACATGGAGGTGCCGGTCACAGGCGAACATGCGCTCGCCGCGCCCTTGCTCCCGCCGATCCATAAGGATCCCTTCGACCGGATGATCGTGGCCCAGGCGCTCGTGGAGGACCGCGTCCTGCTGACGTCAGACGACGCCGTGATCGGCTATCCGGGGGACATCCGTCATCTCCGGCAAATCGGCGCGATGCCCCCAAAGTGTGTCAGATGAGCCTCCGGCATCAAATTGTGGACAACCTGCTGACCGGCGACGGCCGGATCGGCCGGCTGCCCTTCCTGCTCGGCATCGGACTGCTGGCGGGCCTGGCCCTCGTCGTGGACCAGCTGCCGGACGAGGGGGGGATGGGCCTTGCCGCGATGGCGCTGCGGCTGCCCCTGCTGTTCAGCCTCGCCTGCCTGATGTCCCAGCGCCTGCACGACGTCGGCCGCGCCGGCTGGTGGATCTGGCCGATCCTTGGCGGAGTGTTCGCGCTCAACGCCCTCTCGAACGGCGAGGCGACAGCGACGGGCGCCCTTGTTGCGGTCGGCGCCCTCAGCCTCTTGCCGGGCCAGCGCCGCTTCAACCGCTACGGCGCCCCACCCGCGGGGCTCTCGGCCTTCACCGGCCCGAAGACCTCCTGAAACGCCGACTTCAGGGCCGCGTCCGCCTCGTCCATCGTCGCCAGCACCCCGAGATCCACGAGGCTGGTGACCCCGTGCTCGCGGATGCCGCACGGGACGATGCCGTCGAAGTGGGTCAGGTCCGGCTCCACATTGAGGCTGACGCCGTGGAAGCTGACCCAGCGGCGCACCTTGACGCCAATGGCGGCGATCTTGTCCTCGCGCGCCCAGCCCGCGCCTTTACGCTCGACCCAGACTCCCACTCGGCCCTCGCGCACATCGGCCGGCACCCCGAAAGTCCCGAGAGCCGAGATCAGCCAGCGCTCCAGCCCCCGGACGAAGCCGCGCACATCCCGCCCGCGCTTGTCGAGGTCCAGCATGACATAGGCCACCCTCTGGCCCGGCCCGTGATAAGTGAACTGGCCGCCACGACCCGTGGCGTGGACCGGGAAGCGCCGGTCCAGCAGGTCCTCGTCCCGCGCGGATATCCCTGCCGTGTAGAGGGGCGGATGCTCCAGCAGCCAGACCAGCTCCTCCGCCTCGCCGGCGGCGATCGCCGCTACCCGGGCCTCCATGGCGGCGACCGCCGCATCGTAGGCGAC
Source organism: uncultured Brevundimonas sp. (assembly GCA_964624025.1). Classification (GTDB taxonomy): domain Bacteria; phylum Pseudomonadota; class Alphaproteobacteria; order Caulobacterales; family Caulobacteraceae; genus Brevundimonas. The sequence continues at coordinate 3,697 of CAZUXK010000054.1, forward strand.
CAGCCCCGCCTCGACCCGCCACTCGACGGGACGCTGGTCGGCGCGCCAGAGGCGCGGCGCAGAGGGGGTTAACGGCTCGGCAATCATGGGCGGCGAATGTGGGGCGCGGGGGCGACCATGCAAGATATGACTTCCAGTCCCGAGTATCCCATGTCCCAGGTGGAAGCCGTCAACGTCGAGATCAGCGTGGTGCTCGGCCGCTCCGTGCTTCCCATGGCCCAGCTCCTGCGCATGGGCCGGGGCGCGGTGATTCCCCTGGACGCGAGCGAGAGCGACGAGGTCTGGATTCTGGCCAACAACCACCCGGTGGCCCGCGGGCAGATCGAGTTGCGTGACGACCGCATCACCATCGTCGTCACCCGCCCGGCCGACGTTTACGACTTCATGGCCGGCACCGCTTGAGGCCTGAACGGGGCCGCGCGAGGAAGCCCCTTCCCTTCCGCCCGACACTCCGCTATTCCCCCCGCCTCCGATGCGAGCGGTCGTGGCGGAATTGGTAGACGCGCAGCGTTGAGGTCGCTGTGGGGCAACCCGTGGAAGTTCGAGTCTTCTCGACCGCACCATCCGACGGCACAGGAATAGCTATCGGCTAGACGCTGATCCAAGGCAGGGAGGCCCGCGTGAGCACGAGCGACTCCGCCCCCCTGCCTGCTGCTCCTTCGCCGGACACCGACCTGCATGAGGCGCTGGGCGAGGACTACGCCCTGACACCGGCCTTCGTGGCGCGCGTGATCGACGCCGCCGACGACGGTGACGGCCTGCGTCTGCGCGGGCTGCTGGAAGATCTGCACCCCGCCGATGTCGCCGACCTGATGGGCTTCCTCACCGCCGAGCACCGCGCGGTGGTGGTCCTCTGGCTGCCGCCGGACCTGCTGGCGGAGACCCTGCCGGAGCTGGACGACGGCATCCGCGAGGAGGTGCTGGAGCGGGTGCCGCACGGCACCCTCGCCGAGGCCCTCCAGGAACTGGACTCCGACGACGCCGCGGCGGTGGTCGAGGATCTCGAGGACGACCAGCGGGAGCGGGTGCTGGCGGCCATGCCGGAGGTCGACCGCGCCGCCATCGAGAGCTCGCTGGGCTACGCCGAGGACTCCGCCGGCCGCCTGATGCAGCGCGAGGTGATGGCCGCGCCCCAGTTCTGGAGCGTGGGTGACACCATCGATCACGTCCGGGCCCAGGGCGAGGACCTGCCGGAGCTGTTCTTCGACATCTATGTCGTGGATCCCCTGAACCGTCCCCTCGGCGGCGTGGCGGTGAGCCGGCTGCTGCGCGCGCCGCGATCCACCGCCCTGACCGAGCTGATGGAGCCGGCGACCGAGATCGACGTCAGCCAGGACCAGGAAGAGGTCGCCTACATCTTCGAGAAGTACCACCTGATCTCGGCGCCGGTCGTGGACTCCGCCGGGCGGCTGGTCGGCCAGATCACCGTCGACGACATCGTCAACATCATCCAGGAGGAGAACCGCGAGGACATCCTGCGCCTCGCCGGGGTGTCGGACGAGGGCCGCGGCGACGGGGTCTGGAACGTGGTGCGCTCGCGCGCGCCCTGGCTGACGCTGAACCTCGCCACGGCGGCGCTGGGCGCGGCGGTGATCTCGCTGTTCTCCGCCACCATCGAGCAGATCGTCGCCCTCGCGGTGCTGATGCCGATCGTCTCGGCGCTGGGCGGCAACGCCGGCACCCAGGGCCTGACCGTCACCGTAAGGGCGCTGGCGACGCGCGAGCTCAATCGCTCCAACGCCGTCCGCACCTTCTTCCGCGAACTGGCGGTCGGGCTCACCAACGGCCTGATCCTTGCCCCCATGATCGGCCTCGCCGCAGGTCTGTGGGCCCGGGACGCGGAGATCGGCCTGGTGATCGGCGCCGCCATGGTGCTCAACCTGATGGTCGCCGCCACTGTCGGGGTGCTCACGCCCCTGACCCTGTCGCGGCTGAAGTTCGATCCGGCGGTGTCCTCGTCGGTGTTCGTCACCGCCACCACCGATGTGTTCGGCTTCCTGATCTTCCTCGGGCTGGCCACCGTCGTCCTGTTGTGACCGGATAGGCGTAACGGATCGGAACCCCCGGCGCGGCCCGGGGCTTGCGTGAACCGGAACGAGCCATGTTCGATCGTCCCAAACTGGAACACGCCCCGGTGTCTGACCCCGTCGCCCCGCGCAGAAAGGTCTCCCGCGAAGGCCTCGCCCTCATCAAGAGCCTGGAGGGCTTCCAGCCGCGCGCCTGGCGCCGGCCCGATGGCCCCTGGGCCATCGGCTTCGGCCACACCCGGTCTGCCCGTGAAGGCCTGACCGTCAGCGAGGCCGACGCCGAGCTGCTGCTGCAGTACGACCTGCTGCCGGTCGTGGCGGCCCTGAACGACCGCGTCAGCCGACCGCTCAACCAGCATCAGTTCGACGCCCTGGCCAGCTTCGCCCTCAGCGTCGGGGTAGACGCCTTTGTCACCTCCGAGGTGCTGACCGCCCTCAACGCCGAGGGCACCGAGGGCGCCGCCCGCGCGCTCGCCGCCAGCACGGACGTCGATCCGGCCCTCGCCCGCGTCGGTCGTCGGCGCCACGCCGAATGGGCCCTGTTCGGGGCCGACCCCGGGACGCCGGTGACCGTCGCCGCCCTCCTGTCGGCGCCGGCGCCCGAGACGCCCCACGTCGAAACGACGCCTTCCGCGGAAGCGCCGGCCGACGAGGCCGCCGCCGCGCCGGACATGCCAACGCCGGAGGCGCTCGCCACGGCCGCTGACGCGGCGACGGACACAGCCGCCGCGGAACCGGCGCGCGATGACCCGCCCGTGCCACCGCCGCCCCCGGACGCCGAGGCCCCCCAGGCGGCCCCGGCCAGCCCTGTCCAAACGCCGGAACCCGCCGACGTGCTCGCCGCTGCGCCTGCTGAAGCGCGGGACGAGGACGCGACCGTTGCGCCCGAGGCCCCGGTCGTAGCGACCGCCCCGGTCGCCGACGCGACGCCCGCCGCCGCGCCGCCGGCCCCGACGCCGCCGGCCTTCTCGCTGCGCTACGCCGCCGCCGTGTCGCATCTTCTCGGCGAGGCGCCGGGCCGCGCTGCGCCGCGCCTGGCCGAGCCGGTCACGCCGACGTCGCCCGCCGAACCTGCGTCCGCCGCCATCGCGGCCCCGGCGTCCGCGTCGGAGCTGCCGGTCGGGCCGGCCGCAGACGCGCCGGCGCCGGAAGCCGAGGCGTCGATCACGCCGCCGGAGGCCGCCGAAGCGCCGGCGAACGAACCTGCCCAGGCCGCCGACGTTCCGCCCTCGCCGCCGGCCACGCCGGAGGTTGACCGCCAGGCCGTGCTGGCCGAGCTGATGCGCCGCCAGATGTCGCCCTTCGCCATCCAGGTGGGCGGCCCCCTGCCCCAGCTGGCGCGGCCGGCCGCGCCCGTCGCGCCGCCCCCAGCAGCTCCGCCCGCTCCGGCCGCGCCGGTCGACCGGACGCTGCGTCCGCCTGTCGCCGCCAGCGGGCCGATGACCGCCGTTCTGGCCGGGCCGCTGCTCCTGCCGGAGCCCTCCACCGAAGCGGAGCCGAGCGCGGCGACCGCCCCTCTGATCGCGTCCGAGGCCCTGCCCGGCGGCACGCTGACGGTCGAGCCGGTCCCGGACGCCGAGCCGACGCCGCCCCTGATCGAGATGGAGGCGGCTCCCGTCGCGCCCCTCGTCCTGACCCCGCCGCCGTCGGTCGAGCCGGACATCCAGCGTCCGGTCTGGTCCAGCGACGAGCGCAGCGCGCCGGCGCGGTCGCTCGAAACGGACCTGTTCAGCGAGGAGGAACTGGCCGCCGACATCGGCCTCGGCCCCGTGCTGCGCCACGAGATCGTCGAGACGCCCGGCCGCCGCTTCGACTTCGGCCAGCTGGGCGCCTATGCCGGCATGGGCGCGGTCGGGCTGGTGTCGCTGGGTGCCGCGGTTCCGGCGGCCCAGGCGCTGTTCGACGAGGGCGCGGGCCCGAGCGGGGAGACCCTGTTGGTGTTCGCCGCCCTGGCGCTGATCGGCGCCGGCTGCAGCGGCATCTCGGGCTTCAACCTGTGGCGTCTGTGGCGCGAGGCCCACGGCCGCGACCAGGCCCCCCGCGACGCCTGACCGCAGCGGCTTTGCCCTCGCCGCGGGGGGTGCTAGGCCACGGCCATGAGCATCCCCTTCGCCCCCCAGTCCATGGAATTCGGCCTCGGCGAGACCGCCGACGCCATCCGCGACACCACCGCCCGCTGGGCCGCTGACCGGCTGGCGCCGCGCGCCGCCGAGATCGACGCGACCAATACCTTCGCCCGCGACCTCTGGCCCGAGATGGGCGAGCTGGGCCTGCACGGAATCACCGTCGAGGAAGCGTGGGGCGGGCTCGGGCTCGGCTACCTTGAGCACTGCGTGGCCATGGAGGAGGTGTCGCGCGCCTCGGCCTCGATCGGCCTGTCCTACGGGGCCCACTCCAACCTGTGCGTCAACCAGATTCGACGCTGGGGTACGGACGAGCAGAAGGCCCGCTACCTGCCGAAGCTGATCTCGGGCGAGCACGTCGGCTCGCTGGCCATGTCCGAGGCCGGCTCCGGCTCCGACGTCATGTCCATGCGCACCCGCGCCGAGAAGAAGGGCGACCGTTACGTCCTGAACGGAACCAAGTTCTGGATCACCAACGCCCCGCACGCCGAGACCCTGGTGGTCTACGCCCGCACCGGCGAGGGCAACGGCGGCGTCACCGCCTTCCTGATCGAGAAGGGCATGAAGGGCTTCAGCGTCTCGAAGAAGCTCGACAAGATGGGCATGCGCGGCTCGGACACGGCGGAGCTGGTGTTCGAGGACTGCGAGGTCCCGGAAGAGAACGTCATGGGCGGCGAGGGCCGCGGCGCGGCCGTGCTCATGTCCGGCCTCGACTATGAGCGCGCCGTGCTGGCCGCCGGACCGCTGGGTATCATGCAGGCGGCGCTGGACGTGGTCCTGCCCTACGTCCGTGACCGCAAGCAGTTCGGCAAGCCGGTCGGCTCGTTCCAGCTGATGCAGGGCAAGGTGGCGGACATGTACGTCGCCCTGAACAGCGCCCGGGCCTATGTCTACGCTGTGGCGCGCGCCTGCGACGCCGGCCTGACAACCCGTTACGACGCCGCCGGGGCCATCCTGCTGGCCAGCGAGAACGCGGTGAAGGTCACGCTGGAGGCCATCCAGGCCCTCGGCGGCGCCGGCTATACGAAGGAGTGGCCGGTCGAGCGGCTGGCTCGCGACGCCAAGCTCTACGACATCGGCGCCGGCACCAACGAGATCCGCCGCTTCCTGATCGGGCGCGAGCTGATGGGGTGATCCGGCCGCTCGTCCGGGCCGACCTGGAGGCCGCTCTGGCGCTTCAGGCGCTCGGCTATCCCGAGGCGCTGCGCGACGGTCCCGAGGCCTTCGTCAGCCGCATCGACATCGCCCCGGACCACTGCTGGGCGGTGGAGCGGGACGGCCGCCTCCTGGCCTATCTGCTGAGCCACCCGTGGCGGTCGTTCGACCCGCCGACGCCGGACCAGGTGCTGGCGCCCGGCGGCGACGCCTGCTGGTACATCCATGACCTGTCGGTCGCGGGCGAGGGCCGCGGCCTCGGCTTTGGCCGCGCGCTTGTCGAGCATGTCCTCGCCCTCCACGGCCCCGCCCGCTCCGAGCTGATCGCCGTCAGCGGGGCCCGCCCCGTCTGGCTCCGCCTCGGCTGGCGCGACGCCCCCGACCTGCCCCCCGTCCTCGCCGCCAAGGTCGCCGCGTATGGCCCGGAGGCGGCCTATATGGTGCGGACGCTCAGAGAGCCGGCGACGGCCTGACGGGGCGCGAGCAGAAACGGTCCGCAAGGCCCCCCATTGGCATTGCGGAAGGAGCTCCGCCATGCCCGCCACGTCCAAGGCCCAGCAGAAGGCCGCCGGGGCGGCGCTCGCCGCCAAACGGGGCGACGCGCCGACGTCGAAGCTGAAGGGGGCGTCCCGGTCGATGGCGGACTCGATGACCGAGGCCCAGCTGCGGGAGATCGCCGCCACGCCGCGCAAGGGCAAGCCGGAGCGAAAGGGCGACAACGGGTCTTAGGGGAGCCGTCACGATCTTCTGCCAGTTTCGGGCGTTGCCGATTGTTCATTAGCGCTGCCTTACCATGCCCCCTAGAGCGACTGTGGACACCCCCGAGCCCGCATGAACGACGCGCCCCATCCTTTCGACGGCCTGACCTTTTCTGAGGTGCTGACCCGCATTGGCGAGCGTCCGGGGCCCGAGGTGTCGATGTCCGAACTGGTGCAGGCCTTCGGCGAGCGCGGCTTCGGCGCCCTGCTGCTGTTGCTGGGGCTGATCAGCGCCGTGATCGGCGCCATCCCCGGCACGACGACGGTGCTGGGCCTGCCGATGCTGTTCCTCGGGGCCCAGCTGCTGTTCCGCCGCGACGAGCTGTGGCTGCCGGCGTGGATTCTGGAGCGGCGCATCGATCGCGCCGCCTTCGCCGCAGCGGCGGCCCGGGTCATGCCGTATCTCAAGAGGGTCGAGCGCTTCAGCCGGCCGCGTCTGAAGTTCATGAGCACGGATCTGGCCGAGAGCCTGATCGGGCTGGCCTGCGTGATCTGGGCGGCCGTACTGATGCTGCCGCTGGTCGGTTTCAACCTGTTCCCGTCGCTGTTCGTGGCGGCCTTCGGCTTTGGCCTGCTGCAGCGCGACGGGGTGTTGGTGATCATCGCCTGGCTGGGCTCGGCCGCCTTCGGCGCCGTCGTCTGGCTGGCGTGGGCGTTCGTGCGCCGACTGATCGACGCCATCATGGGCTTCTGGGGCGGCCTGATCTGAGCTCTGGCCACGGCCGGGGAGCCGGGCTAGCGTTCGGCCATGCTCGCTCGCCGCGCCCTCCTCGCCGCCGCCGCGCTCCTGCCTCTGGCCGGCACAACGCCCGCTGCGGCGCGAACCGGAGGCCGCGTCGAGCGCTTCGAGGCCCCCGAGCCGGTCGGCCTCCTGCCCCGCCCGGTCGATGTCTGGTTGCCGCCCGGCTATGACGGCGGCGCCGCGCGCCATCCCGTGCTCTACATGCACGATGGCCAGAACCTGTTCGAACCGGGTCAGGCCTTCGGCGGGCAGGAGTGGCGGATTGACGAGACGCTCGAGGCCCTGATCTCGGAAAATCGGATCCGCGCCCCGATCGTCGTCGGGATCTGGAACAGCGCAAACCGGGCCCTCGACTACATGCCCCGCAAGCCCGTGACCGCCGAGACCTTCAGCCTCGGGCTGGGCCGTGACGTCCTCCGCCGCGAGGACATCGCCTCGGACGCCTATCTCGCGTGGTTGACCAGAGCCCTGAAGCCCGCGATCGACGCCCGCTACCGCACGCTCCCGCGGCGCGACGACACCTTCGTGATGGGCTCCAGCATGGGCGGTCTGATTTCGGCCTACGCCCTCGCCGAACATCCTGACGTTTTTGGCGGCGCCGCCTGCGTCTCCACCCACTGGCCGGCCGGCGACGGGGTCGTGATCGACTGGCTGGCGGCCAACCTGCCAGCGCCGGGCCGTCACCGGCTCTATTTCGACCACGGCACGGCGACCCTGGACGCCCTGTATCCGCCCCATCAGGCCCGCATGGATGCGGCGCTTCGCACCGCCGGCTGGCGCGAAGGCGCCGACTGGATCACCCGACGCTTCGACGGGGCCGAGCATACCGAGGCCGCCTGGGCGGCGCGGGCCGGGATCCCCCTGAGCTTCCTGCTCGGGACCTGAAAACAAAGAAGCCGCCGGGCGGACCCGGCGGCTTCCCATTGTCGATGACCGTCTTGCGGTCGACCTTCAGGACGCGCTCAGGCGGCGATCGCCGTCGCGGAGGCCCAGGTCCGCACCGTCGCGGTTCGGGACAATGAGATCACTGGATCACCTCCTTTCAAATGTTGGACACAGAGGGAGCGTGGCCCTGCTTCGCCCCGGGTGCAAGCAACGCTCCCGAAGTCGTGATCCGGGCGAGGAAAAGCCCCGGAGGCGAACCTCCGGGGCTGAGACTTGGCCCCTAGCGACCGAACAGGCCGTTAAGGATCTGCGGCGCCTGGTTGGCGATGCCCAGAGCCTGGACCCCGAGCTGCTGCTTCGTCTGCAGCGCCTGAAGCCGGGCGCTTTCCTTCGCCAGATCCGCATCGACAAGGTTGCCGACCCCGGCTTCCAGTGCGTCCATCAGCTTGCCGACGAACGTCACATGAGCTCCCAGCGCCTTGGACTGCGTGCCCATACGCGCGAGGGCGCCGGACACATTGGCGATGGAGGCGGTCACCGCCGACAGGGCCGCCGTGGCGGCTGTGGCGGAAGCGATCGCCATGGTCGAGGTCACCGTCACATTGGTCGATCCCAAAGCCATCACTTCGGCGTCGACGGTCATTGTGGAGGTGCCTTGCGCATTAGCCAGGGCTTCGAAGTCCGTGGCGCCGGCCTCAAGGAGGTTGATCCCGTTGAAAACGGCGTTCTCGGTCACCTGGGTGATCTGGTCGCGCATTGCGACAAAATCTTCGCTCAGGGCTGCCCGGGCTGCGGACGTTAGCGACGCATCGGTCGCCGAAAGAGCCTTCTCCTTCATCTGCAGCAGCAGGTCCGAAATGGACTCGCCGGCCGCCAGGGCGACGTCGACCGCGGCTGCGCCGCGGGCGAGCGACTGATTAACCGCGTTCAGGGCGCCGATTTCAGCCCGTTGCCCTTGGGCAATTGCCCAGATGGCGCCGTTGTCCTTGACCGAGGCCACCTTTTTGCCGGTGTTGACGCGGTTCTGGACAAGGTTGAGTTCGGCGTTGGTCGCGTTCAGGTTCTGGAGCGCGATCATCGCGCCCACGTTGGTGTTGACCGAGTTGAACATCGGCAGGTCCTTCCATTCTGGTCGGGAGTGGCTAACGGCCTTCTGGCCGCCGAACCGGTTCTGGTTCGAGCGCGACCACGCAAAAGGCCCGCCATCGCGCGAGCGATGACGGGCCCAATAAATTCAATGATTTGGTCGCTCAGGCCGCGCGCATCGAGGCGGCAGTCCGCGCCGACCGGCGAAATCTGCCGGGCGTCAGGCCGCCGGGGCGGCCGTGGCGTCCTTGGCGGGGGCGAGGCCCTGCATCATCATGCGGTTGATGTCGATCAGGGCATCGAAGGTTTCGCCCTCGCGCATGATCGCCGAACTGTGCCGGTCAACAAACAGGCTGAGCGAGATGATGCTGGCGCGAAGCTCCGCAGGCAGGGCGTTGCGCGGGTCAGCGCAGTCGGTGGCCAGCGTCGACCACAGACGACGGTTCCAGTCTAGGGCGTCGATCCGGGTCCTGAAATCCGACTTGTCGACGGTCGCCGCCTGCATCAGCGCCCGCGTCACCTGACCGAACAGGCGGTACTCCGCCTCGCGCGGGCTTTCAGCCCGCGTCGCCGCGGTCTTGTACGCCTGAAGCGACATGCCCCAACCTCTCGTCCTCGTAGTCGATGAGCTTCCGCGCCGACATCAGCGCCTTGTAGTACTCCCGCGCCAGCACATGCCGGGAGGCCGACACGCACTCCGCCTGCACCGCCGGGTTCTGAGTCGCGCCCATGAACTCGGTCAGCCGCCGCACGAACTCGTCGTAGACCTTCGGCACGGCGGCCTCGTCCAGGTACATCATCATGACCGGGAAATAGACGCGCCGCGCCGGGGTCGTGACCTCGTGCGCCTGCATGATGTCCTTTTCCCGCAGAACCGATGCCTTGTTCTGCAGAATCAGGACGCCGCGCCGGTCGCCGTTCTGGACGACGGCGCCGTTCAGGACGAACTTTTCGCCCGGCTTGAGAGACAGCTTCAGCGGCATGGCGACTCCGTGCTCGCCCGAGGCAGCGAGGACTAGCCGCTCAGGACTGACGCAGTCTGAAGGAACATGGTTAACCAAGCCTTCCGAATGGGCGAGGATGCTTTGAGGGTCACGATTCCCCCGGAGCGCCCATGTCCGCCGTCCAGCCTGACCTCGCCGCCGCCGGCCCGGCCGACACCAGTGCGCTGGCGTTCGGCGTCCAGGCCCGCGCCGAGGACCTGTTCGGCGACGCCGCCTCGGCCCCGGCGCTGGGCCGGCTGGCCCGGGCCCTTGCGGATGGCGGGCTGCGGGCGAAGAGCAGCGAAAAGCGGCTGCGGGATCGGCTGAAGGTCGCCCTCGCCCACGTCCGCCAGAATGACTTCGCGGCTGGCGCTCGCGTGGCGCTGGAGGCGCTCAAGGTGGACGAGCGCAGCTTCCTGGCCTGGCACATTCTCGCCATCTGCCAGGAAAAGTCCGGGCAGTTCGGGCCCGCGCTGATCGCCTATGAGGCGGCGCTGAAACTGGCCCCGAACGAGACCGACATCGCCCAGGACCTCGCCCGGCTGGCCGAACGTCTTGGCGAGACCGGGATCGCCGAGAAGCTGCTGGTCCGCTATCTCGCGGCCAACCCCGGACACGTCGAGGCGACCAACAATCTCGCCTGCGCCTATCGCAACCAGCGTCGCTATGGCGAGGCGGTCGACCTGCTGCGCACCCTCCTGCAGATCGAGCCGGGCAAGCCCGTGCTGTGGAACACGCTCGGCACCGTCCTGAGCGACCAGGGCGAGCCCGCCCAGGCCATGGTCTTCTTCGAGGAGGCGATCCGTCTCGAACCGGGTTTCGCCAAGTCCCGCTACAACCGCGGCAACGCGCGACAGGTGCTGGGAGATCGCGAAGGGGCGCTTGACGACATCACCACCGCGCTGGCCGGGGCTGACCCCGGCTTCGAGCGCGCCATGATGACCATGGCCCGGGGCATGCAGCTGCTGGCGCTCGGGCGGCTCGCCGAGGGCTACCCCGATTATGAGGCGCGGCTCGACCCGGCCATGCCGGAAGCCCCGCGCTTTGTGACCCCCGCCCGGCGCTGGCATCCCGACCGCCAGCCCGCCGAGGGCCTGCGCCTGCTGGTCACCGGCGAGCAGGGGCTGGCGGACGAGATGCTGTTCGGGTCGATGCTGCCGGACCTGCACGAACGCCTTGGCCCGGACGGCCGCCTGTTTGTTGCGGTGGAGCCACGCCTGGTCGGCATGTTCCAGCGCATGCTGCCTGACGCCGTCGTCGGCGGGCACCGGTCCGTGCGCCATCAGGGACGGCTGCACCGCCTCTTCCCCTTCCTTGAAGGGCTGGCCCCGGAGGCGGCGCCGGAAACCTGGATCCCCATGGGCTCGCTGATGGCGCCGCTGCGCCCGGATCTTTCCGCCTTCCCCTCCACCCGCGGGCACCTGCGCGCGGACCCGGAGCGGGTCGCGCGCTGGCGTGAGGAACTGGCGAAACTGGGGGACGGCCTGAAGATCGGCCTGCACTGGAAGAGCCTCGTGATGACCGGCTCGCGGGCCCGCTACTTCTCCAGCTTCCGGCGTTGGCAGCCGGTGCTGACCACGCCCGGCTGTCACATGATCAACCTGCAGTGCGGCGATGTCGCCGCCGACCTCGCCGAGGCCGAAGCGGCGGGCGTGCAGATCTGGACCCCGCCAATCGATCTCAGGAACGACCTCGAGGACGTCGCGGCCCTGTCGGTCGCCGCCGACCTGGTGATCGGCCCCGGCGTGGCCGGCACGAACCTCGCCGCGGCCTGCGGCGCCCGCACCTGGATGATCCACGCGCCGGATGACTGGCACCGGCTAGGCGGCGAAAGCTACCCTTTCTATCCCGGGATGCGCTTCATCCCGCTGGCCGGGTTCGACGGCTGGCCGGGGGCGCTCGACCAGGTCCGCACCGACCTTGAGGCCATCGTGTCGGCGGGGCGGTTCACGGATTGACGCGGCCCGGGCGGGCGGAACAGGCGACGGTCGGGACGCGTTTCCAGGGCTCACGCGCCCCGTTCCGGGGCTTTCCCGAGGAGCCGTTCTATGGCCGACCCCGCCTACCTCGCTGATCCCCAGGACCAGACCCGGGGCCGTGACGACAATCCGGCGACCCCGCCGACCCGCCCCGCCGCCCCGCTGTCTCCCGGGGAGAAGCCGGACCAGCTGGAACACGCGGCGGAAAGCCGCGACGAGGCCCTCGTCGACCAGGCGGTCGAGGAAACCTTCCCGGCCAGCGATCCGGCGACCGGCAAGCACATCACCTGAGGCGTGACGACTGATCGCTGTTAACCGGCGCGGCGCTGCGGTAGGTCGAGGGGAGCAAGAGGGAGCGCCCATGTCGATCACTGCCCGGTTTGAAGGCACCGACGCCTACATCGCCGCGCCGGACCTGCGTATCGCCGTCAATGCGGCGGTGGCGCTGGAACGGCCGCTACTGATCAAGGGCGAGCCCGGCACCGGCAAGACGGTTCTGGCCTATGAACTGGCCAAGGCGCTCGACGCCCCCCTGATCACCTGGCACGTCAAGTCGACCACCAAGGCGCACAACGGCCTGTATGAGTACGATGCGGTCAGCCGTCTGCGGGACAGCCAGCTGGGCGACCCGCGGGTGCAGGAGGTGCGCAACTACCTCAAGCCCGGCAAGCTGTGGGAGGCCTTCACCAGCCCGGTCCGGCCCGTGCTGCTGATCGACGAGATCGACAAGGCCGACATCGAGTTTCCGAACGACCTGCTG
>CAZUXK010000055.1:0-16152 GCA_964624025.1 uncultured Brevundimonas sp.
AGCTGGAGCTTTCGGTCCGTTCGGCCAACTGCCTGAAGAACGACAACATCGTCTACATCGGCGACCTGATCCAGAAGACCGAGGGCGAGATGCTTCGCACCCCGAACTTCGGCCGCAAGTCGCTGAACGAGATCAAGGAAGTGCTGGCGACCATGGGCCTCAGCCTCGGCATGGATGTGCCGAACTGGCCGCCGGAGAACATCGAAGACCTCGCCAAGAAGTTCGAAGACCAGATCTGAGTTCAACCCTCCGCCCTGCGGCCCTTCGGGTTCGCGGCAGGGGCGGTTAGAATGAGATAGGCCCCAGGTCCGGCAGAGCCGGAAACCAGGGTTGAGTAGGAGAGACCCCGATGCGCCACGGCGCCGCCCATCGCAAGCTCGGCCGTACGGTCAGCCATCGCCAGGCCATGTTCGCCAACATGGCGGCCAGCCTGATCAAGCATGAGCAGATCACCACGACCCTGCCCAAGGCGAAGGAGCTGCGGCCCTTCGTCGAGAAGCTGGTGACGCTGGCCAAGCGGGGCGACCTGCACGCCCGCCGTCAGGCCATCAGCGCCGTCCGCGACGTGCCGCAGGTCGGCAAGCTGTTCGAGACGCTCGGCCCGCGCTACGCCGAGCGCAACGGCGGCTACATCCGCATCATGAAGGCCGGCTTCCGCCGCGGCGACAACGCCCCGATGGCGGTGATCGAGTTCGTCGACCGCGACGTCTCGGCCAAGGGCCAGGACTCCGGTCCGGTGCAGGACAACGGCTTCGAGGACGACGCTGCCGCCTGATCCGGCGATCAGGACAGGATTTCGGGCCGGCTGGAACGCTCCAGCCGGCCCTTTTTCTTGTGGCCTTCCTTGCGCCTATTCCTTCGACAGGTCCTGTCGCTGGAACAGGACCAGCGCCCCCGCCAGAGGCAGCACCGTCCAGCCGATCAGGCTGAGCCAGGCCTTGAGCGGCAGCAGGCCGGGGTCGGCGAGGGCGACGGCGGTCGGGTCGAGCAGCCCCTGCAGGGCCGCAAGAGCCGCGCCCGGACTGGCCAGCAGCACGATCCAGCTGTCCGGGGCCTGGCCCATGGCCCCAAGCAGGTTGGGGGCGAGGAACTGGGCCACCCCCACCGCCAGCGGCACGAACAGGGCGGCCATCAGCGAGCGGGTGGCCACGCCGGCCAGCAGGCCCAGCATCAGGAACTGGCTGACGCGCAGGGCGGCCAGACCCCACAGGGCGAACAGGGTCCCGATCTCGCCGCCGTCGAGGCTGAAGCCCAGCGTCCGGTTGAAGATGACGCCGCGCAGCGCCTCGGAGGTCATGGTGGCGGCGGTCAGCACGATCATGGCGATCAGGCTGAGGCCGGTCACCACCAGCACCTTGCCCACCACCAGCGGAATGCGGCCATTGCGGGGACGCAGCAGCCGCCAGGTCTCCCAGCGATAGTCGCCGGCATAGACCGTCGCGGCGCCGATCAGGGTGAACAGCAGCAGGCCGGGCCCCGCCAGATTGCCGGCGGACTGCAGCAGGGACTCGCCCAGGTTCATCGGGCCGGAGACCAGCATGGCCGTCAGCTCTGGCGGGGCGTCCGTGTCGGCGGCCAGCCGCTCCATGTTGGACTTCATCACCCAGGCCGCCAGCACCCCGAACACGAGGGTCAGGATCGGCAGGAAGACCACGCTCCAGAACCAGGTGGTGCGGCTGTGGATCAGGCGGAACGCCTCGGCGCGGGTTGCGTCAGCCCACATGAGACACTCCCTGGATCGGCTCGGGCGCCCGTTCGACGCCGGTTTCGCTGAAGAACACGCCCTCGAGGTCGGCGCCGACCCAGCGGGCCTCGCTGATCTCGACCCCCGCCTCGACCAGGGCCCGGATCAGAGCCGGGGCCTGCTCCCGGGGAATGTCGGCCAGCACGGCGTCGCCTTCGCGCGCTCCCTTCGACCCGAGGGTGTCGAGGATGCGGGCCAGCGGCGTGGCCTGCAGCCGCAGCCGCTCGCCGACGGCGGTCAGCTCGGACACCGCCCCTTCCCGTACCAGCCGGCCCTTCTTGAGGATCGCCACCCGGTCGCACACCCGCTGCACCTCCAGCAGCTGGTGGCTGGCGAGGATCACCGTCACCCCGTCGTCGGCGGCCAGCGAGCGGATCAGGGCGCGCATCTCCTGAATGCCCGGCGGGTCCATGCCGCTGGTCGGCTCGTCGAGGATGACCAGGTCGGGCCGGTGGAGCAGGGCGGCGGCGACGCCCAGCCGCTGCATCATGCCGACGGAGAAGCCGCGCACCCGGCGGTCGGCGGCGGCGGCGAGGCCGACCCGGTCCAGCCAGCGGGCGATCTCGGCGGCGTCCGGCGACATCCCCTGGGCCCGGGCCATCCAGCCCAGCACCTGGCGGGCGGTCAGGAAGGGCGGAAAGCGCGGCGTCTCGATCATCGAGCCGGTGCGGCGCAGGGCGCCCGGGGTGGCGATCGGCCCGCCCAGTACCTCGGCCTCGCCGGCGGTTGGCCGGATCAGGCCCAGAAGAATGCGGAACAGGGTCGACTTGCCCGCGCCGTTCGGGCCCAGCACCCCATAGACACCGCCGTTGGGGATGGTCAGGTCCAGCCCGTCCAGCGCCTTCACATCGCCGAAGGTCTTGGTCAGCCCGCGTGTCGCGATCACCGCCGTCATGGCGCCCCTCCCGTTCCGCGCGCATCGGGCCCCGGTTCGCGACCCGGGGTCAAGCCGTCGCAGGGGCGTCGCGGATTAAGAATAAGCAACCCGCCCCGGTCCGGAGTCGCCCTGCATGTCCCGCATCCTGTTCGCCTCGCTCGTCCCCATGCTCGTTCTCGCCCTGGCCGCCTGCGCCGGTTCGCCCGCCGTCGATATCGCGCCGGCCCCCGTGGCCGGGCGCGAGGCAGCCGCTCGACCGCTCGCGCCGCTGACGATCCTCGTCTCGATCGACGGATTCCGGCCCGACTATCTCGAGCGGCGGTCCACCCCGACCCTGTCGGCCCTGGCCGAGAGCGGGGCCCGCGCGGCCATGCGGCCGTCGTTCCCGAGCGTCACCTTCCCGAACCACTACACTCTGGTCACGGGCCTGCACCCCGACCGCCACGGCATCGTGGGCAACGCCTTCGTCGATCCGGCGCTGGGCCGCTTCAGCATGGCGCGCAAGGAGACGGCCTGGTGGGACCAGGCCGAGCCGGTCTGGGTCACCGCCGAGAAGGCCGGACTGACCACCGGGACGATGTTCTGGCCGGGGTCCGAGACGGAGATCCGCGGGGTGCGTCCGACGCACTGGCGCGAATTCGACCAGGATCTGTCGGGAGAGGCGCGGGTCGACCAGATCCTCGCCTGGCTGGACGGGCCACGGCCGCCGGCCTTCGCCACCCTCTATTTCGACATCGTCGACTCGGCCGGCCACCGGCACGGGCCCGATGCGCCGGAGACCACGGCGGCGGCGGCCGAGGTCGACGCGGCGCTGGCCCGGCTGCTGCAGGGGGTGGAAGCGCGGGGGCTGCGGGACCGGACGCATCTGGTCATCGTCGCCGACCACGGCATGGCCGCGACCGACCCGTCCCGCGTGGTCTGGCTCGACGATCTGGTCGATCCGGCGGCCCTGGAGATCATCTACGCCGGCGCCGCGGCCTTCCTCGAGCCGGTCGCCGGCCGCGAGGCCGAGGTCGAGGCGGCCCTCGCCCGGCGTCACCCCCACGCCGAGTGCTGGACCCGCGCCACCATCCCCGCGCGACTGGAGCTGGGCCGCAACCCGCGCGTCTCCTCCATCGTCTGCGCGGCGGAGCCGGGCTGGCTGCTCGCCACCCGCGCCCGTCCGGTGACGCGCGCCGGAGGGGCCCACGGCTATGACCCCGCCGCCCCGGAGATGGCGGCCCTGTTCATCGCCCACGGGCCGGCGATCCGGCCCGGCGTGACGCTGGGCGATCTGGACAGCGTCGATGTCCAGCCGCTGCTCGGCCGCCTGCTCGGGATCGCCGTCCCGGCCGGCGACGGACGGCCCGAAGACACCCTGCCGGCCATGCTTCCGTGACGCCCGGGCCTTGAAGACGCCCGAAAGCGACGCAGATAGTCTGGCATGACCATTCACCCGAGGATGTCGTCCGTCATGAAGACCAGCTCCGTCGCGCTCATGCTCGCCCTGTCGGTGGCCGCCTGCGGCCAGGCCGGGGAGACCAGCGCCCAGGACGGGGTCTTCGCCGGCGCCGAGCGGGTCGTGCCCGGCGACGCCCTGTCGATGAAGGCCAGCTTCGCCCCCGTGGTGCGCGAGGCGGCCCCCGCCGTGGTCAATATCTCGGCCCGTGGGGTGCAGCGCGTGCGCGATCCCTTCTGGGGCCTGCCCGCCGGCCAGCGCCAGACCGGCTCGGTCGGCTCCGGCGTGATCGTGCGGCCGAACGGGGTGGTGGTGACCAACAACCACGTCATCCAGGGCATGAGCGAGATCCGCGTCACCCTGAACGACCGGCGCGAGTTCCCCGCCCGCGTGGTGCTGGCCGACGAGCGCTCGGACATCGCCGTGCTGCAGCTGCAGGGGGTCAACGAGGCCCTGCCGGTGCTGCGCATCGACGATCAGGAGGAGCAGCAGGTCGGTGATCTGGTGCTGGCGATCGGCAACCCGTTCGGGGTTGGCCAGACCGTGACCAACGGCATCATCTCGGCGCTGAACCGCACCGAGACGGGCATTTCGGACTCCGGCTCCTTCATCCAGACCGACGCCGCCATCAATCCGGGCAATTCTGGCGGGGCGCTGGTCGACATGGACGGCGACCTGATCGGCATCAACACCGCCATCTTCTCGCGCACCGGCACCTCGTCCGGCGTCGGCTTCGCCGTGCCGGCCAACATGGTGAAGCGGGTGGTTGATTCCGCTGTCGGCGGGGCCACCGCCGTGATCCGGCCCTGGCTGGGGGTGCAGGGCGAGAGCCTGTCCGCCGACGCCGCCCGCAGCCTCGGCCTCGAGCGGCCGCAGGGGCTGGTCATCACCGACGTCTACAGCGGCGGTCCCGGCGACCGGGCGGGTCTCGAGACCGGCGACATCATCACCGCCGTCGACGGCGCCGAGGTCAACGACCAGGGCGGCCTGAATTTCCGCGTCGGCACCCGCGAGCCCGGTAGCGCCGTCGAGGTCACCGTCCTGCGCGACGGCCAGCCTCGTACCCTGCGCGCCCGCGTCGAGCGCCTGCCCGGCGAGGCGGACGTCGGGCGCGCTGTCACCCTCAGCCGCGGCGTCTTCGCCGGGGCGCGGGTGCTGGCCCTCAACCCGGCCCTGGCCGACAGCCTGGGCGGCAATCCCTTCGCCTCCGGCGTGATCGTGGCCGGGGTCGAGCGCGGCGGCTACGCCCAGCGCACCGGCCTGCGCGGCGGGGACATCATCCTTCTGCTGAACGGCCGCCAGGTCACCGCCGTGGACCAGCTGGCCGCCGTGCCGCCGGGCGCCGAGGTCACCATCGAGCGCCGCGGCCAGCGCCTGACGGGCGTGGTGCGCTGACGCCGCGCGAAAGTGCGTTGCGCCCGGGCGTGGGGTTCGCTATCGACACCGCCTGCCGGAGACGTGGCCGAGTGGCTGAAGGCAACGGTTTGCTAAATCGTCGTACCCTGTAAGGGGTACCGAGGGTTCGAATCCCTCCGTCTCCGCCAGACCGCCCTGTTCCCCGGTCTGCCGGCCGATGAGGCGCCGGACTCCGTATCCTTTGTGTCGATTCGCGCCAGCGGCCCATCGTGCGCTTTCGCGAGGGGGAGTTCGATGCCGGCGGTGCCCGGCACCTCGCAATGCTCCAGGTCCGGCCCGGAGGGCGGCGGCCGCGGTCAGGCGAGCGCCGGAAGGAGGCTAGGGCAAGGGTGGCGGACGTCGTCATGGGGGCTTGACCGGAACACCGCGGATGGCCCCGAGAGTCCTTTCGCCCGTGACAACTCGCCGAAGCCGGGCGACGGAGATGGCTGACCGTCGGCGTTACAGGTCAGCTGGACACCGATCTGAAGGTCAGGACCGATGAACCGACGAACACATCTTCTGACCCTGGGCGTCTCCCTCCTGAGCCCACTGACGGGACGTCCTGCGCAAGCTGGACCTGCCCCGCCGCCGGCGTCGCAAGGCGCTGTTCCGCCGCTTCAATGGGTGACGCCGAGGGTCGAAGGCCCGGGCCTGTCCTTCCAAACTTTCCGCAGCCGGGCCGCGGCGACGGAGGTCAGCTTCCACATCTACGCGCCGCCGGCCTACGCCGCGGACCGCGCCCGGCGTTTCCCGGTGGTCTACTGGCTGCACGGTTCCGGCGGCGGGTTTTCCGGCGTCGCCCGCTTGTCCGCGCTTGTCGATCAGGCCATCGCGGCGGGTCAGGTGCCCCCCTTTCTCATGGTCTTCGTCAACGGCCTGCGGATGGGGATGTATGTCGACTGGGCGAATGGCCGGGCCCCCCTCGAGACCATCATCGTCCACGAGCTCCGTCCGCACGTGGACGCGACCTGGCGGACCATTGCTTCCCGGGAGGGCCGCCTGCTCGACGGCTTCAGCATGGGTGGATACGGCGCGGCGAGATTCGGATTCCGGTATCCGGAACTGTTCCGCAACGTGTCGATGATGGGTGCCGGGCCGATGCAGGACACCCTTGAGCGAACGCCCCGCGCCAGCGGGGTCCGGGCCGAAGATCTGCTCCGGGACGTCTATGGCGGCAGCCAGGACCGTTTCCGGGAGGTCAGTCCGCGCCGCTATGCGGAACAGAACGCCGCCGCCCTTGCCCGTGGCTCGCGGCTGCGCCTTGTCATCGGAGACCGCGACGAGACCTTCGAGAACAACCGCGATTTCCACGACCACCTGGTCCGGCTGGGGATCCCCCACGACTGGATCGTCCTGCCGGGGGTCGGGCATGATCCGATCGCGGTGTTGACCGCCCTCGGCGACCGGCAGTGGGCCTTCTACCGGGACGCCTTCGCGGCGGAGGGCACCTGAGGCAACCGAAGCAGCCGGTCAGATGAACGCCATCATCCCTGCGATCCGCATCAATCCCGCGGCCCCCGCTCAACAAGGAAGGCAACATGTTTATCGCGCGAGCCCTCTTGCTGCTGTTTTTCCTCGTCTTGCTGAGTCCCTCCGCCCGGGCCCAGGAGACGCGGGAAATCTCGTTCCTCGTTGAAGGGACCCCGAGACGTGCGCTGCTGGTCAATGGTCCTGGGCCAGGTCAGACGGCTCCCGTCGTCATCGTCCTGCATGGCGGCAATGCAAGTGCGGAGGCCCAGCAGGAGAGAACCGGTTTCGACAGGCTGGCCGTCGCTGAAGGCTTCACCGTCGTTTACGCGGAAGGAACCGAATGGGCTCCGGGTCGACACGCATGGAACACAGGCTTCCTGATGCGCCGTCAGGTCAGCCTGGCGAACGACATTGCCTACCTGGACACGCTGATCGATCTCCTGATCCGGGATCATGGTGCCGATCCCCGCAGGGTGTTCATGACCGGGGGATCCAACGGGGCCATGATGACCCTCGTCTATGCAACCCAACGTGCCGAACGCCTTGCGGCCATAGCGCCCGTGGTCGGTGCCATGTTCAGCTTCGACGTCCAACCCGGCGTGCCTATGCCGATAATGCTCATCAATGGCGGGCAGGATAATGAGGTGCCGATCGAGGGCGGCTTCAGCAGAAATGCGCTGGTTTCACGCGCGCAGTCAGCGCCTTACAGGCCATTGGCGGACACGGTCCAGTTCTGGGTCGCCGCCAACCGCTCGCAAACGCCACCGGTCATCACCACAACGGGATCCGTAACGACCTCCGTCTACGGGTCGACGCCGGATGGGGCCGTGACAATCTCGGTAATCGACCAGAGGGGGGGGCATGGTTGGCCGGGCACAGGTCCGGTTCGCGAGGGCAACGTCCCTATTCAGTCCTTCGACGGGGCCGAGCTGGTCTGGCAGTTCTTCCGAACCCAGTCCCGTGTGCCTCAGGCAGATACCCGGAATCATGGCCCGGGCGCGGAACGTTTGGTCCAGAATGACTGACGCTGAAGGGGGCGCCGTCATGAGCTCCCTTCCACCTTCGCCCGCCCCGCGCCGCACGGGTCAGGTGCGCCATTTCAGGGTCTGGGCCTCTACCGGATTGACGAAGGGGCCGCCCTCGCGCTCGGCGCGGGCCAAGGCCGCCTTGGCGGCGAAGTAGAAGGCCGAGGGCTTGTCCGGGTCGCCGGCGAACACCAGCGGCAGGTGGGGCGAGCGGCCCTCCAGCCGTTCGAGGATGCCCACGTCCTGACGCAGGAAGACGCAGCCCGTCGCCGACAGGACCGGGTGCAGCAGGGTCAGCCGCCGGTCGCTGCACAGGATCAGGTTGCGCAGCACCACATGACCCTCGCGCACCGGGGTGATGGTGGTCAGGTTGATCAGCTCGAAGCCCCTGGCCGTGACCCGCTCCAGCCGGATCGAGGGCAGGCGGAACTCTATGGTCACCCGCCGCTCCTGCTTCACCAGGTCGTAGACCGCGGTGGAGGCGAAGTCGTCTGCCGCCATGGCGGTGAAGCCGAAGGGGGAGGGGGCATAGGCCTTGGTCTTTTCGCGCCGCTTGTCCGAGCGCCACCACCAGGACCGGTGGATCATCGGCACATGGGCCGGGTCGACGAGGCCCAGCACGGCCTGGTCATAGTCGGCCCGCGCCGGGACTTCGGACCACGCGATCTGGAACAGGGACTCCGGCGGGGCCGGCGGCAGCTCGGGCAGGTCGGGATCGCCGTCGACGGGCCGCGCCCAGACGAGGCCGAAGCGGGTCAGCACACGCCATTGGCCGGTGTCGTCCCGGGGCTCGGGCCGGCCGGCCGCATCGACCGTCCAGGTGATTTGCTCGCCGTGAAGCGTGGCGCTCCGGCGGCCGCCGCCGCGGCGTTCGCGGTCGACCGGATACCAGGCGGAGCGCGGCGCCCCGAAGCGCCGGTCCTTCGCGCTCTCCCGCGCAGGACCGCTCTCGCACGCGGTGATCTGCGCCGCCCCCAACTGTGCTGGCATTGGCCCCCGCCCCACGCCTGATACCGCCGTTCGGCACGGGCCGACGGCGCACCGCCTCCTAGCCGGTCGGCTCGGCCGGGCAAAGGAGAATCCGCGGGCTGCGACCGTGAGGCCGGGCCGCGGCAGCCGGCCGGGCGCGCCGAAGGTGGACGCCGGCCGGGAAGGGGCTTCCCGGTCGCCACGCCATTGTGAACGCATGCTTGCGTGCGCGCAGGAGACGCGGCCTATGTCCTGTTCGCCATCGCCCAAGCGGTCTTCCTGGCCTTCCAGCAGACCTATGTGATGCAGCTGCTCCCGACGCCCGAACACCGCGGCCGGGACCTGGGGCTCCTCAATCTCACCAACACCCTCCCGTCGATCCTCGGGCCGGCGCTGGCCTTTGTGCTGATTTCCGGAAGCGGCTTCCGCGGGCTGATGCTGCTGATTGCCGGGCTGGCCGTGGTCGCCGGCGTGCTGATGGGACGGGTGCGCGAGCCCGGGTGATGCGCCCGCGGGTCCCTCAGGCGACGCCCTCCGGGCCTGGCCGCGCGCGGCGGGCCGCCGGAATGAGGCTGGCCGCCAGTCCGGCAAGGAAGGCGAAGTAGACCACGTACAGGGAGCCGATGTAGCCGCGGACGAACAGGGTCGGATCCAGCGCCTTGGCGACATGCAGAAGCGTCGTGAGGGCCATGGCCCCCCAGGTGATCTGCAGCCACAGGTCGCGCTCGCGCATGAGGACCCAGGTTATGAGGGCCAGCAGCGTCAGGTCGACGCCGAGAATGGCCCACTGGGGGCTTTCGAGGTTGATGCGGTTCTGCACCAGAGGCGTGGCGACATAGGCGACGAGGTTAGCGACCGCCACAGTCTTCGCCCCCTGCGCGGGACGCAGGAAGACGCAGACGGTCACGAGCAGCGTCAGAACGTGTCCCACGTTCTGCATGGGCGTCTCGAACATCCGCGCCTCCCTGGTCCTTCAGGAAGGTGATCGCCGGTCAGGCCACGAGCGTCAACAGGTCCTGGCCGGTCGGACGGATCGGCGGGTTCTCCGGCGGCTTGCTGGCCCCGGTGCCTTGAAGGTGCGCCGGGGTCACGCCGAGGGCTGGGGCCTCCTGCGCCAGGGAGGCGTGGGCCGCCATGGCATGGGTGCGGGCCTGGCCGAGCGCCTCGACGCTGCGGCTTATGGCGGCGACGGCGTCGTGGCCGAGCACGGCCGAATAGCCATGCTCACGGCGCAGCTGGCTGATGCGGGCGATCATCAGCGCGGCTTCCTCCAGCGCGGCGTCGAGGGCCGCTTCGGTGCGGAACAGGTGCGAGGCGACAGTCTGGGCGATGTCCTTGCGGCGCATGGGGGCTCCTTTCCGCGCGAAGGCGGATTTGACGGGATGGGGGTACGGGGAAAATCAGCGAGCGCGCAGGCGCTCGTCGATGGACTGAACCACCTGTCCGACTTGCAGGGCGGCGGCGAGGCCGCCACCGAGCAGCAGGCCGATCAGGCACATCAACGCGAGACCGCGGATCAGCTGGCCAAGGCCGGCGCGCGGGGAGACATGCCCCGCAGCCACGGCCAGTCGTTCGGGGGTCGATCGTTCTCGGGCAGCAGCACGAGCGCGATGCAGATGATTTCTCGCAGCAAATCGAGCCGCGAGAGAAACGGGCTCATCGCCCGGGTGATTTCCAGCAGATGGGCCACGGCCTGGCGCTGTTCCGGCGTCTCCGCCAGGGCGTCGAAGATGGTCTCCAGGTCGTCCCAGGTCGCCGGGGGGAGAGGGTCGAAGGGGTTGGGCATGATCGTCTCCGTGTTGAGGTGACGATGCCGCGGCGAGGGCGGCGGCCGCGACGGGGAGCAGCTCCCCTTCGTAATCGTTACGAAGGTCCGGACGCAGCAGGCGCGCCGCCTCGAGACGGGACGACAGCCCCAGTTTGCGAAGGGCGTTCTCGATGTGCTTGTCGACCGCGCGCGGGCTGACGCCGAGGCGACGGGCGATTTCCTTGGACCGCTCGAGGCGGGCCACGGCCTCGAGGCACTCCCGCTCGCGCGGGGTCAGGCGTGACGGGTCAGGCCGGGTCGGCACGACGGCGCAGCGACGCGGCCCCCAGGCCTTCGGCCACATCGATCAAGGTCTGGCGACGCCGCGGATCGGCGATCCGGCCGAAGGCGGCCAGGAGGCGCGCCTGTTCGTCATCCTCGCCGTCGGGGCCGTCGGTGACGCCGTCTCCGGAGGGGGAGGGCAGGCCGGTAAGCAGGCTGGCGGGAGATACCCCCAGCCGGTCAGCGATGAGCCAGAGTTTCGAGGCCGAGATCCGGTTGGAGCCGCGCTCGTACTTCTGCACCTGCTGGAAGGTGACGCCGATGGCGTCCGCGAGCTGGGTCTGGGTCAGGCCGAGCTGAAGCCTCAGCTCCCGCACCCGCCGTCCCACCAGCGCGTCAATGTCTTCTTCAGATGCAGCCATAAGTCCTCCGATCCCCGGCTTAAACCCGGGAAACTCTGGAATGGCAAGGCGAACGGCCTTGCAATCCGAGCGCGAAGTGCACGATGGCGGTCACATTACCGGCTCGTAACTTTTCCCGGGCCGCGGGCCTCGCCAAGGTGCCCGCCTCAGTGATCCGGGGGAATTCGGGATGGGACGCAAGGTTCTGGCGACGGCGGGCGTTGCGGCGCTGCTCTGGGCGGGGGGGCTGACCGCGCCTGCCGTCGGTCAGGAGATCACGCCGCCGCCGCTGCAGTTCAGCCATCGGGAGCTGGCCAACGGTCTGGACGTCTATGCGATGCCGGATCCGGCGGCGGGCACCGTGACGGTTCAGCTCTGGTACGACGTCGGCGGCAAGGACGACCCGGAGGGCCGCTCCGGCTTCGCCCACCTGTTCGAGCACATCCTCAGCCGCAAGACGGTCAACATCCCCTATGGCGGCATCTCGACCATGGTCGAGGACGCGGGCGGGACGCGCAACGCCTCGACCGGTCAGGACTTCACCAACTACTACGAGACCGTGCCGCCCCAGTATCTGGAGACGATGCTGTGGACTCACGCCGAGCGCATGGCGCGCCCGGTGGTCGACGAGGCGGTGTTCAACGCCGAGCGCGACATCGTCAAGGAAGAGCTGCGCCAGCGGGTCTACGCGCCGCCCTACGGCCGGCTGCAGCGCTTCGTCATCGGCGACAACGCCTTTGACGAGTCGGTCTATCGTCGCTCTGTGATCGGCTCGATCGAGGAGCTCGACGCCGCCGGGATCGAGGACGCCCGCGCCTTCCACGAGGCCTACTACCGGCCGGCCACTGCGACCCTGATCGTCTCCGGCGCCTTTGACCCGGCCCAGCTCGACCGCTGGGTCGACCAGTACTTCGGCGACATCCGCAATCCCGACCGGCCGGTGCCGCAGTTCGAGCGGCCGTCGGCCACGCCCCGGACCGAGCCGCGTCGCGTGGTCGCCTATGCGCCGAACGTGCCCCTGCCGGCCGTGGCCGCCATCTGGCCCGGTGTGGCAGCGAACCACCCTGACAATGCCGCGCTTGAGGTGATGCAGGCGATCCTGTCGCGCGGCCAGAGCAGCCGACTGTACCAGGCGCTGGTCTATGAGCGGCAGCTCGCCGCCTCCGCCAGCCTCGGCGTCGGCTCCAACGAGGAGGCTGGCACCCTTACGGCGACGGTGATCGTGGCCCAGGGGCAGGGCCCGGACGCGGCCGAGGCGGCGCTTGACGCGGAGCTGGCCCGGATGCGCGATACGCTCGTCACCGAGGCGGAACTGGCCGAGGCGAAGATCGAGATCGTCTCCGCCAACCTGCGTCAGCGCGAGACGGCGTCGGGACGCGCCTTCATGGTCGGGCAGGGGCTCGTCTCCGAAGGCAATCCCCGGGCCGCCGACGACGCCCTGGCCGCGGTGCAGGCGGTGACGGCGGCCGATGTGCAGCGCGTGGCGCGCCAGTATCTCGACGATCGCGCGCGGGTGTCGATCCGCTATCTCGACGAGCGTCAGCGGCCGGAAGGCACGCCGGAGGACAGCTGGCGCAATCCTGCGCCCATGCCGACCTTCCTGACCCTGCCGGCGGCGATCCTGCCGCCGAACGCCCTGCGACCCGAGGGCGAGCGCGATCCGGCTCCGGCGCCCGGCGCGCCGCGCATCATGCCTGCCCCGGCGATTGCCGAGCGCACCCTGCCGAACGGCCTGCGCGTCATCGCCGCGACCTCGACGGACCTGCCCATCGCCAGTGTCCAGCTGGTGATCGGCGGCGGCGCCTCGGCGGACCCTGCGGACCGCGCGGGCCTGGCCGAGCTCACCGCCAACCTCGCCACCCAGGGGGCCGGGGGCCGCAGCGCCCTCGATATCGCCCGCACCCTTGAGGCGGCGGGCGCCCAGATCGGTGGCGGCGCCGGAGCGGACGGGACGGTGCTCTCGGCGGCGATGCCGGTGGTGTCTGCGGATGTGGTCGCGGACGTGTTCGGCGATGTGGTCACCGCGCCGGCCTTCGCCGAGGCCGAGCTGGCCCGCAGCCGCACCCGTGCGGTCAACGCCCTGCGGGTCGACTATCGCCAGCCAGGGCCGGTAGCCTCGGCCGTGCTGAACCGCATCGCCTATGGCGACGCCCCCTACGGCCGCCCGGGCGGCGGCACGCCGGAGAGTGTTTCGGCCATCACCCGTGAGGATGTCGCCGCTCATTACGCGCGCTGGTGGCGGCCGGACAACGCCACTCTGGTGGTCACCGGCGGCATGACGCCGGAGCAGGCCTTCGCCTTCGCCGAACAGGCCCTGGGCGACTGGCAGGCGCCGGTCGCGGCGCGCCCGGAAGTGACCGGCCGCGCCGGCGCGCCGCTGCCGCCGCGCATCCTCGTTGTCGACATGCCCGGCGCCGGGCAGTCGGCGGTGACCGCCGCCGTGGCGGCGCCGCCCCGGTCAGACGCGAGCTGGTATCCGCTGTCGGTGGCGACCGCGGTCCTGGGCGCGGGGCAGAACGGCTATCTGTTCCAGGAAGTCCGGGCCAAGCGCGGCCTCAGCTACGGCGCCTCCGCCAGCCTCGCCCAGCGACGCGAGCGGGCCCTGCTGACCGCCAGCACCCAGACCAAGCACGAGAGTGCGGCCGAGGTGGTCGACATCGTCCTGGCCCAGTTCCGGCGGGTGATCGACGAGCCGGTCACCGAGGCGGCGGTCGAGGCGCGCGAGACTTTCCTGACGGGCGGCTTCTCGCGCAACCTCGAAACCACCTCGGGGCTTGGCGGCTTCCTCGCCACCACGGTGCAGCTGGGCCTGCCCCTGTCGGAGGTCGAGGCCTATCCCCAGCGCATCCGCGCCACCACTTCGGACACCCTGCGGGACGCCGCCGCGTCGGTGCTGCCGCCGGAACAGGCCTGGGTGGTGGTGGTCGGCGACGCGTCGCAGTTCATCGACGCCCTGCGCGCCGCCCACCCGCAGGTCGAGGTCATCCCGGCCGATCGACTGGACCTGAACAGCCCGACGCTGGGGCTCTGACACGGCAACGCCCGGCCGCCTCGGCGGCCGGGCGTCTCATCGTTCGCCGGAAGATCGGGCCGTGAAGCGTCAGCCGCCCTCCGCCTCGCCGACCTCGCCGGCCTCGCCGCCGGCGATGGCGGCGATCTGGCTCTCCAGCGCCGCGCGGGCCTCCGGCGAGCAGTCGCTCGCGGCGGCGTCCGCGGGCGGCGCGGCGGCGGGAGCGTCCGTCACCAGCAGGTCCTCGACCAGGCTGGAGGCCGCGGCGCGGACCGGGGCCTCCTCGATGCCGCTGACCGCCGCCTGGGCGAGGCGGGTGGCGTCCACGTCCTGCCAGCCGCAGGTCAGGGCCGCCTGCTTCAGGGTCCGGGCCGCCCGGATGCCCTCGACGATTTCGGGGTTGCTCGCCTCGAGGGCGGCGAGGGCGGCGTTCTGGCCGGCCTCCGCCAGATTCACCTCGCCACAGGCGGACACAGTCGTTGCGGCGAGGGCGCAGGCGGCAAGCAGGGGCAGGCGTCGCATCGGGGTCGCTCCTTGATCAGATTTCGACCAGCTTGGCCATTCAGGGCGGCGAAAGCACGGCGGACGGCCACGCCCGGCCTGCGCTGTTTGTCGCAGGTCAGCGCCGCTTGCCCTTGCGCACCCCCTTGAGCCCGCCCAGCGGCTTGCCGCCCTTGCGCGACGAGGGCTTCGGCCCGCCGGGGCGGCCGGCGCCGCGACCGCGCATGCCGAGCCGCGGGGCGGGGGCGTTCGGGTCGCGCGGGTCCGGCTCGGACAGCATCTCGAACAGCAGGCCGCCGGTGACCGGCGTCGCCTCGCGCAGCCGCACTTCCACCGCCTTGCCGAGCGGCCAGCGCCAGCCGGTGCGCTCCCCGACGAGGGCGTGCGCGCGGTCGTCATGGGTGAAGTATTCGTCGCCCAGGCTGGACACCGGCACGAGCCCGTCCGCGCCGGTCTCGGTCAGGCGGATGAACAGGCCGAAGCGGGTCACGCCCGTGATGCGCCCGGGGAAGACGCCGCCCACGCGGTCGGACAGGAAGGCGGCCATGTAGCGGTCCATGGCGTCGCGCTCGGCGGCCATGGAGCGGCGCTCGGTCTCGGTGACCTTTTCGGCGATGGCCGGCAATTCGGCGATCTCGCGGTCCATCAGGCCATCTGAGCCCAGCGTCAGCGCCCGGATCAGGCCGCGGTGGACGATCAGGTCGGAGTAGCGCCGGATCGGCGAGGTGAAGTGGGCGTAGCGGTCGAGATTCAGGCCGAAGTGGCCGATGTTCTCGGGGCTGTAGATGGCCTGCATCTGGCTGCGCAGAACCACCTCGTTGACCACATCGGCGTGCGGCGTCTCGCGCATCTCCTCCAGCAGGCGGTTGAAGCGCTTCGTCGTGGCCGGCTCGCCCTTGCTCCACGGCTTGCCGAGGGTCTGGAGGAAGTCGGCCAGGTTGAAGATCTTCTCCTCGCTGGGCGCCTCGTGGACCCGGTAGATCAGCGGCGTGCGCGTCTGCTCCAGCGTCTCGGCCGCGGCCACATTGGCCTGGATCATCATCTCCTCGATCAGCCGGTGGGCCTCGAGGCTGACGCGCGGCTCGATCGAGGCGATGCCGCCCTCGGGGTCCATGCGCACCCGGCGCTCCGGGCTCTCGATGGCCAGCGGGGCGCGACGCTGCCGGCCTTTCAGCATGGCGGCGTAGGCGTTCCACAGGGGGTAGAGGATGCGGTCCATGATCGGACCGGTGACCTCGTCCGGCTGGCCGTCGATGGCGGCCTGGGCCTGTTCATAGGCCAGCTTGGCGT
>CAZUXK010000056.1:0-15622 GCA_964624025.1 uncultured Brevundimonas sp.
GCCGGTGCCGTGATAGCCCTGGACCATGACGCGGCGGTTGAAGGCGAAGCCGGCGCAGATGCTCAGCGTGGTCTGGGGATCGAAACGATAGGCCTCGTCGATTTCCGGCACGTGGCTGTCGCGTTCGGCGAAGCAGGGCACCTGCATGTCGGAGTCGACCCCGAAGGCCTCGCGCACCGACACCTTACGGTGCGGCTCGAGCGTCAGGAGCGGATCGGGCGTGGGGTCGAGAGGGGAGATCATGCGCCCCACTTAGAGGCCCGCCGCGCGCGGCTCAACACGCGCGGCGATTTGGCCGACGGCGCAGCTCAACCGGCGCTGAGCCGGACCTCGACGTTGCCCCGCGTGGCGTTGGAGTAGGGGCAGACCTGATGCGCCGCCTGGATCAGGCGGTCGATGATCTCCTGGTTGAGGCCGTGGTCCGTGATCTTCAGCTCGATGTCGAGGTTGAAGCCCTCGCCCCGGGTGTTGGGGCCGATGCCCACGCTGGCGTGCACCCGCGTCTCCGGGCCCACCGGCGCCCCGGCCTTGCCGGCAACCATCCGCAGGGCCCCCAGGTAGCAGGCGGCGTACCCGGTCGCGAAAAGCTGCTCGGGATTGGTCCCCGGTCCGTCGTCGCCGCCCATGCCCTTCGGCACGGACAGGGACACATCGATCTTGCCGTCGTCGGTGGCGGCGCGGCCGGAACGACCGCCGCCCATGGCGGTGGCGCGGGCGACGTAGAGGATGTCCATGGTGATCTCCTGCGTGGCTGCCTGAGGTAGGGGCCGCGCGGCGGAAATCTAGGCCAGTCCGGCCTTCTTCAGCGTCTTCCACGCCTTGATCACGCGCTGCAGTTTCACCTCTGCAGTCCGGTCGCCGCCGTTGGTGTCCGGGTGAAAGCGTTTCAGCATCTCGTGATAGCGCCGCTTAACCGCCGCCTTGTCCGCGCCCGCGTCGAGGTCGAGATCGGCCAGCGCCTGCCGCTCCAGCCGGCCGAGATGCGCTCCGGGCTCCTCCTTCGGCGGTGTGTAGGCGCTGCGGCGGCCGAACAGGCCGAAACTGTCGCGCCAGGAGCCGGCCCCGTCGGTGCTGCCCGTTCCCATCTTGGCGGCGAAGGCGGCGGCCTCTCGGCTCATCTTGCCCGCCTTCATTTCCCAGGTCGGGCGGCCGCCGGTCATCGCCTCGTTCTCCTGGGCGGCCCGGATCTCGCCCTCGCTCATGCCGGCGTAGAAATTCCAAGCCTTGTTGTACTCGGCCGCGTGCGGCTGGCAGAACTGGTAGAAGTCGTTCAGACGCTCCCGCGACTTCGGCGCCCGGGCCGACGCGGCGCGCACACAGTCGGGCCACTCGCACCGCACCTCGCCGGGCTTCAGGCGCGTCACGTCGGCCTCCGCCGCCTCCTTTTCGGGGCGGGGCGGCTTCACCCGGATGTCGGTGAAGCGAGGCTTGTATTGAAACGCGGCGGACATCGCCCGAAGTGTAAGGCCGATTTGGACGTCTTCAAGGAAGCCGCAATGACGCAAGGCCCCGTGGCGCGCGCCATCCACGAAAAACTGACCGCCGCCTTTGCGCCGGTCCGGCTCGATCTGGTCGACGACAGCGCCCGGCATGCTGGTCACCATCATGATGGCGGGATCGACGCCCGGTCCGGCGGCGAAAGTCACTTCAACCTCGAGATCGTCGCCGAGGCGTTTGCCGGCTTATCGCGAGTTGAGCGCCAGCGCCGCATCAACGCGACCCTCCGCGCGGAGCTCGCAGGCCCTGTCCATGCCCTCTCGATCCGGGCGCTCAGCCCGGCAGAGGCTGGCTGAGCGCCACAACTCCTCAGATTGCGACGCTCTTTTGTTCACTCGCCCTTAGCAGGTTTCCCCCTAACGTCCTGGGTGAACAGTGCGTGGGAGACGCGTATGGTTGGGGGTGAGGCCGCGACGGCCGGCGCCGGAGGCGCGCGCGCCAGTGAGGCGGCGCAGGCGCTGACGGCGATCCTGCAGACCCAGTATCTCCGCTACCTGATCATCGCCACCTGGGCGCTTGCACTGATTGCGACGGTCGGCCCGATCGCCGGCGCCGTCTGGTTCGTCGGGACGACAGCGGCGGGCCTGCTGCGCAGCGCCGTGGAGCGTCAGATACAGACCCGGGTGGGCGATGGCTGGGGCCTCGTCTTTCCGGCGGTCGCCACGGTCACGACCTGCGCCTGGGCGGTTGCTCCGGCGATGGCGTGGGCCTCGCCGCATCCATTCGGTCAGGCGCTCGCTGTGACTCTGATTGTCTCCGGCTATGTGCTTGTGTTTGCTCAACTACGCCAGTCGCCCAAGCAGGCCCTACTGATCTCCTCGCCCTACTCGGCGGTGACGATCGGCTTTATCGTGGCCAGTTGGGGCACCGCCACCTTCTGGCCGCTGGTGGGAATCCTTCCGGCGCTCGTCTCGGCCCTGTTCGTGCTGGTGACCATGAGCCTGATCCGCGAGGCGAGGATCAACGAATTCCAGGATCACCAGGCGCATCTCATCGCCGAACTGGAAGCGGCCCGCGACAAGGCCAACGCCGCCAGCGCCGCCAAGTCCAGCTTCCTCGGCGTCATCTCGCACGAGCTGCGGACGCCGATGAATGGCGTACTCGGCGCCGCGCAGTTGATGAGCGCGACCAACCTCGACAGCACCCAGCGCGAGTATCTGTCGATCATCCGCAACTCGGGCGACAGCCTGCTGGGCCTGCTCAACGACATCCTCGAAATGACCAAGATCGAGGCGGGCAAGATGACCTTCGAGGTCGTCGACGTCGATGTCGCAGAGCTCACGCAACGCGGGTCGGCGGCGTTCGCCGCCCAGGCCGAGGCCAAGGGCATTCGCTTCCTCGTCGCGACCGAGGGCGAGGTGCCACAGATCGTGCGTGGCGATCCGCTGCGGGTCAGCCAGGTTGTCCAGAACCTGCTGTCCAATGCGGTGAAGTTCACCGACGAGGGCGAGGTGCGCTACACCGTCCGCGGCGAACGTCTCAGCGAGCGGCGCTGCCGGCTGGCCTTCGAGGTCACGGACAGCGGCTCGGGGATCGCGCCGGAAGACCTCGCCCGTCTGTTCCAGCCTTTCACCCAGGTGGACAATTCCTCTACCCGCCGGTTCGGCGGCACGGGCCTCGGTCTGACCATCGCCCGGCGTATGGCCCAGATCATGAAGGGCGACATCTGCGTCACGTCCGAGCCGGGCGTCGGTTCGACCTTCACCTTCACCTGCGAGGCGGAAGTCGTCAGCTGGGCCGCGGCCGAGCCGGTCGCCGCCATCACGGCCGAGGTTGACGGCGGAGCCAGCCTGCGGGTGCTGGTCGTCGAGGACCACCCGGTCAACCGCATGATCCTGGAGGCCTGGATGGCGTCCGCGGGGCATGTGACGGCCACCGCCGAGAACGGCGAACTGGCGCTCGACCTTGCCCGTGAGCAGGCGTTCGACCTGATCGTCATGGATGTGAACATGCCCGTGATGGATGGCCTGACCGCCACCCGTCGCCTGCGGACGATCCTCGGCCCGAACCTGGACACGCCGATCGTGGTGCTGTCGGCTTCGGCGCGTCATGAAGACCACGAGGCCGGCCTCGCGGCCGGGGCGGACGCCTACCTGAACAAGCCGATCGACTTCCAGGCCCTGGCGCACCTGATGGCCCGCGTCGGGGAGGGACGCGAGGGCGTGCGCGCCTGCAATCCGGAATCGCATGAGGCAGCGGCCGCCTGACCAGGGTCGGACCGGGCCAGCCTGCGGCTATCCGCGCACGACGGCCTGATCCGGGTCGGTTGGCCTGCCTGAGGCGCCCGCCTATAGCTGGCGCATGCAGAGCGACATGCCCCGTCCCGGCTGGATCGCGGTTGGCCGCGCCTTCCTCGGGTTGGGCCTGACGGCCTTTGGTGGGCCCGTCGCCCATATCGGCCACTTTCATCGAGAGCTGGTCGAGCGCCGGCGTTGGTTGGCGCCGGAGGCCTTCGCCGAGATCGTCGCTGTCAGCCAGGTCCTGCCGGGCCCGTCGTCCAGCCAGGCGGGTCTGGCCATCGGCTGGCGGCTCGCGGGCTGGCGCGGTGCGCTCGCTGCCTTCGTCGCCTTCACGGCCCCTTCGGCCCTCATCATGCTCGTGCTGGCCTTAGCGGCGCCCGGGCTGCTGGCGACCCTCGGCGGCGGCTGGGCGGCCGGGCTAAAGGCTGCAGCGGCGGCGGTGGTCCTGATCGCCGTGGTGCAGATGGCGCGGCAGACCGCGCCCGACCTGCAGCGCGGGATCGTCCTTGTCGTCGCTGCGCTCGCGGCGCTTGGTTACGGGGGCCCCGGACAGCTGTGGATCCTCGCCGTGGCCCTCGTGATGGGGGCGGTGGTCCCGCCGGCCGCGCTCACGGGGGAGGGGCAGGCGAAGGCTGATGCGCCGCAGTCTCCGTCACGGCGGGCCCTGGTTGGCGGAGGCCTCCTGCTCGTGACGGCTGCCATCCTGCTCGGCGTCGCGCTCGTCCTGCCGCCCACCCCGGCCGGTGCGGCCTATGTCTCCGGCGCGCTCGTGTTCGGCGGCGGTCATGCGGTCCTGCCCCTGCTGGAAGGCGAGTTCGTCGGGCAGGGCTGGCTGGACCGCGAGACCTTCCTCGCCGGCTATGGCGCCGCCCAGGCGCTTCCGGGCCCCCTGTTCGCCTTCGCGGCCTACCTCGGGGCGGTCGAGGGCGGCGTGTGGCAGGGGCTGCTTGTCATGCTGGCCCTGTTCGCGCCCGGCGCGCTGCTGGTGCTGGGGCTGGAGCCGCTGTGGCCGGCGGTGCGGCGCTCGGCCCGGGTGCGCGGCAGTCTTGCGCTGGCGGGGGCGGCCGCGACCGGCTTGCTGGCCGCCGCCTTCCTGAACACGGTCGCGCCCGAGGCGTTCCGGTCTGCAGCGACGCTGCTGATCGCCGTGGGAGCCTTGCTGATGCTGACCGTGTTCCGGCTGCCTGCGCCGCTGGTGGTGCTGATCGCCGCGGGCGCGGGCCTGACAGTCGGATGAGGGCCTTCGCCGAGCTGCTTGACCGGCTGGCGCTGACCGCGTCTCGCAACGCCAAGTTGGTGCTCGTGCGCGACTATCTGCGGGCGGCGCCCGATCCGGAGCGCGGCTGGGCGCTGGCGGCGCTGACGGGGGAGCTCGTCTTCGAGGCCGCCAAGCCGGCGATGATCCGGCGAGCGGTCGAGGCGCGGGTCGATCCGGTGCTGTTCGGCTGGTCCTACGACTACGTCGGCGACCTGGCCGAGACGGTCGCCCTGATCTGGCCGTCGTCCGGGACCTTGCCGAACCGTGCGCCAGACCTCGCCGAGGTTGTCGAGACCCTGCGCCAGGCGGGCCGGAGCGAGGTTCCGGGGCACGTCGAGCGTTGGCTCGACGCGCTGGAGCCCACGGGGCGCTGGGCCCTGCTCAAGCTGCTGACCGGCGGCCTGCGGGTCGGCCTGTCAGCCCGGCTGGCCAAAACGGCGGCCGCCCGGGTGGCTGCGGACGACGCCGTCGACGTCGCCGACCTGGAGGAGCTCTGGCACGCGCTGGAGCCGCCCTACGTGGAGCTGTTCGCCTGGCTTGAGGGGCGGGGCGAGAAGCCCGCGGTGGATGCGCCCGGCCGGTTCCGGCCCGTCATGCTGGCGACCGCGCTGGACGAGACGGTCGACTTCGAGCGGCTGGCTCCGGCGGATTTCCTCGCGGAATGGAAGTGGGACGGGATCCGCGTTCAGGCCGTGCGTGAAGGCGGGGTGGCGCGACTGTACTCCCGCACCGGCGACGAGATCTCGGCGGCGTTTCCCGACCTGATGGCGGCCCTGAGGTTTGAGGGCGCGGTCGACGGGGAGCTGGTGATCCTGCGCGACGGCCAGATCGCGCCCTTTGCGGACCTGCAGACCCGGCTCAACCGCAAGACGGCGGATGCCCGGCTGCAGTCGGCCAGCCCGGCCGCCATCATCGCCTATGATCTGCTGGCCGAGACCGGGACGGACTGGCGCCCTGCGCCACTGGTCGAGCGGCGGGCGGCGCTGGAGCGGCTGGTTGCTGCAGGCGACCCGGACCGGCTGGGCCTTTCGCCGCTGGTGCCCTTCGACAGTTGGGAGGCGCTGGCCCGGCTGCGCGCCGACCCGCCGGTGGGCGCCGCCGCCGAGGGCCTGATGCTCAAGCGCCGCGACTCGCCCTATGTCGCCGGGCGGCCCAGGGGGCCGTGGTTCAAGTGGAAGCGCGACCCCCACGCCATCGACGCGGTGCTGATGTACGCCCAGCGGGGACACGGCAAGCGGTCCAGTTTCTATTCCGACTTCACCTTCGGTGTCTGGACCGCGGAGGGAGCGCTCACGCCGGTGGGCAAGGCCTACTTCGGCTTCACCGACGCCGAACTGAAGCAGCTCGACAAGTTCGTCCGGGACCACACGGTCGAGCGCTTCGGGCCGGTCCGCGCCGTCCGGGCGGGACCGGACACCGGGCTGGTGCTGGAAATCGCCTTCGAGGGCCTTCAACGCTCGCCCCGCCACAAGTCGGGCGTGGCCATGCGCTTTCCGCGGATCAGCCGGATCCGCTGGGACAAGCCGGCAGGCGAGGCGGCCACGCTTGAGGAGGTGATGACGCTGCTGGCGGCGATCGAGCGCAGCGGCGGGCGGCTCGCCGGATGAGGTTCAGGGGTTCACATCCGGGCGCGAGGCGTTAGACCGGCCCCATGTCATCCCTCCTGCCCCTGACCGAGGCGCTCGCCGCCGGCGAGCGCGCCGTCGCTGTCGACGCCGCCGTGGTCGCCAAGCTGGTCGAACTGGCCGGCGACCTCGCCGTCAATCTATTGATTGCCGGCCTCATCCTGACCGCGACCCTCATTGCGTCGCGTTGGGGCGGGCAGGCGGCGCGACGCGCCCTCGGGCGACTGCGCGGCTTCCGGCGTGACCAGACGGTCCTGAACTTCCTCGTCCAGGTCATCCGCGTCGGCATCTTCATCATCGGCCTGATCGCGGTGCTGCAGCGCCTCGGGGTGCAGACCACCTCGATCATCGCCGTGCTCGGCGCGGCGTCGCTGGCGGTCGGCCTGGCGCTGCAGGGGACCCTGTCCAACGTGGCGGCCGGGGTGCTGCTGCTGGTGCTGCGACCCTATCGCGTCGGCGACATCGTCCAGATCCGCGACGTGTCTGGCGCCGTCCAGAAGCTCGACCTGTTCACCACCCAGCTGTCGAACGCCAACAACCACAAGATCGTGGTGCCGAACTCCCAGGTGCTGGGTGACGTTATCGTCAACCTGTCCGGGCAGCGAACGCGCCGGGTCGAGATCAATTTCACCGTCGGTTACGGCGAGAATCTCGACGGGGCGAGGGCCGTGCTGAAGGGCGTGGCCACAGCGCACGAGAAGGTGCTGGGGGAGCCGGAGCCCTGGACCGGCGTTACCGGCCTGCTCGACAGCGCTGTGCAGATCACCCTGCATGCCTGGGTGGCGTCCGGCGACTGGTGGCAAACCCAGGCCGACCTGATGCAGGGCGGCAAGGAGGCGCTGGACGCCGCCAACATCGAGATTCCGTTCCCGCACCAGGTCGAGGTGCCCGGCAGGAATGCGACGTTCGCCCGCGTCGTCGCCGTTCCTCCCGAGACCAAAGAGTCCTGAGCCATGCGTTACGACTTCGCCTCCGACAATACCGCCGGCATGGCCCCCGAGGCGCTTGAGGCGCTTGTCGCCGCGAACGCGGGCTACGCCCGCGCCTATGGCGCCGATGAGGTCACCGGGCGCGCCGCTGACCTGATCCGCCAGCGCCTCGATGCGGATGTCGAGGTGCGTTTCGTCTTCTCCGGGACGGCCGCCAACGCCATCGCCCTGTCGATGCTGGCCTGGCCGTTCGAGGCGGTGCTGGCGCACCAGGCGGCGCACGTGTGCACCGATGAGACCGGCGCGCCGGGCTTCTTCGGCCAGGGCGTCGGCCTGATCGGACTTCCCGGCTTCTCGGGCAAGATCGATCCGCGCGCCCTGGCGGCGGCGCTTGAGGAGCCCGAGGTCGGCCACCGCCAGCCGCCGGCGGCCCTGAGCCTGACCCAGTCGACGGAGTACGGCGCCGTCTACACCGTCGAGGAGCTCGAGGCCCTGATCGCCCCGGTCAAGGCGCGCGGCTACGGGGTGCATCTCGACGGGGCGCGTCTCGCCAATGCCGCGGCGGCCGGGTTCGACCTGAAGGTCATCGGTCGGCTCGGGGTTGATGCGCTGGTTCTGGGCGGCGCCAAGGCCGGCGCCCTGTGCACCGAGGCGTTGGTGCTGTTCGACAGGAGCCTCGCGCGGCGTCTCGACAACCGGCTGAAGCAAGCCGGCCAGACCGCTTCAAAGACCCGCTTTCTCGCCGCGCCGCTGCTCGGTCTGCTGGAGACCGGGGCGTGGGAGGCCAGGGCCGCGCACGCCAACGCCATGGCCCTGCGGCTGGCGACGGGCATCGTCGGCGCCACGCCCTGGGTGCTGGCCCATGCGGTCGAGGCCAATGCGGTGTTCGTGCGCATGCCCGCCGCCGCCCATCAGGCGCTGAACGCCGCCGGCTGGGCCTGCTACCGCTTCGATGACGGCTCGGTCCGCTTCGTCTGCTCCTGGGCCACGACCGAAGCGGCGGTCGACGAGCTGATCGCCGCCGTGGCGGCGGTGTCCGGCTGAGCTGCAGATTGCGGCGCCGGCTGCACCCGGCCATATCGGAGCCATGTCGATGCGAGGGGAGCGGGGCGCCAGACGCCGGGACAGCGGCGCCGTGGCCGAGGTCGCGACGCCGGAGGTCAACACCTGGGCGGCCCTGTCCGACCTGATCCGGCTGGTCGCCCGGTCGGGCGCGCCGCAACTCAGGCTCCGGCTGGCCGCTGCGGTGGTGCTGACCCTCGGCGGACGCGCCCTCGGCGTGCTGGCTCCGCTGGCGCTGGGCGCCGCGGTCAATGCCCTTGCGGCCGGGCAGGGGGCCGCGGTGGCGCTCAGCCTGGGCTTCACCGCCTTCGCGGTCGGATACGCCCTGATCCGCTTCCTCAGCGGGGCCGCACCCCAGCTGTCCGACGTGGTGTTCGCGCCCGTTCGGGCGGCCGCGCAGCGCAAGACCGCCGCCGAGGCCTTCGCCCACGCGTTGAGCCTCTCGCTGGATTTCCACCAGACCAAGCGATCGGGATCGCTGTCGCGCACCGTCGAGCGCGGGTCGCGGGCGGTGGATTTCCTGCTGCGGGTGCTGGCGTTCAACCTCGTGCCGACCGGTCTGGAGCTGGTGCTCGCCGCCGGGGTGCTGGCGGGCCGCTACGACTGGCGCTTCGGCGCTGTCGCCGTGGTCGTGGTGGCCGTCTACGCCGTCTCGACCTTCGCCCTGTCGAACTGGCGTCTGGAGCACCGCCGCATCATGAACCAGGCCGACAGCGCCGCGGCCGGCCAGGCGGTCGACGCCTTTCTCAACTACGAGACAGTCAAGGCCTTCGGGGCCGAGGGTCGCGCCGCGGCCAGCTACGACGCGGCGCTGGCGACCTATACGCAGGCGTCGCTGAAGGCCAACAGCTCGCTGGCGCTGCTCAACGTGATCCAGTCGGGGATCATGAACCTCGGCCTCGGCGTCATGGCCGTCATGGCCGGGGTGGAGGCCGCCGCCGGCCGCATGGGCCCGGGCGATGTGACCGCCGCCGTGCTGATCATGATCTCGCTCTACCAGCCGCTGAACATTCTCGGCTTCGCCTACCGCGAGGTGCGCCAGTCCTTTATCGACATGGAGGAGATGCTGAAGGTCACGCGGCAGCAGCCGCAGGTGGCCGACGTCCCCGGGGCCGCCGCCCTGCCGCGCCGGATTGATGCGCGCGGGGCCCGGCTCGTTTTCGAGGCGGTGGGCTATCGCCACGACGCCCGCGCCAATGGCCTCGAGGCCGTGAGCTTCGTCGCCGAACCGGGGACGACGGTGGCGCTGGTCGGGCCGTCGGGAGCCGGAAAGTCGACCATCGTCATGCTGGCGCTGCGCCTGCTCGATCCCCAGACAGGTCGCGTGCTGCTCGATGGGCATGACGCCCGGTCCGTGACCCAGGCCTCGCTGCGCGCCAGCGTCGCCCTGGTGCCGCAGGACGTGGCGTTGTTCAATGACACCCTGCAGGCCAACATCGCCTTCGCGCGGCCGGAGGCGGACGCGGCGGAGATCCTCGCGGCGGCGGAGGCGGCCGAGCTGGGCGACTTCATCCGCGGCCTGCCCCAGGGCATGGCGACCATGGTCGGGGAGCGCGGCCTCAAGCTGTCGGGCGGCGAACGGCAGCGGGTCGGCATCGCCCGCGCCCTGCTGGCCGATCCGTCGCTGCTGATCCTCGACGAGGCGACCAGCGCGCTGGACAGCCGTACGGAACAGGCCATCCAGAAGACGTTGCGGCGCGCCCGGGCCGGACGGACGACGCTGGTCGTGGCGCACCGGCTGTCGACCGTCGCGGACGCGGACCAGATTCTGGTCCTCAAGGCCGGCGAGGTGGTGGAGCGGGGAACTCACGCCGATCTGGTCGCCCGGCCTGACGGGGAGTACGCGGCCCTCTGGCGCAAGCAGACGCGCGGCGCCCGGCGTCCCGAAGCGGCGGCGGAGGGTTAGGTCCGCGTCGCGCGCTTGTGGGCGACCACGGCGGCGATCTCGTCGCGCAGCCGCAGCCGCTCCTCGGCAGCGTAGCTGGGCAGGCTGAGCAGCAGTTTCAGGGTCCGGCCGTGCAGGGCCGGCATGCGCCAGTCAAAAGGCCGCTCCGGCGAGGCGTCCTCGACCAGGTCGCACAAGCCCGCCGCGACCGCGCAGACCTCGCCGAGGTCGAACAGGCTGGCGCAGTCGATGATGCCGGAAGCGAGGGTGTAGACCCGCTCAACCTCTGCCGTCGCGGGGGCAAGGCCCTCCAGTTCGCCGATGTACTCCGCGATCCTTTCGAGTGCAGGTGCCCGCAAGGGGGCGAGATTGTTCTGCGCCTGCTTCAGGGCTTCCGCTAGCGTGACGCCGCCGGGCAGATCGATCATCCGGCCCAGTCGGGAGACCCGGCCGGGGTACATGACGGCGGTCATGAGAGCAGGCCGAGGGGGTCGCCGGGGCGGGCGATGACCGGCGCAGCGGCGACCCGGCGCTCGGGGCCGCCGTAGTTGAGCTTACGGATCCGGCGGTCCGGTCCCCGGTAGGGTCCGGCCTCAAGGAAGGGGCGGGTGTCGCGGGCGGCCCAGACGATCCGCTCCAGCAGCTTCATGGGACTGAAGGGTTTGATCAGGATCAGGCTCGCCCCGCTGTCCCGCGCCCGGGCGAGGGTCGAGGGCACCACATGGGTGGCGGTCATGATCACCGGCACGAACTGGTTGGCCTCATGGGCGGAGCGGCGCAGCCAGCGCACCAGCTCATAGCCCGAGGTGCCGGGCAGGTCGGCGTTCACAAGCACCAGGTCCACGGGCTGGGAGGTGAGCGCCGCCATCGCTTCCTCCGGCGTCTGGCAGGCGCGACGCCGACGGATCCCGAAGCCGGCGAGCACCCTGGAGGTCAGCTCAAGGACGAAGGGCGAGTCCTCGATCACCATGGTGACCGCCTCGGTCAGGTTGACGGCAAAGCTGTCCGCCCGGACCGTGCTCCCCGGAAACGCCATGCCCTGCCATCCCCGCTAGAATCATTCGACTCCGGCGAGCGTAAGCTAAGCTGTTGCACCCAGAAAGTGCGACGTTCTGGTCGAAGTTGTGCGGTCAGGCGCGCCCGATGGCGTAGAAGCGCTCGGCCCTCTGGCGGCGCAGCGCTTCCGGCGACAGGGCCGACAGGGTGCGCAGCTCGTCTTCAAGCGCATCGCCGACGGCCTGCATCGCGGCCTGCGGGTCGGCGTGGGCGCCGCCGACCGGCTCCTGAACGATGCGGTCAACGATCTTCAGGCCCATCAGGTCCGGTCCGGTGATCTTCATGGCCGCGGCGGCGTCCTGGGCCCGGGCCCCGTCGCGCCACAGGATCGAGGCGGCTCCCTCGGGCGAGATCACCGAATAGATCGAGTGCTCCAGCATCAGCACGCGGTTGGCGGCGGCCAGGGCGATGGCCCCGCCGGAGCCGCCCTCGCCGGTGATGGTGGCGATCATCGGCACCTCCAGCGTCAGACCACGCTCGGTGGAGCGGGCGATAGCCTCGGCCTGGCCGCGTTCCTCGGCCCCGAGGCCGGGATAAGCGCCTGCTGTGTCGACGAAGGTCAGGACCGGCAGGCCGAACCGGTCGGCCATGTCCATCAGGCGCACGGCCTTGCGATAGCCCTCGGGGCGGGCCATGCCGAAGTTGTGGGTCAGGCGGGTCGCGGTGTCGTGGCCCTTCTCGTGGCCCATCACCACGCAGGCCTGGCCGCGGAATCGCGCGAGGCCGCCGAGGATGGCCTGGTCGTCGCCGAACTGGCGGTCGCCGCGCAGCTCGGTCCAGTCGCTGAACAGGCCGGTCAGATAATCGACCAGATGCGGCCGCTGGGGATGCCGGGCGACCTGGGTCTTCTTCCAAGGGTCGAGGTCGGCGTAGGTCTTGCGCCGCAGTTGCTCGACCTTCTTGCGAAGGCCCTCGATCTCCGACTCGAACGAGCCGGCCGTCGAGGACAGCAGGCTCAGCTCCTCGATCTTGGCTTCAAGCTCGGCGATCGGCTTTTCGAAGTCGAGGTAATGGGTGGCCATCAAGGCGTCCGGAAGCGGCGGGCAGGGGCCCGGAACAAGGCGGCGGAACCTAATGGGAGGCGTCGCGCGCGGCAAGCGCCGGAGCTACGGGCGTCATCGACGCGCCAGCGGGTGCTTGCTGCGCACCATCTCCACCAGGCGGTCTGACGTCACGTGGGTGTAGATCTGGGTGGTGGCGATGTCGGCATGGCCCAGCAGGGTCTGGACCACGCGCAGGTCAGCCCCGCCCTCCAGCAGGTGGGTGGCGAAGGCATGGCGCAGCACGTGCGGGCTGACCCTCGCCGGGTCGACTCCGGCGTCGATCGCCGCCTGGTCC
The DNA here is from genome assembly GCA_964624025.1 of uncultured Brevundimonas sp. Taxonomy (GTDB): domain Bacteria; phylum Pseudomonadota; class Alphaproteobacteria; order Caulobacterales; family Caulobacteraceae; genus Brevundimonas. The sequence continues at coordinate 12,891 of CAZUXK010000056.1, forward strand.
AGCAGCTGGGCGAAGCGGCGGGGAGTCAGCCGTCCGCTTCGACCCCGCGACGGGAACAGCCAGGGACTGTCCGGCGCGCCGTTCGGCCGCGCCGTGTCACGGGCGGCCAGCCAGGCGGCCAGGGCTTCGCGCGCCGGGCCGTTCAAGGGCGCGAGCCGCTCCTTCCCGCCCTTGCCGCGCACCACCAGGTACGCCGGATCCCGCCGCGCGGCCGCGACCGGCAGGGCCAGCAGCTCGGACACCCGCAACCCGGCGGCATAGGTCAGCTCCACGAGGGCGATCAGGCGGAGCCCGCCGACCCCCTCGCGCGCCGCCGCGGCGGCGATCAGGCGCTCGACCTCGTCGCGATCCAGCACCTTCGGCAGGGGGCGGCCGCGCTGCGGGGCGTCGAGCCGCCGGGACGGATCATCCTCGCGCCAGCCTTCGGCGAGGGCGAAGCGGTAGAACTGGCGCAGGGCGCTGCGCCGCCGGGCCGCCGTCGCCGCGGACAGGCCGCGCCGCGACAGGTCGGCGAACCAGCCCTCTACGGCTTCCCGATCAGCGGCGAGCAGCCCGCCGTCGGCCGAGAGGCCCGCCGCCGCGTCGGCGAGATCGCGGCCATAGGCGGCAATGGTGTGGGGCGAGGCGTCGCGCTCCACCGCCATCATCTCCAGGAAGGCCTCGATCTGGGGTTCGCTCATGGTTCCGCTTGTGTAGGATCAGCGCCCCTGATGTCCGACGCAAGTTCCGCCGCCCCGTCCCGAGCCGGTCCCCGCACCATAGCCCTGATCGGGCTGATGGGCGTGGGCAAATCGACCGTGGGCCGTCGCCTGGCGGCCCGGATCGGCCGTCCGTTCGTGGACGGCGACGAGGAGATCGAGCGCGCCGCCGGTCGCTCGGTGTCGGAAATCTTCGCCGATCTGGGCGAGGCGGAGTTTCGCGCCGGCGAGGCCCGGGTGATGCGCCGCCTGCTCATGGGCCCGCCGGTGGTGCTGGCTACGGGCGGCGGCGCCGTCCTCAACGCCGACACCCGCAACCTGCTGAAGAGCCATGCCGTCAGCGTCTGGCTGCGGGCCGAGCTGCCGGTCATCGCCGATCGGGTGGCGCGGCGCGACACCCGGCCGCTGCTGCGCGGCAAGGATCCGCTGTCGACCCTGACGGCGCTGGCGGAGGCGCGCTATCCGATTTACGCCGAGGCCGATCTCGTGGTCGATGTCGGCTCCGGACCGCACGGTCAGGCCGTCGGCCGGGTCATCAAGGCGCTCGAGGCCCATCGCCTCGCCCATCCGGAGGAGAGCTGGTGACGCAGGTGGTGCAGGTGGCCGGGACGGGCTTCCGTCCCTACGAGGTGCGGGTCGGGCGCGGCCTGCTGGCCGATGCGGCTGGCCAGCTGGGCGACCTCGTGCGCGGCCGCACGGTGATCGTCGCCGACGGCAATGTCGTCGCCACCCACGCGCAGACGGTCGCCGCCGCCCTGCAGGCGCGCGGCGTCGACGTCTCCATCATCCCGGTGCCGCCCGGCGAGGCGTCCAAGTCCTGGCGGGGCCTCGAGACCCTGTGCGACGCCCTGCTGGCGCACGGGCTCGATCGCAAGGACGTGATTCTCGCCCTCGGCGGCGGGGTGGTCGGCGACCTGGCCGGCCTCGCGGCGGCCCTCTACATGCGCGGCGTCGACTTTGTGCAGCTGCCGACCAGCCTGCTGGCGCAGGTGGACTCCTCGGTGGGCGGCAAGACCGCCATCGACACCGCCGCCGGCAAGAACATGATCGGCGCCTTCCATCAGCCGCGCCGCGTGCTGGCGGACATCGACGCCCTCGCCACCCTGCCGCCGCGACAGCTCCGTTCGGGCTGGGCCGAGGTGCTCAAGCACGGCCTGATCCGCGACGCGGCCTACTTCGACTGGCTGGCGGGGGAGGGCGCGGCCGGGGCGCAGGGCGATGTGGCCGCGCTGGAGCCGGCGGTGGTGCGGTCGGTCGAGATCAAGGCGGCCATCGTCTCCGAAGACGAGAAGGAGGCGGGTGCGCGGGCCCTGCTTAACCTCGGTCACACCTTCGGTCACGCGCTGGAGGCCGAGCTGGGCTTCGAAGAGACGGTGATGACCCATGGCGAGGCGGTGGCTTTGGGCTGCGCCCTCGCGTTCCGCTTCTCGGCGGCGCAGGGGCTCTGCCCGGCCGACGACGCGGCCGCGGCGGCGCGGGCCTTCGACGCGGCCGGCCTCCCGACCCGGCTCGAGGGCTACGCGCCCTTCTCCGCCGAGCGGCTGATCGCCCGCATGGCCGGCGACAAGAAGGCCGAGGGCGGCCGGCTGACCCTGATCCTCGCCCGCGCCATCGGCGACGGTTTCGTGCAGAAGGACGTGGACCGCGATGCGGTGGCGGCGTTCCTGCGGGGGCAAGGGGCGCTGTGAATCTCGCGGCGGCGACCCTCGCAAACCGTTGGGTCCGCCTCGAGCCGCTGGCGGACGACCTGCGCCACGAGCTGGCGGAGGCGCTCGATTGTGATCCCGAGGCCTGGGACATCATGGCCACGGCCGCGCACGGGCCCCACTTCGGGCGCTGGTGGGAGAGCGCGCTCTCCTCCATGGCGGCGGGCGATCGCATCGCCTGGGCCGTTCGGGACCTGAGTAGCGGCCGGGTGGTCGGGACGACCAGCCTGCTGAACATCGTGCGACCGGACCGCCGGTGCGAGCTCGGCTCCACCTTCTACCGGCCCGAGGCGCGGGGCGGCGCGATCAATCCGGCGTCCAAGCACCT
>CAZUXK010000057.1:0-7442 GCA_964624025.1 uncultured Brevundimonas sp.
GACTGCCCGATCTGCGACCAGGGCGGCGAGTGCGACCTGCAGGACCAGGCCATGGGCTATGGCCGCGACGGCTCGCGCTACGCCGAGAACAAGCGCGCCGTCGAAGAAAAGAACATGGGTCCGACGGTGAAGACCTTCATGACGCGGTGCATCCAGTGCACGCGCTGCGTCCGCTTCATCAGCGAGGTCGCCGGCGTGCCGGACATCGGCATGATCTCGCGCGGTGAGGACGCGGAGATCACCACCTATCTGGAAAAGAACGTCGACAGCGAGCTGTCGGGCAACGTCAATGACCTGTGCCCGGTCGGCGCCCTGACGCACCGGCCGTGGTCGTTCCACTACCGCCCGTGGGAGCTGAAGAAGACCGAGACCATCGACGTCATGGACGCGCTGGGCTCGAACATCCGCGCCGACAGCCGCGGGGCCGAGGTGATGCGGATCCTGCCGCGGGTGCACGAGGGCATCAACGAGGAGTGGCTGGCCGACCGCAGCCGCTATGTCGTCGACGGTCTGAACGTGCGCCGGCTCGACCGGCCGTGGCTGCGCGAGAACGGCAAGCTGCGACCGGCGAGCTGGACCGAGGCGCTGGACGCCGTGGCCCTGAAGCTGAAGACGACCAAGCCCGAGCGCATGGGCGTGATCGCCGGCGACCTGCAGGACGCCGAGTCGATGAAGGCGGCGCTGGACCTGTTCCGCGCGCTGGGCTCGCCGAACACGGACTGCCGTCAGAACGGGACGGTGCTGGGCGACGGGCCGCGCGAGAGCTGGCTGTTCAACAGCGGTCTGGCCGGTATCGAGGACGCGGACCACATCCTGCTGATCGGGACCAACCCGCGGCTCGAGGCTCCGCTGCTCAACGCCCGGATCCGCAAGGCCTGGCTGAAGGGCGGCCTCAAGGTCAGCGTGATCGGCGAGCGCGCGGAGCTGACCTACGACTACGACTTCGTCGGCCATGGCTCGAAGACCCTGACCCGCCTGCCCAAGGCGGCCGCCGACGCCCTGGCGGCGGCGCAGCGCCCGGCGATCATCGTGGGCGCCGGCCTGCTGGCGGGCCCGGATGGCCCGGCCCTGCTGAACGCCGTGGCGCGTCTGGCGGCCAAGGCCGGCGTGGTGCGCGAGGGCTGGAACGGCTTCAACGTGCTGCACACGGCGGCCAGCCGCGTCGGCGGCCTCGACATGGGCTTTGTCCCGGGCGAGGGCGGTCTGCCGGCGGTCGAGATGGCCAAGAAGGGCGCGCTGGACGTGCTGTTCCTGCTGGGCGCTGACGAGATCGACGTCTCGGCCACCAAGGCGTTCAAGATCTATCTCGGCAGCCATGGCGACCGCGGCGCGCACGGCGCGGACGTCATCCTGCCGGCCGCGGCCTGGACCGAGAAGAGCGGCCTCTACGTCAACACCGAGGGCCGGGTGCAGATGGCCGAGCGGGTCGTCTTCCCCAAGGGCGAGGCCAAGGAGGACTGGGCCATCCTGCGCGCCCTGTCCGAGCGGGTCGGCAAGACCCTGCCGTACGACAGCCTCGAGCAACTGCGCGCGCGCCTGATGGCCGACCATCCGACCTTCGGCCGGATCGACTATCTGGCGCCGGCCGCCGCCTTCAAGGTCGAGGCGCTTGGAAACAAGGGCGAACCGGGCGATACGGCGTTCCGGTCGGCGGTCTCCGACCCGTACCTGACGAACCCCATCCAGCGCGCCAGCGCGACCATGGCCGAACTGAGCGCCCAGCGCGCCCGTCCGGCCCTGCTGGCGGCGGAGTAAGACATGGACGCCCAAACCTCGTTCTGGTCCTCGCCGCTGGGCTGGACCCTGGCCACCACCGGCGGGATCCTGCTGGTCACCGTCGGGATCCTGATCTCGCTGGCCTTCCTGCTGCTGGCCGACCGCAAGGTCTGGGCCGGGGTGCAGCTGCGCAAGGGGCCCAATGTCGTCGGCCCGTTCGGCCTGCTGCAGTCCTTCGCGGACTTCTTCAAGTTCGTGCTGAAGGAGGTCGTGATCCCGGCCGGCGCCGACAAGACCGTGTTCCTGCTGGCGCCGCTGATCACCTTCATCCTGGCCTTCATCGCCTGGGCGGTGATCCCGTTCGCGCCGGGCTGGGTCATCTCCGACCTGAACGTCGGCATCCTGTACATCTTCGCCATCTCGAGCCTCGGCGTGTACGGGATCATCATGGGGGGCTGGGCCTCCAACTCGAAGTACCCCTTCCTCGGCTCGCTGCGGTCCGCGGCGCAGATGGTCAGCTACGAGGTCTCGATCGGCCTGGTGATCATCAACGTCATCCTGCTGGCCGGGACGATGAACCTGACCGCCATCGTCACCGAGCAGCAGGGCTGGATCTGGAACTGGTTCGCCTTCGGCGGCGGGGCCGACACCTGGCCCACCGTGCTGCTGATGTTCCCGATGGCGATCATCTTCTTCATCTCGGCCCTGGCCGAGACCAACCGCCCGCCGTTCGACTTGCCCGAGGCGGAGTCGGAGCTCGTGGCCGGCTACCAGGTCGAGTACAGCTCGACCCCGTACCTGCTGTTCATGATCGGCGAGTACGCCAACATCGTCTTCATGTGCGCCATGATCAGCCTGCTGTTCTTCGGCGGCTGGCACCCGGGCTTCCCCACAGACTTCCTGCAGTCGTGGCCGCCCTTCCTGGCCAACCTGTTCTACTTCCTCGTGTTCGCCTCGAAGATCGTCTTCTGGTTCATCATGATCGCCATGGTGAAGGCCTTTGTGCCCCGCTACCGCTACGACCAGCTGATGCGGCTGGGCTGGAAAATCTTCCTGCCGGCCTCGCTGGTGGCCGTGGTTGCCGTGGCCGCCTGGCGCGTGTTCGCGGTGGGCGCCTGATGCGCGGCGCCGGGCTCATGGCGGCGATGATCGGCGCAGGCGTGGGCCTGACCGGCTGCGCGCCGGCCTATGAGCGCATGCCCGAGAGCTCGTGGCAGTGGGAGCGGCGTCAGGAGGAGATCGCCCGGCGCGAGGAAGAGCGTGGGCGCCTGTGCGCCATGATGGACAAGAGCACCGAACGTTACGAGCGCGACTGCACGCGCCGCGGAGACCCTGACTGATGTTCACCCGTATCGTCCAGGCGACCAAGGGCGCGATGATGCTGGACGTCATCGGCGCCATCGCCCTGTCGGTGAAGTACATGCTTCGTCCCAAGGCCACCGTGAACTATCCGTTCGAGCGCAACCCGATTTCGCCGCGCTTCCGCGGCGAGCACGCCCTGCGCCGCTACGCCAACGGGGAAGAGCGCTGCATCGCCTGCAAGCTGTGCGAGGCGATCTGCCCGGCCCAGGCCATCACCATCGAATCCGAGCCGCGGCCGGACGGCAGCCGCCGCACGACCCGCTACGACATCGACATGGTGAAGTGCATCTACTGCGGCCTGTGCCAGGAGGCCTGCCCGGTGGACGCCATCGTCGAGGGACCGAACCAGGAGTTCTCCACCGACACGCGCGAGGAGCTCTACTACAACAAGGAGCGCCTGCTCGCGAACGGCGATCGCTGGGAGCGGGTCATCGCCCGCAATCTGGAACTGGACGCGCCGTATCGCTAAGGCGCGTCACCCGTCGCCGGAGGGGCGACGGTCGAGGGGTATGAGGTCGCTTCATTTCGGAGCGATCAGTGTCTAAGAAGCGCGGCGATTCCGCCGTGCCAACGGTCTCAAGGGGGCGTCGTCCCGGACATGCTGCAAGGCCTGGCCTTCTATCTGCTGGCGGCGACCGCCGTGGTCTCCGGACTGCTCGTCGTGACCGCGCGCAACCCGGTCCACAGCGTGCTGTGGCTGATCCTCGCCTTCTTCTCGTCGGCGGGCCTGTTCGTGCTGCTCGCCGCCGAGTTCCTGGCGATGCTGCTGGTGGTCGTCTACGTCGGCGCCGTCGCGGTGCTGTTCCTGTTCGTCGTGATGATGCTGGACGTCGACTTCGTCCGGCTGCGCGAGGGCTACGCCCGCTACCTGCCGTTCGGCGGGATCATCGCCGGCATCCTGCTGGCCGAGATGATCGTCGTTTCGATGGCCGTGGTGCAGGGCGGGGCGGCGCGCGGCGCCATCGGCCCGGTGGCCCCCACGGCGGAAATGAGCAACGTCGAGGCCATCGGCCGGGTGCTCTATACGGACTACGTCTACTTCTTCCAGGCGTCGGGGATCGTGCTGCTCATCGCCATGATCGGGGCCATCACCCTGACCCTGCGCCACAAGCCGCATATCCGGCGCCAGGATCCGTCCGCCCAGGTCAACCGTGACCGGCGCAAGGCCATCGCCGTGCGCACGCCCGCCGTCGGCGCCGGCGTCTCGCCCGAGGAGCTGAACTGATGGACATCGGGCTCGCCCACTACCTGGCCGTCGGGGCCATGCTGTTCACCATCGGCGTGTTCGGCATCTTCGTGAACCGCAAGAACGTCATCATCATCCTGATGTCGGTCGAGCTGATCCTGCTGGCCGTGAACATCAACTTCGTGGCCTTCTCGGCCTATCTGAACGACATCGCCGGGCAGATCATGGCGCTGTTCATCCTGACGGTGGCGGCGGCCGAGGCGGCGATCGGCCTGGCCATTCTGGTGACCTTCTTCCGCAACCGCGGCGACATCGCCGTTGACGACGCCTCGGTGATGAAGGGCTGACCGTGACCATCGAACTTCTCGTCACCCTCGGGGTCTTCGCGCCGCTGCTGGGCGCGGTCGTGGCCGGCCTGTTCGGCCGCCGCATCGGCGACCTCGCCAGCCAGGCGGTCACCACCGGCCTGCTGTTCTTCGCCTGCGCCGTGTCCTGGACCGTGTTCGTGCAGTGGACCTGGGGCGGGCTCGAGCCCTTCACCGTGATCCTGTCGCCGTTCATCAATGTCGGCGACTTCCAGTCGAACTGGGCCATCCGCATCGATGGCCTGTCGGCGGTGATGCTGATCGTGGTGACGACGGTCTCGGCCCTCGTGCACCTGTATTCCTGGGGCTACATGGCCGAGGACGACAGCCGGCCGCGCTTCTTCGCCTATCTGTCGCTGTTCACCTTCGCCATGCTGGCGCTGGTCACGGCCGCCGACTTCATGCAGCTGTTCTTCGGCTGGGAAGGCGTGGGGCTGGCGTCCTATCTGCTGATCGGGTTCTGGTACAAGAAGCGCACCGCCAGCGCGGCGGCGATCAAGGCCTTCGTGGTCAACCGCGTCGGCGACTTCGGCTTCGCCCTCGGCATCATGACCGTGTTCTGGATGTTCGGCACGATCCAGTTCGCCGAACTGTTCCCGCTGATCGCCGAACGGGCCGGGGAGGGCTGGTCGTTCCTCGGCCACACCTGGTCGGCGCTCGATCTGGCGGCCTTCCTGCTGTTCATTGGCGCCATGGGCAAGTCGGCCCAGTTCTTCCTGCACACCTGGCTGCCGGACGCCATGGAGGGCCCGACCCCGGTCTCGGCCCTGATCCACGCCGCCACCATGGTGACCGCCGGCGTCTACATGGTCTGCCTGCTGAGCCCGCTGTTCGAGTACGCCCCGGTGGCGGCCCAGATCGTGGCCATCGTCGGCGCCGTCACCGCCCTGTTCGCCGCGACCGTCGGCCTGACCCAGAACGACATCAAGCGGGTCATCGCCTATTCGACCTGTTCGCAGCTCGGCTACATGTTCTTCGCTGCCGGCGTCGGGGCCTATCAGGCGGCCATGTTCCACCTGTTCACCCACGCCTTCTTCAAGGCGCTGCTGTTCCTGGGCGCCGGCTCGGTCATCCACGGCATGCACCACGAGCAGGACATGCGGAAGATGGGCGGCCTGTGGCGGCTGCTGCCGGTGACCTATGCGGTGATGATGATCGGCACGATCGCCATTACCGGTCTCGGCATCCCTGAGCTGAAGTGGGGCTTCGCCGGCTTCTATTCGAAGGATTCGGTGCTGGAGACCGCGTTCGCGGCCGGGGCCAGCAATCCGGCCGGCATGTTCGCCTTCTTCGTCGGTCTCTTCGCCGCCGGCCTGACCGCCTACTATTCGTGGCGTCTGATCTTCATGACCTTCCACAACAAGCCGGTGTGGAAGGACGAGCACGGGCATGCGGATGACCACGGTCATGACCACGCCCACGCGGCCCATGCGCCCGCTCATGCTGACGATCACGGTCCTGCCGATGCGCACCATGACGATCACGGCCACCACAATGGCCCGCTGAAGCCGCACGAGAGCCCCTGGGTCATGCTCGTGCCGCTGATCGTGCTGTCGGTCGGGGCGATCGCCTCGGGCTTCGCCTTCTACGACCAGTTCGTCGGCTACCACGAGCACGAGTTCTGGCGCGGGGCCATCTACACAGCCGCCCACAACCACGTGCTGCACGACAGCCATGACGTGCCGCGCTGGGTGCTGTGGGCCCCGCTGGTGGTGTCCCTGCTGGGCACGGCGATCGCCGTCTATGTCTACATCCTCAAGGAAGGCATGGCGCGGCGCATGGCCGAGCGCGGCGGGCCGCTGCACACCTTCTTCTACAACAAGTGGTTCTTCGACGAGGTCTACGACGTCGTGTTCGTCAAGGGCTCGAAGGCGCTGGGCGACCTGTTCTGGAAGGTCGGCGACGTGAAGATCATCGACGGTCTCGGGCCCAACGGGGCGGCGTGGACCTCGCTCAAGTCGGCCGGCTGGCTGTCGCGTCTGCAGTCCGGCTACGTCTATCACTACGCGTTCGTGATGCTGCTGGGGGTGGCGGGTCTGCTCGCCTTCGCCATCACCTCGTGGGGAGCCTGATCCCGTGCCTCACATCCTGAGCATCGTCACCTTCCTGCCGCTGGTCGGGGTCGGCCTCGTCCTGCTCGCGCGCCTCGCCCTCAAGGGCGGAGCCGCCGACAGTGCGGCGCGCTGGATCACCCTGCTGACCACCCTGGCGACCCTCGGGGTCTCGGGCGTGATGCTGGCCGGCTTCGACGCCGCCAACCCGGGCTACCAGTTCGTCGAGCGCTACGCCTGGTTCGCCGGGGCCGAGTACCATCTCGGCGTCGACGGCATCTCGATCCTGTTCGTGGTGCTGACCGCCTTCCTCATGCCGCTGTGCATCCTGGCCAGCTGGACCACCATCAAGGACCGGGTCGTCGAGTACATGGTCGCCTTCCTGGTGCTGGAGACGCTGGTGATCGGCGTCTTCACCGCGCTGGACCTGTTCCTGTTCTACATCTTCTTCGAGGGCACCCTCGTCCCGATGTTCCTGATCATCGGCATCTGGGGCGGTCAGAACCGGATCTACGCGGCCTACAAGTTCTTCCTCTACACCCTGCTGGGGTCGGTGCTGATGCTGCTGGCCATGCTGTGGATGGCCTTCGAGGCCGGCACCACCAGCATCCCCGAGCTGAAGACCTACGCCTTCTCGCCGGCGGTGCAGCCGCTGCTGTGGCTGGCCTTCTTCGCCTCCTTCGCCGTGAAGATGCCGATGTGGCCGGTGCACACCTGGCTGCCGGACGCCCACGTGCAGGCGCCGACCGCCGGGTCGGTGAT